>JBBQVT010000005.1:0-63152 GCA_038211245.1 Desulfobulbales bacterium | reverse complement strand
TTTAAACAGACGGAACAGGCCGGGCGTTTGCAACCTTGGCTTGCCCTGATCAACGAGTGGACCACAAAACATCCACTGGCCTACAAGGATAATGATACCATTATTAAACCGCAGTACGTGATTGAAAAGCTGCACCAGCTTACCGGTGGCAAAGCGATCATTACCACCGAGGTCGGCCAAAATCAAATGTGGGCGGCCCAGTTTTACACATTTGATTATCCGCGGCATTTTGTAACCTCTGGTGGTTTAGGTACCATGGGATTCGGCCTCCCTGCTGCCATAGGTGCCCAGATGGCTTTCCCCGATCGCACGGTCGTCGATATCGCCGGAGACGGTTCTATTCAGATGAATATCCAGGAACTGGCCACCGCTAAACAATATAAGTGTCCGGTTAAAATTGCCATCCTCAACAACGGCTATCTTGGTATGGTGCGCCAATGGCAGGAGCTGTTTTATAACAAGCGATATGCCTCGACAACCATGGATGTCGTCCCTGATTTCGTCGAGCTTGCCAAGGCCTATGGCGCGGTGGGCCTGAGAGCCACAACAAAAAGCGAGGTCGAACCGGTTATCCGGGAAGCCCTAGCCACCAACAACCTTGTTATCATGGATTTCAAGATTGAGAGGGAAGAAGGGGTGTACCCGATGGTTCCGGCCGGCAAAGCAAATACTGAAATGCTGCTTGTGTAGATGTAGCGGCACTGGGCTGATGCTGTTCTTTCAACGCATTGCACTTTTGCGGTAAGACAATAATATAAATACCGTCAGGATTTTTTTGTTTCTGAAGGCTACTCTTTCCAAGAATAGCTGAACTCACACAACCAGGATCATACGATGAAACATACGATTTCAGTGCTTCTGCAAAATAAACCGGGAGTGCTTTCCCGGGTAACAGGGCTTTTCAGCGGTCGTGGCTTCAATATCGAGAGTCTCTGTGTCGCCGAAACCCTCGATCCAAAGGTTTCTTGCCTGACGGTTGTTTCCCGCGGTGACAATACCATCCTTGAACAGATCACCAAACAGCTGAACAAACTCATTGATGTCATAAAGGTTACTGAAATCAATGACAAAGACTTCGTAGAAAGGGAGATGGTGCTACTTCGTGTTAAGGCTGAAGCCTCAACACGGGCTGAAGTCCTCCGCGTCGTAGACATTTTCCGCGGCAAAGTTGTCGATGTAAGCGCTAAAAGCTACGCGATAGAACTCACCGGTTCGGCGTCAAAGATCCAGGCTGTGATCGACATCCTTCGACCAATCGGCATCAAGGAAATTATTCGTACAGGAATAATAGCCATGTCCCGCGCCCCTAAAACCAAATAAATATTTTACAAAAACACTGAGAATACATCCTATGTTGACACCTCAAGTTCCCGTAACCAAAGAAGGGTATCCTTTCATATTTGTGCTGGCCTTCGCCACCCTCTTGGCGGCAATTCTTGCAATGAAAATCACTACCGGTTTCCTGCTGGTTGCCACTCTCTTTGTCCTGTGTTTTTTCCGTGACCCGGAACGCCTGGGACCGGACCGCGCTGACGCGCTGGTTTCTCCTGCCGACGGCAAAATTATTCTCATTGAACGTGTTACTGACAGCAGGTTTACTGGAGAAGACGTCCAGAAAATATCTATTTTCATGAATATCTTCAATGTCCACGTCAACAGGATTCCCTTCAGCGGTAAAGTGGAAAAAATTCTCTACAAACCGGGAAAATTTTATTCCGCCGACAGTCAACAGGGCGGACTGCAAAACGAATACTGTGCCAGCGTCATTACAACCGCGGGTGGGAAAAAAATCGCCTTTGTGCAGATCGCCGGGCTTATTGCCCGGAGGATTATCTGTTGGCTTGAAGCCGGTGATGCGGTTGCCAGGGGGAAACGCTTCGGGCTTATTCGATTTGGCTCAAGGGTTGATCTCTACCTTCCACTTGAGACTGAGCTTGCAATAAAGCCGGGACAAAAAGTTCGAGCCGGAGAAACTGTCTTGGGGTACCTCCCGGCTGCGTAAACTTTTGAGAATTATCAGTGGCATAGCAAAAGGTCGAAAACTCTTTACCCCTCCTCCTCATAACAAGAGTATCCGACCTACCTCCGATAAGGCACGGGAGGCTTTGTTCAGTATTCTTGGCAAATCCGTCCAAGGAGCAAAGGTCCTCGATCTTTTTGCCGGTACCGGCGCCATGGGACTCGAAGCATTCAGCCGGAATGCCGATTTTGTCGTTTTTATTGACAAAAATCGCTTGGCTCTCGACCTTATTAAAAAAAATATCGGCCTTTGTCTCTCTGGTTATTCGGGCATTTGCGGCCTTCGAGTCATCCAGCATGATTTAATCAAAGGCTTGCCCCCTATGCATTTTATCCCGGAAACGGAAGCGGGCTTTGATCTCATTTTTGCTGATCCTCCTTACGGTAAAAATTTTTCACAATCTCTTCTGAAGGCTATTGCTGAAATCAACCTTCTTGCTGAAAACGGCATCCTCATTGTTGAAGAAAGGTTTGATATCTCACTCCCCAACACCGCGGCTCAACTCAACCTTATTGACAAGCGTGTCTATGGTGAGACTGGATTCTGGCTATACAAATCGTCCTGTTGACGGCAAGTCATAAAAGGCTGACAGGACCCAAACATATCCCTCCATCAATCCGCAAGAAATAAACGACATGACAAAAGAAAACAACCCTCAACCTTCAATTGCCGTCTATCCGGGAACCTTTGATCCCATTACCATGGGTCATGTTGATATCATTAATCGCGCCCTCAACCTGTTTGACAAGGTCATCGTTGCTGTCGCTGTGAATTCGGCCAAAGACCCGGTATTTTCTTTGGCCGAACGTATCAAAATGATAGAGGACTCTTTCCAAAATCACCAACGTATACAGGTAAGTTCGGTGAAAGGTCTCCTCGTCGATTATGCGTATCGGCAAAATGCCAGGGCCATCGTTCGGGGAATTCGCGCCGTCTCGGACTTTGACTACGAATTCCAGCTTGCACTCATGAACAGAAAGCTTCAGCGGGAGGTTGAATCCGTTTTTCTCATGCCCGGATTTCGTTGGATATATATCAGTTCATCGATTATCAAGGATGCAGCGAGAAACGGCGGTAATGTGAGCGACTTAGTGCCCCCGCACGTAAACCAGATGTTAAAAGAAAAGTTTGCCCCCAGGGATTAATGAACCTCTGAAGACATCACAAGGAGGGATATCCTTTATAAGAATCCCCCTGGTGATGGACAACGTGTCGTAACGGTAATGGCAATTGTCGTCAAAGTTAGTTTGATACGGCTCCTAATCTTTTATTAATTCCCTTCTCAGTTCGGCTATCTCCATTTGCAAGGCTTGGCGCAGGGCTGCAATTTCTTTCTTCAGATCATCTGCGAAGATCTCCCGCATATTTTCAGCTTTACCCTCCACCAACAGCTCTTTTTTTACGGCAATTTCATCTGCGCCGCCATCCTCAGAGCTCCCCAAAAGATCGTCAAGATCTTTTTGTGCATCCGACTGATAGGCGCCTTCTTTTTCCGTTCGTAACGGATCAGCAAATGTTAACTGATTGCCTTTTTTTACTGCCTGTCGAGACAGCATTCCTTGCTGCCACTCTAAAACTTTGCATGTTTCACTCAGCAGCACTTCCTGACTATCATGGAGGTCATCATCATCCTTCAAGGTGGAAATTGCCTGGCAAATGGCAACAAGAAGTCCATATGCTTCTGCGCTGGATTCATAGCGATAGCTGTCAATATGTTGGGTAACAGTCGACAAAAGCTGCAGGAAAGTTTTTTCCAACGGTTTGTCAGCCCATTCTTGGCGAAGCTCATTTATTTCTTTGAATATTCCAGTAATAATTGCATCGTTGACTTCAATCTTCAAAGAGTCAATGCAAGACTGTAATTCACTGAGCGGCTCCAGTATTTTTCCTTCTGCAACAGCAACTGCACTGCTGTCAGCCAACTCTTCAACAATTTCATTTCCAGCGACCCCAGCAAATCCTGTGGCATACGTATCATCAGGAACAATCAACGTTCCAAAAACAGGTAACTCTCTTGCATGTTCACTCTCCTGCCTGATCACAACATCTGGTTCAACTTCTTCCTGAAACAGCTCAAAGACCACCGCATCATCCTCGACAAGTTCAGTTTCGGTGAAAAGAGCACTGACTGATGTTTCGACGACATCCTCTGCCCTCTCCTCAGAGAACACTCCGGACATTGCCACCTCAGCCGGTTCTTCCGCCTCCTCTTCTGAACCGAAGAATTCCTCCGGATTGGCACTCATTTCTACTGGAGCCTTCTCTCTCTTTTCTTCTACGAGATCGACCTCCAAGCTGTCAAAAAGAGAATCAATGTCAGAACCATCTTTGGTGCTTTGCTCAAGGTCATTATCTGTAAAGAATGAAGTTAGGTTATCTTCCTCTTGATTTTCTACAAAATCCATTGCTGCGAGTTCATTTTCGGCCTTGCCTTCCACCGGCACCAGATCCTGCACATCGTTAACAAACAACTCATGAGCGTCTGCCTGGATGCCTTCTGAATCAACTGCCATCTCTAAGGATTCTTCCTCTACGCTATCCTCTTTCAGCCAGTCTTCAAAACCGATCAGTTCTTCATCTTGAATTTCTACATTTTTTGTATCTGCGACTGGTTCTTCTAGGGGCTTGCCGGAACCGGGAGCTGTAAGCACCTCATCATGATCAAGAAATAATCCATCTATGGCGCCGACTATTTCTTCAGTTACACTGCTGACGGTTGGTGCTCGGTCAAGGGTGGTTGCACTAAAAAGACTTTCTTCGTCCATTGCGGCAAGAGCGGGGGCCAATTCCTCACCATCCATGGGCAAGGACAATTCGTCGGTGTCATCATCGGCATCAGTCTCGACATCCACTCCCTTGAGAGCATTTTTTCTCTCCAAGGCCACATTTTCTTGCTGAAGGTGAGGAAAATCTTGCAAACCAACAGGAAAAATATCCCTGCCAGCTACATTTTCTTCACGATTCAGCTCGTTCTCTTCATCACCTCCAACATCAATACCCCTTAGAGCCAGGTCCTTTTCGACAGTGACAACTTCATCTTCTTTGAAACCAACAATCGCAGATACTGTCTCCATTTTTCCTGGTTCTTCGGCTACTTCTTCCGCGAACAATTGATTTGAAAAACTTTCTCCAAAGAAATTATCAATATGAGATGCGACGCCACCGGAATCTTTCAATCCCAAAGCCATTGCCTCCTTTTCAGCCTGGAAGCCCACGACCTCTTCCTCCGAGACATCAGCCAAGGCCGGCGACATCCCGCTTGCGTCGTTTACCGTGCCATAATCCTCAACGTTCTCATCATCTTTTTTGCAAATTGACTCGGGTGAAATAGTCGGACCGAGCAGCGCCTTGAATGAATTGAATTTTTCAACAGCTGGAAAAAGAATGACTTTTTCCGCTTCCAAACTCATTGGTTCTTGAACAATTTTTTCGAGGCTTTCATAAAAAAGTTGCATGACCTGAAATGCGTCAGGATGGGCATTGCTTTTCTTCACCTTGATATACGCCGCAAGAGTTCCGATACCCTGAAGAAGAATCAGTTTCGGTCGGCTTTTCGAAAATTTTTCCTCAAGTCGTAATACTTCTCGTCGCAAATCATTCAGGTCCTGATCGGTAATCTCCCAATCAATGCCGAGAACAATAGCTTTGAGATTTAGCAGTTGATCTTCACTTGAAGTTTCGGTCCTGATCTTCTGAGGTTGGGATTGCGGAACTTCTGTTTCCTGGGCAGAAACAGAGGATGGCTTCTGTTTGATCTGACGTTTGAGATTTTCAAATTTCCTCACGTCTTCCATCAAGATAACTTTTTTTTGTTCTTCTGAGAGATCCTGAGATGATACTATTTTCTCAAGGTTATAATAAAATGTAAGGAGCAGTTTGATAGCATTGGGGTGAGAATCCGCCTTATTCTGATAAATATATTTACTTATCTTTTCCAAGGCCTGGATATACACAAGATTGATTGACTCCCCTGCCCAAATGCCCCGAAGATCAAGCAATTCTTCGTTGAACTGAAGCAAGACCTCGTCGGTAATCTCCCAGTCTATCGACAAGACCAAACTCTTCAAACGGCTGATAGGTGACTCATCATCGGTTGAAAATTCAAAGAGATCGTCCGCATCAGAGTAATATGACTCATCATACGCATCATTACTAAGAGTTAAATCATCATCATATTGGCTTTCGGTATACTGTTTCACCACAGTTTCTCTCTAGAGTAATTTTTTCTGGATTGAAATCACCGACGAAGAAATAATTTTCTTCAATGTCGCGGCGACATTATACCCAGTAATTGCACTTGCCTCAAAATAGGGAACTTTCAGTCTGCTATTGAGATCCTTTTCCAATACCGACGTCGGGAGGATGGGGATACCGTGCTCCTTGAGGTCAACTTTATTGTATTGCATCACCAGTGGAATTTTGAAAATACTCTCCTTGTACGACTGGAGATTTTCATGGAGCTGATTCAAGGATCGGATATTTTTTTCGCGCTGTTTTTCCATGGCATCAGCAACAAAAACGATACCATCTACGCCTCTTAAAACTAGTTTTCGGGTGGCATTATATTTCACCTGCCCAGGCACGGTATAAAGCTGAATTTTGATATCATAACCTTTGATCTGTCCCATATCAAATGGCAAAAAGTCAAAAAACAGAGTCCGGTCGCCGTGGGTCTTCAAACTGACCATCTCTGAGGCGATTTGTTTACGATACGTTCGATTAATGTACTCCAGATTAGTGGTTTTCCCACACCGTCCGGGTCCGTAATACACAATCTTTACCTGCACTATCTTGTCTTTTAAATTGATAAAGCTCAACGTTCTACTCCCTGTTGATGATCGCTGCAGATGTTTGCAATTTTCTCATCATGCCGAAAAGACAAAACAAATACACCCGACGATGTTATTTCCTATCCCAAACTTTTCTAATTTTTTCTATAACATCGACAACATTAAGGCGAAGAAAGCCAAGGGATATATCACGCCCAAACATAGAGATAAGAAGCAGCTCATCATCAATTTTACTAAAATGTATATTTGATTCCTGACCTTTATGGAATAGCAGAGAAAATTCCTGCTCACCAACAAGCTTGGCCATTGCATCAACTGTTGCAAAATTACCAGCTGCCAGTGCAGCAAAAGAATAGACATCGTATTTACTTTCACCATTATCTTTGGCGGTAATAATATTTCCAGCCATATCGATGATAATAACACAATCAACACCCAGTTTTATCAACTTCTCTGCTAAAATTCGATCAATCTGCTCGAGTTGTTCTTGACTGACAATCCCGTAATTCATGCCCCAAACCTCATCGTAAATGTTGGTTGCTGGTACCAGCTGGTACTAAGGCGACATTCCTGCATCGACCTATTAATATTATATAACCTATTGAATAAATAAAACTTTATATAAATATTCGTTGTTGCAAAACGAACATTTTCAAGAATCGCGACTATGTTCTTTAACTCAAAAACTAGTAAAATATCAATTCTCGCAAAACTTGATGATGATCCGACCGGATATCATCTCAATCACTATACGATAGTTTTTGGGCTATATGAAGATTTATTTTAGTTTTTATAACAAATTCATCCCGCTAGCTCCGCGAAGAGGATATAAGTGTGTTTTTTAGCGAAAAAATCGGGTACTTTTCCCCTCTCATGAGGAATGGAAATTGCGCCCTTTAACCATTTCTGCTAAAGAGTTGGGGATGGGAAAAAAGAATGAAGACACGGATACAAGGAAGTCTGCTTTAGACGGCAGTTTCCTTATCGACACCCACTGTCACCTGGACATGCCAGCCTATGCCGCTGATCTCGACAAAGTGCTTGAACGAGCTTTCACGCAACACCTCAAAAGAATTATCACTATCGGTGTTGATCTGCAGAGCTCAAAAAATGGTATTGAACTTGCCCGCAAACACCATCAGGTTTCTGCAACAATCGGTATACATCCCCACGACGTAGATACACTGCGAGATGAAGATTATATCGCCCTAGCCAAAATCTACGAAAACCAAGGCACACACATCGTCGGATATGGCGAAATCGGCTTAGATTATTATAAGCGCTATTCAGATCCAACCAAACAGCGCCATCATTTCCGCAGACAACTGGATATGGCCCACGAGTTCAAGTTGCCGGTTATTATCCACAACAGAGAAGCAGAAGATGATATACTCAATATTCTTCGCCAAGCTCAACCATTGTATCAAGGGGGTATCATGCATTGCTTTTCCGGTGACTATTCATACGCCCAAAGGATTCTCGACCTAGGCATGCTTATTTCCATTCCTGGAATCGTTACCTTCAAGAATAGCATTACTCTACAGGAAGTGGTAAGGAAGATTCCACTTACTTCTATGGTGTTGGAGACAGACGGACCTTTTCTCGCCCCTCAACCATTCCGCGGCAAAAGGAATGAACCTGCCTATCTCATTAAAACCGCTTTAAAAATAGCCGAACTCCGGCAAATTGATGTATCAATCGTGGCCAGGCAAACCACCGTTAATGCAGAAAAGCTCTTCTCCTTTACCGACCAATAGATACCGATGATTGCACAAAACATTCTACTAGTAAAAGAAAAAATTGCCAAAGCTGCCCAAAAAGCTGGAAGACAGCCGCAGGATATTAAACTGGTGGCAGTTTCGAAACTCTTTCCAGCTGACTCAATTCGTGAAGCTTTTGATGCCGGCCAAACGGTTTTTGGGGAAAACTATATTCAGGAAGTCCAGGCCAAAAGAGGACTTGTACCGGCGGAGGCGGTTTTTCACTTTATTGGCCACCTGCAGAGCAACAAGGCAAAAATTGCCGCCGCGACATGCAACATGATTGAGACATTGGATAGCCTTAAACTTGGCACAACCCTTAATAATCAGCTAGAAAACCTGAAACAAAGCCTTGACATACTTATCCAGGTAAACATCGCTAATGATCCCAAGAAAGCTGGTGTTGCAGTTGATGATGTTGAAGAATTATTGATTAAAATAAATGAATTAAAAAGATTAAGAGTTTGCGGCCTGATGACCATGCCACCTCTTACCAACGATCCGGAGCGGTCTCGCCCTCACTTCCGAAACCTTCGTATCTTGGCCGAGAAAATTGCAGCAAAAAACCTTTTCCCCCATATCAACAAGCCAGAACTGTCCATGGGGATGTCTGATGATTTTCATATCGCCATTGAGGAGGGTGCAACTATTGTCCGGGTAGGTACAGCAATCTTCGGCCATCGGTCATAAAAAAAGGACCTGCTTTGCAGCAGATCCTTTTTTTATAAAAATCCAGCAAATTATTTTCTTTTGGAAGCTCGTTTTGCAGCTTTCAAAGGATTAACTCTAATTTTGACAACACTAATTTCCGGCTTAGCGTGGGTAGCAAAATTACAAAACCCCAACTTCCATTTGGCTGCCGGATTCACATAACTTCGGCAAAACGTAGCAGCTTCATTTTCTACAACCCGTCCACATCCTTGGCATTTATCAATAATAGGCTGAAAACGGCCATCAGCATAATTTACAGTCGACTGACTCTCCATGTGTTCGTCCTCCAATCCGTCAAACTCTTACTGGTGATCACATCTTCACACCAGGGAAACAGCCGTGGTGAACCACAGACTGACATAAACAATGAAAACATAATTCTGCATTATACCAAGCACACATCTCTGAGACAAGTTTTTTTTACTAAACCTTATCCAATATGGTGCTTCTTTACTGTTTTTTTACCTGTCCGATGAAAAAATTAAAAAGAGTGGCGGAACTCCGAGACTTGCAATAAGGAGATTCTTAATATATAATCGATATCACTTATTGTTTGCAATGTATGAAGGAGATTCTCTGGTTTCTCCAGATATACTCTCTAAAAATGGGAGGCAAAAATGCCTGTTTATGTTTGGAAGGGTAAAAATTCTGCCGGTGAAAAAAGAAAAGGTGAGGTTGAGGCCCCCGATCAGGCCGGTGCACTGGCCCAATTAAAACGGCTAAGAATCAGCGGCCTGATAATCAAAGAAAAACCAAAAGGTCTTTTCGACAATATTGCTTTTTTCAAACCGAAAGTGACAGGAAAAGATATTGTTGTCTTTACCCGTCAACTCTCAACGATGATTAATGCCGGCCTTCCTCTGGTACAAGGCCTTGAAATACTTGAAAAACAACAAGAAAACCCAACCTTCAAAACGACTTTGAAGGAAATTCGCTCTGATGTTGAGGCAGGATCCACTCTTGCCGATTCAATGCGAAAAAAACCGAAGGTATTCGACAACCTTTTTACCAACATGATTGAGGCTGGTGAAACGGGTGGTATTCTTGATACCATTTTAACGAGACTTGCCACTTTCATGGAAAAATCCATGGCACTCAAAAAGAAAATAAAAGGCGCAATGACCTATCCAACAGTCTGTTTGGCTATTTCAACTGTCATTCTTATTGTTATTTTGGTGTTTGTTGTCCCTGTTTTCAGAACCATGTTTGAAGGATTTGGCCACAGCCTGCCTCTTCCCACACAAATAGTTGTTAATTTAAGCGATTTTTTTAAATCAAATTTTCTTTATATCATAATTGTTTTTTTTATCATAGTGATGGCAATAAAGAAAACCTATGCAACCGAAAAAGGCAGGACATTTTTCGACAGAACTTCGCTTAAGACCCCGGTTTTCGGTATTTTGTTGCGCAAAGTAGCTGTTGCTAAATTTACTCGGACCCTAAGCACTATGCTCAGCGCTGGTGTCCCAATTCTAGAGGCACTGCAGGTCGTCGCCAAAACTTCCGGCAACAAAGTCATCGAAAAAGCCGTTTTCCGCGTCGGAGACTCCATCGCCGAAGGACGACCGATAGCTGAACCCCTTGAAGAAAGTGGCGTTTTCCCAAACATGGTTGTCCAAATGATCAATGTCGGTGAATCTGTTGGTGCTCTAGATGTCATGTTAGAAAAAATTGCCGATTTTTATGATGAAGAGGTCGATCAAGCAGTTGAAAATTTAACCGCCATGATAGAACCATTTATGATGGTTTTTCTCGGCGGCATGATAGGTGGGATTGTCGTTGCGATGTATCTGCCGATCTTTAAGCTTTCAAGTGTTATGATGTAATGGCTTTCCAAGCAGGGGATATTCTATTCCATACCTGCCACACCCATTTGCTGACAAATATGCTCCGTCAAATGATAATCTTATAATTATTTTGGTGCTTTTTCGTAGCATTAGATTTGACTTTCTGTTCTGAAAGTATATCATTACAAAAAGGTATTCACTCATACAGAAAATTCCGGAGGAATTATGACACTTACAAAAGCTGATTTGGTCCAGCAGGTATATAAGAATCATGAAGGCCTGACAAAAGCTCAGGCGACTGATTCGGTTGAAGCATTTTTGCGCATATCAAAAGACTCTCTCATAAATGGTTCCGATCTTCTTTTGAGTGGCTTCGGGAAATTTAATGTGAAACGTAAAAACGCTCGGAGAGGACGAAATCCACAAACTGGCAACGAACTCACCTTAGATGCCAGGCGAGTTGTTACATTTAAGCCATCCGGAATATTGCGAGAAAAGATAAATGCTTCCTAGTGTGAAAACAGCTAATTAAGTAAATCCCTCATCCTTTTCACGAATCCTTATAACCCCTGGGTTTGCTTCGTCATTCTCAGGGTTTTTTATGCTTTAAGTGGTTGTCCATCTACAGACTGAACATGTCCTCAAGAAAACTCTCCGGCTGCACAATATTATTAAGTAAGATTTCCTTCACCAGCAAGTGGAATCTTCATCCTTGGGATTCGCAAACCATTTCTAACACCTTGCTCCAATCTTTCAACCGGACAGGCATTATCCACCCACCTATCCTTCTAGCTAGGGAAGATGGCAGTTTTGAAATTCTCTGTGGCTTCAAACGGCTACAATTTGCCTTGGCAAATTCGCAGATGGAAAGTGTAGAGTGTCTGGTTTTTTCGGAAAGCACCGAAGTGACTGTTTTACTCGATACTCTGCTGGCCGATCAAAGTTTTTTCCACCCGTTATCTTTGGCTGAAAAAGCGAAATTTATCGAGATCTGTACCCGCTTTCTCAATCCTCAAGATATTGTTTCACTGTATTTAGAAAGGTTGCAATTGCGAAAGAAGACTGCAACTATCAACGAACTCGCCAACATTCTGCAGCAACATCCAATTATAATAGCCGAGATTCATGCCGGACGACTCCAGGAAAAAATGGTTGTGGAACTGCTAAGATTGCCTGAAAGCTCTGATCGCATTGCCTTGGTACAGCTGTTTTCTGATCTTGCAATGGGGGATAACAAACAAAGGAGGTTCTTCAGCCTCATTCGCGATCTTGCCTTTCGGCAAAACATCCCCATATCTGACTATTTAAAAATCCAGGAAATATCTGGCATTCTCAAACATCCTGTGCTGAATATCACGCAGAAGGTTCAACATCTCAGTAATTATCTGCAACACCAGCTCTGTCCAATGTATAGGAAGGCTGAGGAGAGTTTTACACAACGGGTGCGCGCCTTACGTTTGTCACCACAATGCACGATTTCGCATAGCCCATCATTTGAAAAAGATGATATCATCTTCTCCATCACTTTTAGCAACTTTGCAAACTGTGCATTGATTGCACCAAAAATAAACAACTTGCTACAGAGTAACAGCTATTTCGAATAGGCCATCCGGCCGGAAATAAGCATATCAGCACCGAGTTTTTTATAGCGAATCGCCACAAGTTTTGGGGCATTGAGCTGATCCTGCACCTGAAGCCCTTCAGCCAAACCCACCCCTCGGTCCCCGGCAAAAAGAGGTGCATAGAACAGATTCGCGCAATCGAAGAGTTGCGCATTCAAGAATGCACCATGTAATTTTGCCCCTCCTTCGACCATAACAGAGCAAAGTCCCTCTTTCCCCAAAATCTTAAGAATTTCGAGAAGGTCTAAGCCACTATTTTTCTGTGGAATTGGGAAGAGTCGAATACCCCGACCCTGAAAATTAGTGATTTTCGCTGGAAGGGCATCCTCGGAGTGAAATACCCATGTCGGTGCCGGAGAATCAAGGTTATACACCTGCGCATGGCGGGGAGTCGACAACTGGCTATCGACGATAATCCGCACCGGATCTTTTGATTGGCCCCGAGGAAGTCTTGTCGTAAGTGACGGGTTGTCTATTGTTATGGTTTGACCTCCGACAAGGATGGCATCGACTCTATTTCGGAGTTTATGTACTTCAAGCACCGATTCCGGCCCGGTAATCCAACCGCTTTTTCCTTGTTGATAATTCAATCGACCATCAAGACTCACTCCCGCCTTCATTATCACCCAGGGAAGGCCAGTTGTAATATGCTTGATAAACGCGACATTCATCTCACGACACTCTTTTTCTAGAAAACCGCTGGCAACAGTCACTCCACAACTCTCAAGAAAGGCTATGCCTGTTCCGTTGACAAGAGGGTTGGGATCTTTCATCCCGACCACGACCCGGGAAATTCCGCTCTCGACTATGGCACGAGTGCATGGTGGTGTTTTTCCTGTATGATTGCACGGTTCTAGCGTAACATATATGGTTGCTCCAGTAACAGATTCAGTTGTCTGCCGTATTGCATTTACCTCGGCATGCGGGGTTCCAGCTTTCTTATGATAGCCTTTGGCAATAATCCTGCCGTCTTTGACTATGACTGCTCCCACACAAGGATTTGGGGATGTCCGTCCTAAACCTCTCTTGGCTTCCTTCATGGCTTGGCGCATGAAACGCAAATCTTCTTTGCTATTCATTTTTTCCTCTGGAATCGAGAAGAGTCTTGAGTTCCTCCATAAATTCATTAACATCCTTAAATTGACGATATACCGATGCAAACCGCACGTATGCCACTTCATCAAGGCGAGGCAACCCCTCCATTACCCACTGACCCACTACTTTGGAATGGATTTCTTTCGCTCCGTAGTCCTGGAGTTTGTGTTCAATTTCATCGGCAAATTCGTCAAGCTTGTCTCGACTGACCGACCTTTTTTCACATGCCTTTTCCAAGCCGGCCGTCAGTTTGTGCCTATCCCATGGTTCTCTGCGACCATCTTTTTTCACCAGCACAGGGAGCATTACCTCAAGCCGTTCATAGGTGGTGAATCGCTGATTACATGCTAAACACTCCCTTCTTCTTCGAGTAATTGTTGCATCCTTGTTAAGGCGCGAATCAATTACCCTGTTATCAAGATGTCCACAATACGGGCATTTCATATTTACAACCCCCATGAGTCAATGTGCATAGGTAGCATCGTAACCTATCATTATGGGAAACCGCATACCTTTGCTTAGCCTCGCCAACGGCGAACTGTATTCCTTCTACTGAACAATTACCATTTATCAATCATGTTTTTGATCATTAGTGTTCTTGCTGAAAAAAATCATTAAATAAATAAAGCCGATTTCGCATGAGCAAAATCGGCTTTATTGGAGTTAATCCTTATGGTTATCATCAATCGCTAAACTTTGAAATCCTTCTCTGGTGTCTTCCTCCGGAAAAGTGGGTTTCCAGCCATACACGGGCCATTTCGACAGCTGTATCCGTCTCAAGAACCCGAGCTCCAAGACAAAGTACATTGGCATTATTATGCTCTCTACTCATCCTCGCCGTGTACACACTTGAACAATTGGCGGCTCTGATACTCCTGTATCTGTTTGCCGCAATGGACATACCTATTCCCGTTCCGCAAATCAGTATACCCATTTGACATTCGTTTTTTAAAATGAGCGAGACAGCTTTCTCAGCAAACTCAGGATAATCTACCGCGTCTTTTGAGTAGCAACCAACATCCTCGACTTCGTAGCCAAACGTTACCAGCGAGCTCTTGATCAGCTCTTTCAATTCCAGGCCACCGTGATCAGCAGCAACGACTATCTTCACTCGGGCCTCCCTATTTCCTGTCAATTGGTAAACCTTTTCATAGCTATTACTGCGTTTGTACCACCAAATCCGAAAGAATTGGAAAGTGCCGCACGAATATTCATTTTTCTCCCTACATTCGGCACATAATCGAGATCGCAATCTGGGTCGGGTTGGCTAAGGTTGATGGTTGGTGGGGCAATCTGCTCATACAAACTCAGGGCAGTAAACACAGCCTCAATCCCTCCAGCCGCTCCCAACATATGGCCAGTCATAGATTTTGTGGAACTGATTGCCAACGTATTGGCATGCTCACCAAAGACAGTTTTTATTGCCTGCGTTTCGCATTTGTCATTGAGCGGTGTCGACGTGCCATGCGCGTTAATATAATCGAAATCATTGGGGGCCATTCCAGAATCTTCAACTGCCATCCGCATCGCTCGCATCCCACCTTCTCCATTTTCCGGTGGGGCTGCAATGTGATACGCGTCACTGCTCAAGCCATAGCCACAGATCTCTGCGTAAATTTTTGCCCCTCTGGCAACAGCGTGGTCATATTCCTCAAGAACAAGCATACCGGCACCCTCGGACATTACAAAACCATCGCGCCCCATGTCAAACGGCCGGGATGCAGCCTTTGGGTCCTCGTTGCGAGTTGAAAGTGCTTTCATTGCTGAAAATCCTGCAATTCCAAGACCACAGATGACCGCCTCTGTCCCCCCACTGACGACCACGTCACACATTCCATACTTGATGTGTCGGTAGGCTTCTCCTACAGCATGTGTTCCAGCGGAACACGCCGTTGTCATACAAAGGTTCGGACCCTTTGCATTCAAGGCCATGGAGATTTGTCCGGAAGGCATATTGGGGATGACCATAGGTATAAAAAATGGGGTGATTTTTTTGGGGCCCTTTTCTACACATATCTGATGGTATTTTTCGATGGTCGGCAATCCGCCCATGCCACATCCGGTTATGACTCCGACTCTCTCACAATTTTCATTGGTTATCATAAGACCGCTGTCTTTCATGGCCATTTTAGCTGCCGCAAGGCCATATTGAACGAAGAGATCAAGATGTTTAATCGCTTTCTTGTCAAAAAAATCCTCCGCAATAAAATCCTTCACTTCAGCAGCAATTTTTACTCCGTAATCACTGGTATCAAAGCGAGTAATGAGATCAATACCACTGACTCCCGAACAAATATTCCGCCAGGTTTTCTCAACTCCGGTACCAAGTGGGGTCACCAGTCCCACGCCTGTAACTACTACCCTTCGCTTCACGATAGCTGCTCCTTTTCGTTTCTTTTTATCAGTAACGCAGTGCAAACGGGGGCAAAGAATTGCTGCTTTTGCCGTGGCTTAACGCTATTTCTTCTTCTTTACGTAATCAATAGCATCCTGGACCGTGGTAATTCCCTCGGCATCCTCATCGGGAATCTCTATATCAAAACCCTCTTCCATAGCCATAATCAACTCGACCAGATCGAGTGAATCCGCACCAAGATCATCGACAAAAGAAGCATTGGCTACAACTTTCTCTTTTTCAACGCTTAATTGCTCAACGATTATATCAATCATTTCCTGTTCTATCGACATTTTTCATTCTCCCTTCTTGAAAGTAGACACAGTTTCTTTTAAACTGTATGCATTGTTGATTTTTTATTAATGAGAACTCTTCCATTTGCCCTACTACATATACATCCCACCATTTATATGGAGTGTCTGGCCGGTGATATAACATCCGTCATCAGAGACCAGATACGCCACAGCCGCAGCCACATCCTCAGCCTTGCCAAAGGAGGCAAGGGGAATTTCTTTTTTAATCTGCTCCCGAACCTCATCCGAAAGCAAGTCGGTCATTTCAGTTGCAATATAACCAGGAGCCACACTGTTGACAGTGATATTGCGGGAAGCATATTCCCTAGCCATAGCCTTGGTCAGCCCTATCATCCCGGCTTTGGCCGCTGAATAATTGACCTGTCCAGGATTGCCGGCAAATCCGGAGACCGAAGAAATGTTAACGATCCTTCCCCATTTTTTTTTCATCATCTCCCGAGATGCTGCCTTGGCACACAAAAATGCCCCTTTAAGATTGGTGTCAAGAACTGCGTCCCAATCGTCTTCTTTCATCCTCGCCATGAGACCGTCTCTGGTAATTCCAGCATTATTTACCAAAATATCGATTGTCCCGGCCTCGTTAATAACTCTTTTAAAGGAATTCTGCACCGCTCCACTTTCCGCCACATCAAAGCCAAGGATTTCAGCTCGTCCACCGGTCTGCTGAATCAGTGTTACGGTCTCTTCAGCCGCAGATGAACGGCTGACATAATTGACATACACCAAGGCTCCCATTGAGGCCAGACGAATGCAGATGGCTCGACCGATTCCCCGGCTTCCTCCTGTTACAACGGCAACTTTACCGACGAGGTTCATAGTGAACGACGCTCCTCGAGCTTGGTAATGAGTTTAGGGATAATTTCGTACAGGTCACCAACTAATCCATAATCGGCAACATTGAAAATAGTAGCATGCTCGTCCCGGTTAATGGCCACAATGGTTTCGGCAGACTGCATGCCGGCAACGTGTTGTACAGCGCCGGAAATTCCACAGGCAATATACAGTTTGGGAGCAACCGTCTTTCCTGTCTGCCCGACTTGATGGGGGTAGGGAATCCACCCGGCATCAACTGCCGCTCTGGAGGCGGAAACTTTTGCTCCCAAGGTGTCAGCAAGCTTTTTGATGAGTTCAAAACCCTTGGCGGTTTCAAGGCCGCGTCCACCGGACACCAGGATATCAGCATCTTGGATATTTACTTTAGACGCCTCACCGACAACCGACTCGAGTATTTTCACCCTACTTTTCATGAGATCGGCCGGTGGTTGCACAATAATCACTTCACCTTTACGATCCGCATTGAAATCCAAGGCTTTCATCACCTTCGACCTCACTGTTGCCATCTGGGGTCTTGATGACTCGCAAACAATAGTCGCCATAATATTGCCACCAAAGGCAGGTCGTGTTTGTAAAAGAACGCCGTCCAGATCGCGGATTTCAAGTTTAGTGCAGTCAGCGGTAAGACCGGTATTGAGCGCAGTTGCCACAGCTGGGATAAATGACCGACCAATGGCAGTAGCCCCGGCCAAGACAATTTCCGGGCGATATTGCTGAACCAGATACGTAAACACCGCCGAGTAGCAGTCATCCCTGAAATCTCGTAAGGCTTCATGGTCGACGAGGACGACGGCATCAGCACCATGACCGATAAGGAGTGTGGCAGTCTCTTTGGTTTCAAAACCAAGGAGAATCGCACTTAACTTTACCCCTCTTATATCGGCGAGTTTTCGCCCTATACCTAAAAGTTCAAGAGAAACCGGTGCTAGCTCTCCACCTCGGTACTCGCAGAATACCGAAATACCCGACCAGGCGGACAAATCCTCTTGGGCCTTTCTGCCGCCAACATCAAGGGTGAGAGCCCCGACATCGCAACTCTCCACACAGGCCCCACAGAGGTTGCAGGACTCACCAACCACGGCCAAACCGTCTTCGATTGTTATTGCTGCAAAGGGACAATTGTCAGCGCATATCCCGCAGCCAATGCACAGCTCTTTACTCACTTTCAACATAGAACTTCCCTGCTCCATTACAGATACGGCAACAGCTTTTCAACAAGCTGGTCGATCTGTTCATCAAGAGTGCCTGTCAATACTGATCGCCCTCCCCTGGCCGACGGGGGAAATACATTGACAACTTTGGTAGGTGAACCGGGTAAACCAATGCAGGCAGGATCGGCCTCGATGGTTTGCGCATTGAATTTGACGATCTCTGCCTTTTTCGCCTTCATTTTCCCTTTAATCGAGGGAACCCGAGGCTCATTGATGTCCTTCACGACCGAAAGAAGTGCAGGATAATCAACGGCAACAACATCAAATCCATCATCCATCATCCTTTCCGCAATGAGTCCACTCTCGGTTGCCTCACGAATTTTCTGCACACATGTGATATAAGGAATATCAAGTCGAGTGGCAAGACCCGGACCTACTTGCGCGGTATCACCATCAATCGCCTGCTTACCACATACTATGAGATCAAAGTTACCGATTTTTTTTATGGCATGTTCGAGAGTATAGGCGGTCGCCCAGGTATCGGCACCGGCAAACGAACGGTCGGAGATAAGAATGGCGTTATCAGCCCCACAGCTTATGGCCTGCCGGAGTATCTCTTCCGCTTGAGGCGGGCCCATGGAAATTACGATCACTTCCCCACCACACTTTTCCTTCAGGCGCACAGCCTCTTCCACGGCATACTGATCGTAGGGATTCATGATCGACTGCACTCCCTCGCGCGCCAATGTGTTGGTAATCGGATCAAGGCGTACATCCTTGGCATCCGGAACCTGCTTAATACATACAATAATCTTCATTCAACAACCTGCATTTGTACAAAACCACGGAATTCTCCATTGAGAATGCTATTGAATTTCCTGGAAAATGTACTGTCTTTTATGAATATTCTTTATTCAGCTCCTGGCCGATAACATTTCTCTGAATCTGATTGGTGCCCTCATAGATTTGCAGGATCTTGGCATCCCGCATCATCTTCTCGACAGGATATTCACACATGTAGCCATAGCCCCCCATTACCTGTACGGCATCAGTTGTAACTTTCATTGCTACATCTGTGGCGTATACCTTGCAGATTGAAGAAGCCTTCGACATATCTTTTGGATGTTCCTGGATGTGTTTAGCGGCGGCATAGACGAGAGCCCGTGCCGATTCAATACCTATAGCCATGTCAGCGAGCATATGCTGCACCGCCTGGAAGGCAATGATCGGTTTGCCGAACTGCTGGCGTTGCTTGGCATATTTAACAGCCTCATCAAGAGCGCCCTGTGCCAACCCCACCCCTAACGCGGCGATTCCCGGACGCGATAGATCCAGAGTCTTCATAACCGTAATAAAACCGGTTCCAGGACGACCGATCATCCGATCCTTAGGAATCCGGCAATCCTTAAAGATAAGCTCAGTTGTTGATGATGCCCTGATGCCCATCTTTTTTTCCTTAGGCCCGCAGCTGAAACCTGGATCTCCCTCTTCAACCACAAACAAAGAAGCTCCCCGGGGACCGCGACTACGATCGGTGATCGCCACTATCGTATAGATCTGCGCTTCTCCACCGTTAGTAATCCACTGCTTTGTGCCGTTCAGCACCCAGTAGTCACCATCCAGCACCGCAGTTGTCTGAATACCTGAGGCATCCGACCCGGCATTTGCCTCGGTCAAACCAAAGGCGCCAAATTTTTTTCCGGAGGCGACATCAGGCAGATACTTCTGTTTCATCTCCGGCGTACCGGCCAGAATTATTGGATAGACCCCAAGAAAATTTGCTGAAAAGGCCGTACCGACCCCTATACACCCTCGCCCCAATTGCTCAACCGTCAGAACAATATCAAAGCATCCTCCACCAAGGCCGCCGTACTCTTCTGGGATCGGGACTCCAAAGAGGTCAGCGCGTGCCATCTCGTTGAGAATTTGCCTTGGAAACTGATGTTTTTCATCAAGTTCGGCACGATTGGGAATAATTCGTTCATCAGTAAGTTGCCGCGCAGTATCGACAATCATCTGTTGTTCTTCCGACAAGAAATAATCCATACTCATATCTCCAATTTACCACTTAATCAAGGTTGCTCCCCAAGTGAAACCGCCGCCAAAGGAACAAAATAAAACAGTGTCACCTTGTGCCATCAAACTTTTGCGATTTGCTTCATCAAGAGCGATGGGAATCGAGGCAGCAGATGTATTACCATACTTGGATACGTTTATAAATACCTTACTCCGTGGTAGGTCAAGGCGCTCTATCAGATTATTAAGAATTCGCATATTTGCCTGGTGCGGTATAACAAAATTTATGGCATTGATATCAATGTGTTGCTTTTGAAGTAGGCCGCGGACTGCATCCTCCATCGCTCGCACCGCATGTTTAAACACCTCACGCCCTTCCATTTGAATATAAGCCCCCTTGTTGTCAGCGACAAGGAGATCAGGGTTGAGGCTTTCCGGGGCATGCATAAAGAGAAGATCCCACAAACTGCCATCGGATCGAAGATTAGAACCTATAACTCCACGATCGGAATCAGAGTGGCCGAAGACGGCCGCGCCCGCACCATCGCCAAAGAGAATGCAGGTGTTTCTATCTTGCCAGTTCAACCGGCCCGAAAGGGTTTCCGCACCGATCACCAGGACCTTCATCGAGTGATCTGCTCGAATATATTTATCGGCGAGATCTAAACCAAAAAGAAAGCCTGAGCAGGCGGCATTGAGATCATAGGCAAAGGCATTTTCCGCACCAATTTCACTCTGCACGAAACAGGCACTAGAGGGCATAAGCATGTGCGAGCTGATGGTTCCGACTACAATAAGCCCCAACTCCTTGGCCGACACTCCGGCTGCAGTCAAAGCTTTTTTCGCTGCATTGGCTGCCAATTGATAGGTTTGTTCCCCCTGCCCCCCGATGTGTCGACTTTCAATGCCGGTTCTTGTCTTAATCCACTCAGCACTCGTATCGACAATGGTTTCAAGTTCGACATTGGTGAGGATTCTCTCTGGTAAACAAGATCCTGTGCCTAAAACAACGGTCCCCATCAGTTCTCCAGTTCTACCACATGCTTACTGGCAGCAAGGCTTTCAACAATATCCTGGTTAATATTGCGTTTGACCATTTTTGCCGCTTCAAGAATTGCATTCTTAATTGCTTGTGCACTTGATTTGCCGTGGCAGATTATACCAACTCCGTCAACGCCGAGCAGCGGTGCCCCACCATATTCCGCATAATCGACACGTTTTCTAAAGGCTTTAAACGCGTGTCTCGCCAGAAAATATCCAATTTTTGCGGAAAATGATTTCAAGATTTCATCTCGAAGCATCAGCATGGCAGCTTCCGCCAACCCTTCACTGACCTTCAAGCAAATATTGCCGACAAAGCCATCACAGACGATAACGTCAACATTGCCTTGAAAAACATCACGGCCTTCGACATTACCGATAAAATTCAAGGAACTCTGTTCAAGAAGAGGATATGTCTCCTTTATCAGACTGTTACCCTTTCCGGTCTCCTCACCGATAGTCAAAAGGCCTACTCGCGGGTTAGCGATATCAATAACTCTGGAAAAGGCTGAAGCCATAATCGCAAACTGCAGAAGATGCTGAGGTCGGCAATCGACATTGGCGCCGATGTCCATAAGCACTACCGGTTTTTTCAGAGTAGGAAAAATAGATGCAATCCCAGGACGGGATATGGAACTCAAGCGGCCAAGTTTTCGCATCGCCGCAGCCATAGTCGCACCGGAATTCCCTGCACTGACTGCGGCGTCGGCTTCACCGCGGCGGACAAGGTCAAATGCGACCATCACCGAAGCGTCCTTCTTTTTTCGCACAGCATCGACTGGATGCTCATTCATTTCAATAACTTGTGACGAATGAACAATCTTCACTAACCCTGCTGCTTTTTTGTTTGGAGCGAGGATTTCGAGGTGCTTTTGGAGAAGCTTCTCATCTCCCACCAAACTCACGCCAAGTCCCGCCTGTTCGACGGCCAGCAGTGCCCCGGCAATCAATTCCTCATGGCCATGATCCCCTGCCATGGCATCCAGGGCTATTTGCACAGCTTTCTCCTACGCTATTTCTGTGTCAAGAACAAAAACAGTTCTACCTTTATATTTGCCACAACTGCTGCATAAACGATGTGGCTCTTTTGGCTCGCCGCAATCACTACAAAGTGACAGGCCGGGCGCAGTCAGGGCATCATGGGAACGCCGAAGTCGGGTACGGGAATGTGAATGTCGTCTTTTAGGTAAAGCCATTGTATCCTCCAAAACAGGTATGTATCATACCCTTGAAAAGTTTTTTAATTGTTCTTCATTTTTTTAAGCACAGCAAAGGGCGAATCGCACATCTCCGATTCACAGCGGCAGGATTCCTTGTGTAAAACAACACCGCAACCGGCACAGATACCTTTGCAATCCTCACAGCACACTTTTTTCTGCGGAACAGTCAACCAAGCCTGTTCTCTTAAAATTTCACCAACTTCTATTATCGGCTCCGTAAGATAGAGGGTGAGAGCGTCACCATCACTGCACTCCTGCTCGGTTACCTCTCCTCTATCTTCTCCTCTGGTCGTGGCCAGATAGATAAACTCACTCTGCAGATTCTCTTCGTACGACTCGCCACACCTGTCACATTTAACCTTGCATCTGCATTTAATTTCCCCCTCAAGAATGAGCGTTTCATGATCTTGTCGAGAAACACTGAGAGAGGCTGTTGCAACAATGACTGAACATTCCTCAAGAGAAGGAAACCAGTGGCTGTCTGTGATCGAATACCGGTTAGATTTTCCAGTAATATCGTCAAAAAGCAATCTCATAACTTAGAAACACACTCGAAATCTACAACTGATAGAAAAATAAAAAAAAGGAAAAATAAACAATTTATCGAAGATTGGCTAGAGAAAAAATGGCGAGGAAGAGAAATTCTATCTGGAAGCAATCCAGAAATGCGAATATTTCCGTCATGCCCGGGGCGGAAACATTACCATAATATGTCGCTCACATCAATTCATTTCACAGCACATGGGCGAGACGTTCAGAGCTTTTCTTCAATCTCAAGGCAAGTCTACCCATCAGCCATGTGAGCACTTTTACGGCAAGAGAGGGGTTATTTATGGTAATTTCGGCAAATGAATTTCGGGATAATAAAAGTAAACGCGAATCAACAACAGCCTTAAGCGTTGCCCCACGAGATTGGACAGTCAACAGGCCACTTTCGCCAAAAGGTGCACCGGGGTCTAGCAGGGCCACCACCTGCATCCGATTGCCAAATCCGGTTTGCTTCTGCACCGCTATTCTTCCTGAAATAACTACATACATGCAACTTGCGGCATCATTTTCAGCATAAAGTTGAGTATCGGCTTTAATTTCGACAAGTTCCATGGCACAGAATAATGCCAAGGCCTCCGCCATATCGACAAAAGCAAAACACTCCTCATGTAGCTGAGAGCTATATTCCACCATTGTCTGCCTATTTCAATTCCGTGGAAAACGAACTGATTTTTTCTTCCAAGACCTTGACCAATCCTTCATAATTATCTTTGCGAACGATGGCTTTAAACTGCTCCTGATAGTTTCTCACCAAACTTACCCCTTCTATATTAATATCATATACCATCCACCTGGTGTCGGTTTTTCTCATAATATAGTGAATGGGAATTTTCACTCCGGCGTTGTCCAAGAGGACAGATACTTGTCCTCTGTTTTCTTTAATGGTCTCTCCGGAATATTCTATAGTCTGCCCTGAATAGCTTTCAAGTTTACCGATATAGACATTTTCTAAAAGTTTGGTCATAAGCGTGGTGAAATTGTCGCGCTCCTTATCATTAATATCTTGCCAGGTTTTACCAAGGACTCGTTTAGACATCTCTCGAAAGTCAAAACCATGCTTACTGAGGGACATTATCTTGTCCCGTCGCTTGGTGCGGTGCTCATCACCTTTCAAGCTATTGTCTGCCAAAACAGATGTCAAATCCTGAAGAATCGGTTGCAAATCAGCGGTTGGCCCCCTCTCCTCGGCCGCCTGCAAATTACTACCGATCGAAAAGAACACCGCAATCAACACAAGATATATACTTTTCATGATGCCATTGAACACAGATAGATTTGTTTGCGATAGGTCGAAAACCAGGACCATTAGAAAACTAGGACCATTATTTAGCGCTGCCGAAGGCGAATTTACTGATCAATGATTCCAAATCGACAGAAGACTCTGTTTCCCTAATAATTTCCCCGGGATTAAATTTTTTTTCATCGCCACCAAGATTCAGCTGGATGTATTTGTCGCCAATTATACCCTGGGATTTAACCGAAGCAATCGAATCAACGGGTACCTTTAAGGACTTTTCGATGCGAAGAGAAAGCAAGGCCGCTTCCGTAGCGCTCAAGGCAACCTCGGCAACCTCACCGACAGTGACCCCGGCTACCTGTATCACCGCACCTTTTTTTATACCGGCCACATTGTCGAATTCAGCCTTGAGAACATAGGTGCTTCCCTGACGGAGAAAAGGAACCTCGCCTAATTGTAACGCCAGGTACACAAAGGCCCCAAAACCGACAAGCATAAATAAACCGACTGCCAACTCTAATGTGTTTTGTTTCATTTTTCCACCAGGTGACTTTGATAGATGTCTCCCATCGTCATTTTGACAAACTCTTGAATATGTGGTTTTTCCGACCATTGAATTGCTTCAGGACTGGTAAAAACGTCCATTACCCCGTTATTGAGTATCACGACCTGATCCGCCAGATTGAAAATCTTTGGAATATCATGGCTAACAATCACCGAAGTAAATCCGAATGCAGCCTGGGTCCTGGCAAAGAGATGATATATTTCCCGGGTCATTACCGGATCAAGACCGGTGGTCGGCTCATCAAAGAGCATAATACTCGGCTCCAGCCGCATAGCCCTCGCCAACCCCACTCTTTTCTGCATTCCGCCGCTCAATTGGGCCGGATATTTTTCCTCATGCCCGACAAGTTCAAACTGCGCCAGAGAGGCTTCAACGAGGACTCGAATTTCCTTTTCGCTTTTATCGGTCCGCTCCCGCAAGGGTAAAGCAACATTCTCAAAAACCGTTAGGGAATCAAAGAGGGCCGAACCCTGAAATAAAACCCCAAATTGGCTGCGTAGCCGTTCCAAATCCCGGCCGCGAGCCCGGGTAATATCCTGATCGTGGACAAACACCTGTCCCGAATCGACCTGCATCAAACCGAGAACAAGTTTTAAGGTTACGCTTTTGCCCTGACCACTGCCACCGGCTATAACTGTGGTTTTTCCGGCGGGAATGGAAAAACTCACTCGGTTGAGAACCGTTTGCGATCCACCACTTGTCTTTTTAAAGGTCTTTGCGACATCACGAAAGAGAATGGCTGATGACATTAGAGCAGCACCGCAGTCAGGAGATAATCAAATACCAAAACAGAAATCGACGAGAGGACAACAGCCTGGGTCGTTACCCGGCTGACACTTTCCGCGCCAAAGCCGGCGCCACGAATCTCCCGGACAAAAAAACCGCGCCCAGTGCAGATCCAAACAACAAGCAAAGCAAAGACAAACGATTTAATTATCCCCAGTTGAATGTCATGATTGGTTACACTGCTCTGCATTCCCTGAATATAACTACCGGGGCTGACATCCATGAGCCCGACTCCAGCCACATAACCACCGGCTATACCCACCACATCAAACACCGCCGTCAGCAAGGGGACTGAAATAAGAGTGGCGAGAAATTTGGGAGTAATTAAATAGCGAAAAGGGTCTATTGCCATGCAATCAAGTGCATCGATCTGCTCGGATATTCTCATGATTCCCAGTTCCGCGCACATAGCGGAACCGGCCCTTCCGGCCACCATCAAAGCAGTAAGAACCGGTCCAAGCTCCATAATGAGTGTCAATGAAACCGCCGATCCAAGCATCCCCGCTGCACCAAATTTATTCAACGAATAATATCCCTGCAACCCAAGGACCATACCGGTGGAAGCGGCAGTAAAAAAAATTACCGCCAAAGAACCAACGCCGATGAAATGCACCTGACGAATAAGCTCTCTCAACCTAAAAGGCTGTCGGAAAGTTCCACGAAGAGACTTCAGCAGAAATATCGCCATCTTGCCGAGATCGGTGACAATGTACAACCCGGTATTGCCAAGATTTACTATGGGATTACCATTCATAACGGTGGCGTTCCACAACGCCAATACAAAAAATGAAATAAGCGGGGGAGAAAGCTGGAAGCACCACCCCAACAGATGGACTTTACCATATTCTTTGCTTTTCAATAAGTCAATGGCTGGAAATTGTTAACAGACAGGAAAACGGCAGGGAAATGTAGCCGCCCTGTGCAAAGACAACGTATTGCTTCCGGTCATTATCTTAAGAGACATGCGATTTTCACTGTTTTGCTGGACCAATTTATCTCTCGAAGCGATTGCCGTTGTCAATTTTTCCTTGGATCCAAGGTGTCTCGCAAAGCTTCACCAATAAAAATAAGCAGAACAAGGGTACCAACCAAAACCGAAAAAGCGGCAAGCGAAAGCCACCATGCCTCAAGGTTGGCTTTCCCCTGGGCGAGCAGTTCCCCGAGACTCGGGGTGGAGGGAGGAACCCCCAGTCCCAGAAAGTCAAGGCTGGTGAGAGCGAGGATAGCCGCAGAAACTCGAAACGGGAGGAAGGTGATTACCGGGGTCATGCCGTTTGGGAGGAGGTGCCGCCACATGATCGTCACATTGCCAACACCTAAGGCCTTAGCGGCCAGGACGTAATCAAGGTTTCTTCCCTTCAAAAATTCCGCCCGCACATAATCCGACAATCCCATCCAGCTGAACAGAGACAACAACATCAATAACAATAAAAAGCTGGGTTTGAAAATTGAGGCAAAAATTATCAGCAGATAGAGCTCCGGCATGGAACCCCAAATCTCAATGAATCGCTGCATCAAAAGGTCGATGCGACCTCCAAAATAGCCCTGGACAGCGCCGGCAACAATGCCAACTGCGGTCCCGACAAGTGTAAGCGCCAGTCCAAAAAGTACGCTCAAGCGAAAACCGTAGATTATTCGCGCCAGGACATCTCGACTGCGATCATCGGTACCGAGCAGATTGTCCCGCGTCGGTGGTGATGGCACCGGTCCGGAGATCTCTTGGTTAATGGTATTATAACTGTGCTTATTCAAGGGAAAAACAATCCAGTTGCCGGGCTGTCTCAACCTCTCCATCATGAACGGGCCTTTATAATCAGTCTCCGTTTCGAATTCTCCGCCGAACGTGGTTTCCGGATAGGAAACAAAAATTGGCAAATAGACCTTTCCTTCATAACCAATGACCAGGGGCACATCGTTACTGATAATCTCCGCAGCCAGGCAAAGAGCAAAAAGGATCATGAAAAAGATAAGACTGTAATAGCCTCGCTTGTTTCTCTTGAAGCGCTGCCAGGTTTTATCCCGGCGTTTAGCCACGGCTGATTGCATCCTTTTTCCCGGGCGCGAACTAGGCATCGACACTCTCAAAACTGATACGGGGATCAACGAGCACATAACTCAAATCCGACAGCAATCTCGATATAAGGCCTATAACGGTAAAGAAGTAGAGGGTGCCTAGCACCACCGGATAGTCACGATTCAAAACCGATTCATAGGCAAGTAAGCCCATACCTTGCAGTGAGAAAATCGTCTCGATCAACAGACTGCCGGTAAAGAAAGAGGCAATAAAATAGCCTGGGAAACCGGTTATTATAGGAATAATGCCATTTTTAAACACATGCTTATACAATACCTGCTGTTCTGTAAGACCTTTGGCACGAGCGGTCAGCACATAGTTTTTGCGGATCTCTTCAAGAAATGAGTTTTTGGTAAGCATGGTCATTACAGCAAGACTGCCAACTGCACCCGCGGTAACCGGCAGTACCATATGCCAAAGATAATCGAGAACCTGCATTGCCGTGCTCAGCTCACTCCAGTTATCGGAAACGAGACCGCGAAGAGGAAAAACCGACCAGAAACTGCCGCCGCCAAAAAGGACGACCAGCACAACCCCCAGGACAAAACCGGGAATGGCATAGCCAACAAGGATGACCGTTGAACTGACAAGATCAAAGCGCGAGCCGTCGGTCACAGCCTTCCTGATACCCAGAGGGATACAAACCCCATAGACAATAAAGAAGCTCCACAATCCGAGGGACATGGAAACCGGCATTCGCGAAACAACGAGGTCAAATACACTTTGGTGATAATAGTAAGAGGTGCCGAAATCAAAAACCACATAGCTTTTCATCATCGAAAAAAACCGCGCAATCGGTGGCTGATCAAAGCCATAGAGTTTTTTTAACTGGGCGATTTTCTCGCTATCAAGCCCGGAATCCCCACGATACATCCCCGACGATTCAGCCCGCACCTCGCCGCTGCCCTTGTTGAATCCCTCAATCTGGGCGATCATTTTTTCGACCGGACCACCCGGAACGAATTGAGTAATTGTGAAGGTGATCACCATCACCCCGAAGAGGGTCGGAATCATCAAAAAAAACCGTTTTAAGATATAAACCAGCATTCTCCCTCCAAGGATCCGGCATGTGACTGCAGATTCCCGGCAATAATATAAAAAATAATTTAAATAAACACCTTAAAAGAAGAATATTTCTTGTTTTTTCCCGTCCATTGTGTCTTTTTATACATTACGTTACCGGGATCGGATCACGAATTGCAAATGGTCACATCAGTAATAATTACCATAGCAAACAAGAACAAAAACGATTTTCTTCGCTCTCACTACCAATCATACAATACCATGGAAAAGCTCAACACCCTTATTCAAAACGAGGCCGATTTAGAAATTCTCGTTGCCCGCGCTAAACAAACAGATGCCGTTGCACTAGACACCGAATTTGTCTGGGAAAGGACATATTATCCGCAGCTTGGGCTCATTCAAATAGCGCTGTCCGATGAAGATTGTTATCTGATAGACCCTCTCGCCATCAAAAATCTCCAGGCCCTCGGGCAACTGCTAGCCGACCGAGGGGTGATTAAAATTCTCCACGATGCGCCTCAAGATTTGGCGATTCTCCAAAGGGCCACCGGTGCCACACCCCAAAATATTTTTGACACCCGTCTTGCAGCCGGCTTCTCCAACCTTCCGGCAACTCTCTCCCTCAGCAACTTAGTGAAAGAGCTGCTCGATATTGACCTGGCAAAGGACGAAACCCGCACCAACTGGTGCCAACGTCCACTGACCGACGAGCAAGTTCGCTATGCCCTTGACGACGTCCGCTACCTGCGCGCCGTAAGAATCCTCCTTCTCACTCGAATCATCGGCCCAAAAATTAAATCATGGCTGCAGGAAGAACTCAATTTACTCAACAATCCTGCCACCTACAGCGGACCACCAGCCGACCAACGTTATATGAAAATCAGAGGCAGCAATGCCCTTGACCAACCGGGCCTAGCCATCCTCAAGAACCTTTCGACGTGGCGTGACGGCATGGCTAAAAAAATTGATCGACCCCGCGGGCATGTGATCAAGGACGCACTCCTGGTCGAGCTTGCCAAACAAAAACCTACGACCCTTGAAGAACAAAAATTACAATGCGGTCTTTCCGACAATGGCACCGCAAAATACGGGAAGATTGTCGCCGCCATTATCGAAACCACCCTCGGACAGCCTGTAGCTACCTACCCTGTCCTCGAGCGGCCAACTAGGCTCAGTCAAACCGACCGGGAGGCCCTGGAAAAACTCAATAATCTGATAAATCTCAAAGCCGGATTGCTGGGCATTGCGCCGGGATTGCTGGGTAATGGCTCGGAGTTGAAATTACTGGTAACCACGCTTAACGCCAAAAAAGCCGCGGCGGCGCAGCAGCTCCGCCAAACCGATGGCTGGCGTAAGAGCTTCCTCGACGACTTTTTTAGGCAAAATTGGAAGAAATGATTTTTGCTTATCCTTTTGATGAGAGATATTCAGGGTTAAACACCCACCCATTCCTGTACGGCTGGTTTGAAACGACAAAGATAATTCGGGCAATTTGCTCACAGAACCACGCAACTCTCGCTTCAGTTTGACAGATCAGACATACATACATACCTCTGGGCTGGTCCGGCAAAGAATTTCCAGATTTTTCAGTACCAGTAGCATTATCATACATCACCGCGAGATTGTACTGTGCACTGGCCACTCCTAAATCAGCAGACTTTTTGGTCCAGAAAAACGATTTTTTTGGGTCTTTTTCAACACCTTCTCCAAGAGAATACATATTGGACACTTTGCCTTGAGCCTCTCTATCACCGGTTCGGGCGGCCTTTAAGAACCAGCGAAAGGCCTCCTCTCTATTCTTTTCGCCATCAACCCCCTCCAGATACATCTGGGCCAAACTCACTTGTGCTGCCACCTGCCCACTCTCGGCATCCTTTGTCAGCTGCTCCCTGGTTTGCGCAATTACACTGGTAAATGCCATGGTCATGACCAGGAAAGGGATATGCAATGCTTTCAGTTTTCTTTTCATGTCTTGATGATATGTATAACGGTTGCCTGTCACGTTCATAGAAGTGAGTATCGATAGCTCACTACCCTTTTTTCGCAATTGTGCTTATTTCCAGCTAATGATAGAATATCGTTAGCTCAGGTGCAATCCTTTTGCCTAGGAAAAAAGTACCGGAGACCGACCTTCCTCTTCGTTATTTCTGCAGGAGATTTCATGCTTGAACGTGATGAACCCTTATGGGACAGAACATTACGCCGGATACGCCTGATATGGCCTCTTGGCGACCAGGCGACCCTGAAAAATTCCGTGGATGCCAACCTCCCGGACGGGGATCTGCAAAAACTGCGCGCAAGGATCGATGCCTGCCTGGAGGGCCGAGGCGGTGAAGTTTCCGCAAGGACCAGGGCAGCAGAACTGGGTGAGACCTATCTCGTCCTTAATCCCCAAGGTCGGAAACGTTTTCTCGAATTGCTGGCCAGGGAATACGATGTCAACAACGAGGCAGTTGAGGCAGCTATTGCCGCACGCTCACAAGATTCCGACCAGGAGGATAGGCGACAAAAGAACCATGCATTACGCAATCTCCTTATTCCTCCCCGAACCCAACTCCTTCGCCAATTCAATGGACTGCAGGAGGGGGTGAAATTCCTGGTCGACCTCCGGGCAGAGCTTCTGCCACTTACCGCCGCCGATTCGGCGCTCAAATCTCTTGACCAAGATATCCTTGGCCTCCTTTCTTCCTGGTTCGATGTCGGTTTTCTCGACCTGCAACGCATCACCTGGGAAACCTCGGCGACACTTCTTGAAAAATTGATCAAGTATGAGGCGGTCCACGCCATCAGATCGTGGCAGGACTTAAAGAATCGGTTGCGGGAAGATAGACGCTGCTTCGCCTATTTTCATCCACGCATGCCACAAGAACCGCTTATCTTTGTCGAAGTTGCACTGGTCTATGGAATTGCCGCGAACATTCACGATCTGCTCGATGAAAGCAAACCATCGCTGCCGCCGCATCAGGCCGATTGTGCGATATTTTACTCCATCTCCAATTGCCAGGCCGGTCTTGCCGGCGTCGGGTTCGGCAATTTCCTGATTAAAAATGTGGTCAAGGACCTGAGTGCCAAGCTGCCGAACCTCAAGACATTTTCCACACTGTCGCCAATTCCAGGATTCCTTACCTATCTCCGCAAACATCCTGAGGAAATAATCTTCTCCGAACGCCAACTGAAAACCCTCAAGGAAATAGCCGGAGATACGGATGTAAAAGAATTCTTCCTTGCTGCCCTAGGCGACCTCAAAGAACACCTGACAAAAGAATCTCCGTCTGCCTTGAAACCGATCCTCATGCGGCTCTGCGCCAAATATCTTCTATCCGCCAAGAAAGACCGGCAGGCGTTTGATAGGGTCAGCCATTTCCATCTGTCGAATGGTGCCAAAATAGAACGGATCAACTGGGCGGCGGACCTTTCCGAAAAAGGCATTGGACAATCGGCAGGAATGATGGTGAATTATCTCTACCAACTTTCCCACATCGAGAAAAACCATGAAAGTTATACGGGAAGCGGTGACATCGCGGTTTCATCGGCGGTAAGCAAAATAGCCAGAATGTAATTGCGCGGTGCGATCCGACCTGCCCATGAGACCCCCAATCGCACCGCGAATCTGTTCTGCCATTGCTGCTGTGCGACTTAGGTTATTCAGCCTATTGCGGCTGTTGATGATCAAGATACCATTGCATCGGATCTATCAACTCAAAGCCATTCTCTATGAGTTTCTTCTTCACATTTATGATATTGTTGGTCAGCAGATAGGGGAAAATTGCCCGCTTATTGTTGTCCCAGGCCCTGGCGACCAGCACACTGCCCATAGCAATCTTTTCTTCCGTAATAATATCGACAATTTTTTTCATCTGGCCCGTCTTCTCTTTGGCATTGACAACAATGCACAACAGGCAACCGGGCTCATCGATATTCAAGACACTGACAAAGGACCTCAACAGGTCGCGGACGGAAAGAAGGCCCTTCAGATATCCTTCCTGATCGATTACCGGCAAGGCTCCGACCTTCTTTTTCTGCATCATCAACAAGCTATCCTGGATGGTATAGTATGCATAAATGGTCAAGGGATTTTTGGTCATGATATCGCCAACAGGAAAATTCATAATCGTTGCCAGGGTGATTTCATAATCCGCTTTCTTCATAAGGGTTGAAGGCATGGCGGCGCGAATGTCACGATCGCTGACGATACCAATGAGTTTTCCGGCGCTGTCAACGATCGGCAAATGGCGAAATCCCTTTTCTGCCATTATGGTTTTTGCCTCAAATATGGTCATGTCCGGTCCAGCCGTAATCAGGTTTTTCGCCATTCTCTCACTTACAAACATATAACCTCCAATATTTCTTTAATAGTTTCATACCTTACAGGATAAAAGTTGGAGCGTGCGAGTGTTACTTGAGATCGGCCAGAAACCTGATATGATTCTCCACCAAAAGAGGCATAATATCAAGATTATAACCACCCTCAAGAACGGAAACAACGCGGCCGCCCGTACACCGCTTGACCAGATTCATTATCACTTCTGAAATAAAATCGTAGCCCTCGGTGGAAAGATTGGTCCCTGACATCATATCGCTTTCATGGGCATCAAAACCCGCCGAAAGTAAAATGAATTCCGGGTTGAATTTCTTAAAGGCGGGAACCAAATCCTGCATGATCAATCGCTTGTACTCATCATCTCCTCGTCCGGGGAGAACCGGGGAGTTCACCGTATACCCTTCGCCTTCAGCAAGTCCCGCTTCAAATTCCCTGCCGGTTCCCGGGTAGGCAAATGAGGGATGTTCATGAATGGAATAATAAAATACCGTAGGATCACAATCAAAAATGTGCTGGGTGCCGTTACCGTGATGCACATCAAAATCGATTATTCCCACTCTTTTGATTCCATATTCCTTCTGCAGATACCTCGCCCCGATCGCCACATTGTTGAAATAGCAAAACCCCATGGGTTTGTCGACCTCAGCATGATGCCCCGGTGGTCGTACTGCACAAAAAACATTGTCAACTTCACCTTTCATAACCGCATCAATGGCTTTAAGCACACCACCGACGGCAAGAAACGCCGTATCATAGCTGTCTCGACATATGCCGTTATCGGGGTGCTCGAATTCGTTTAACCCGGAGATGCAGGCCTCATCGAAGCGCATGATATAGTGGATTTTATGGACTGCCTCTATCCATCGCTGATTCGCCTTTACTGCCTCAATACGCGTCAATTTCTCCAGCACCCCGGAATCCTCAAGCCTCTTGTAGATCGCCTTCAACCGTTCAGGAGATTCTGGATGGTAGCCCCCCGTAAGGTGCAGCAAATATCTTTCATCATAAACAAAACCAGTTCTATTCATAAGATTTTCCTGTTTTTCGATTACGATCTTTCCGAGATCGACATATCCCGTCACCGTCAACTGAATTTCTCATCATGCAACTGCATCCCCTGCATATCTCCAGCAACCGGAAGTTGATGATGACGGCGCACCTAAGGCTTCATTCTGACAAGTACCCTCCCCTTCTGCCCACCCCGAAGAATCAGTTCGATTTCACGATCAAGATCATCAAGGCCGACTTCACGACAAAGTTCATTCAAATGTATTGGTTTCCATTCGTTAGCCAACTTCTGCCACACTTTTTTTCTTTGTGCCATAGGACAATTTTGCGAATCTATCCCAACCAGCGAAACACCGCGCAAGATAAAAGGAAAAACATTTATGGGCAATTCCGGGGAAGCTACATTGCCGCAACATGTCACTATGCCTTGAAGATCCGTCGATTTGATGGCTGTCGCCAGAATTTCCCCACCAACCGTATCAATTACTCCAGCCCATACCCCTTTCAATAAAGCTTTGCCGCTACCTTCACAGGCCTCGGCCCGGGTAAGAATCCTTGATGCACCAAGACGAACCAGGAATTGACTTGCCTCCGCTTTACCGCTGACCGCTGCCACAGTATATCCAAGCCCGGCCAGGATGGCCACTGCCAAACTCCCTACACCGCCCGTTGCTCCGGTCACGAGAATCTCACCTTTTCCCGGGGAAATGTTCTTAGTCAATGCATCTATGGACATCCCTGCCGTAAAACCTGCCGTACCTAAGACCATGCTCTCCCGGAGATCAAGTCCTGAAGGTAAGGGCACAACCCAGGCAGCCGGAACCTTGATGAATTCAGCAAAACCACCGGCGGTGTTCATTCCCAGATCATAGCTGGTAACAATAACCTCATCCCCCTGCCGAAAGGCGGCACTGCTACTCTCTGCAACTACCCCGGCGGCATCGATTCCAGGCGTATGCGGGTAGTTTCTGGTCACCCCGCGGTTGCCACTTGCCGACAAAGCATCTTTGTAGTTGAGCGAGGACCATAGGACCCTCACCAGAACCTCACCTTTCGGGAGATCCTCAAGCGACCTTTCGAGAATTTTTCGCGAAAAAATCTTATCGCCACTTTCTTGAACAACCATTGCTCTGAAGGTTTGTTTACGCATCTGAGTGTCATCCTAGATAAAAGGTGCACCAACAATTATCCACTGAATATTTACTCTCCGAAAAGCAGATTCCAGCCTAGCATTGTTTTTATAAAACTTTCAATCTTTTTTCCAATAGCTTCTGCGCCGAGGCTTTCCTTCACTCGCAAGGCGGTATCAGGCGTATCGGGCTATTGACACAAATAAACCAAGTTTTCAAAATAAAGTATAAATATATTTTATTGACAAACCCAATATTATTGCAGTAACAGTATGCTGGTAACAATGTTACCTACAATTCTCTCCTGTGAACCGACAAGTTTGATATTTTAAATAATCTCGGAGTGTTGAGCAGAAGAAACATTTTTTAAATACTTTCACCGTTCAATATCGCCGACTCGACATAATTGTCTTACTAACTCTTTTTCTTTTCAAGAAGGCAATGACAGCAATTACCAAAAACCTCAACCGATAATTGCAACTCATTCAAAATGTTAGAAGAACTCGACCAGGAAGTGCAAAAGAGCCTCGAATCGGCAGTCATGGAAATTTTCTCCGCCGCCGATTTCCATAAAGCCAGTATTCGCGACGTCGCCGACCTTGCCGGCATCAGTTTTTCAACTATTTATAAACCCTTTGGCGGTAAAGAACATCTTCTTTTTGCCTGTGTAAATATCTGGATGAACACGCTTACCGATCGCATTGAAGACCACCTCAACGGCATCGAGGATCTCAAGGAAAAACTCAGCAGGCCTTCGGCGGGTTCAGCTACTTCAGTATTGCAAGGGGGATCACTTCGACATACATGCCGATTGAACAAGATATTTTTTCAATTTTGGCCGTTGACAATTTTTTCATGACGGTTTTTTTCCTTGAAAAGTATGCACCAATACATTAAAACTCTTTACGTGTAACGATGTTACTCACACAAACAACATAACTTTTGTTACCAATTTATTTACAAAATATTTCATATATTTATAGAATGGTCACTAAAGAAACAGCACTCCACATGTGGTACCTACTAGAAGCCTTGACAATTATTTTTCGACAGTCTCCGCCTCACCAACAACAAAAAAACCAAATCAACATAGGGCGGTAACAATGTTAGATGAACTCAGTGGCGATATCCATGCAAGGCTCGAGAGGGCTGTCCTGGAAATCTTTTCCGAATCCGACTTTCACCGGGCTTCCATTCGCGACATTGCAGCCAAGGCGGGTGTCAGCTTCACCACCATCTACAAACATTACGGCAGCAAGGAGCGCTTGGTTTTTGCCTTTGTCGATATCTGGATGGGTAAATTAACTGACCGTATTGTCGATCATCTCCAGGGCATCGAAAATCTCAAAGAAAAGCTGCGCAAGGTTTTTTGGCTGCAGCTCGATTACTACGAAAGACACGAAGGACTTGGCAGGATAGTTTTTATGACCCTGCCTATGAAAACCTGGATGGCTGATGAAACCTTCGACCAGCCGCGGATGATGTCTTTGATGATCGATGTCCTCCGACAGGGACAAAAGGAAGGAATTCTTAACCCCCATGTGCGAGCCGGCACCTTGCTTGACTTTCTCATGGGTTTTGTGCAGCGCAGTTTTTTCATGTGGATCCTCCGTGGTAAAAAGGGCAGCCTTGCCGAACAGGCCAATGTCATGTTCGAAATGGTTTGGCAAGGAATGGCCAATCCGCAAAAGCATCTACAGGAAAACAATCGTTGATGATTTAACAACCGCTACAACAACGCAATAACGCCCTACGGGCAACAACTCTGACTCATTGGAGGAACACAATGGAGATACTCAAAATTGACCACCTGGGAATAGCAGTCAACAGTATAAATGACGGAAAAAATTTTTGGTCTGACGTACTCGGACTCAAGTTCGAAGGCTCCGAAACAGTCGAAACCCAGAAAGTTACAACGGCGTTTTTCCCAGTCGGTGAAAGTGAAGTGGAACTGCTTGAGTCAACCTCACCCGATGGCCCGGTGGCAAAATTCATTGAAAAGAAAGGCACTGGCTTTCAACATGTCGCCTTTCGAGTAGCGAATATCGAAGATGCCTTAAAAGAACTCAAGGAAAAGGGTATCCAGCTCATCGACCAGCAACCACGAATCGGTGCAGGTGGTGCCAAAATTGCCTTCTTGCATCCCAAGGCGACCGGGGGCGTTCTGGTTGAACTCTGTGAGCGTTGATTCCCCCTTACTGCACTCATCCACCTCTATGAGCAGCAATACCCTTAGATAAGGAGTTACCACATGGCACAACATCCACAGCTACCAAAATGGACAGAAATTGCTGAAAAGCAAATGAAGGGCAAATCCGTCGAGACACTCTCATGGATGACCCCGGAAGGTATTAAAGTCAAACCTCTTTATACCGCTGAAGATCTCGAGGGAATGGAATCGGCCAACACCCTCCCCGGGATGGCTCCGTATGTCCGGGGTCCCATGGCCACCATGTATACCGGGCGACCGTGGACCATTCGCCAGTACGCCGGTTTCTCAACCGCCAAGGAATCGAATGCTTTTTACCATAAGGCACTGGCAGCCGGACAAAAAGGGTTGTCGGTCGCCTTCGACCTGGCGACCCACAGGGGATATGATTCCGACCATCCGCGGGTTGCCGGTGATATCGGCAAGGCCGGAGTCGCCATTGATTCGGTTGAGGACATGAAAATCCTTTTCAACGGCATTCCCCTTGACCAGATGTCGGTTTCGATGACCATGAACGGCGCCGTTATCCCGATCCTCGCGGGCTACATTGTCGCCGCCGAAGAACAGGGGGTTGCCCACGACAAACTGGAAGGCACTATTCAGAACGACATCCTCAAAGAGTATCTTACCCGGAACACCTACATCTACCCTCCTACCCCATCAATGCGTGTCATCTCCGATATCATGGCCTACTGCTCGAAGGAGATGCCCAAATACAACACCATCAGCATCAGCGGCTACCACATGATGGAAGCAGGTGCCAATAGTGTTTTGCAGACCGCCTTTACCTTAGCCGATGGTGTCGAGTATGTAAAAGCGGCATTAAAGAGCGGCATGGATGTTGACACCTTTGCCCCAAGACTCTCTTTCTTTTTCGGCATCGGCATGAATTTCTTCATGGATATTGCCATGCTGCGAGCAGCACGATTCCTTTGGTACCGGTTAATGAGCCAATTTAACCCAAAAAATGCCAAATCCTCCATGCTCCGTACCCACTGCCAGACGTCGGGGTGGAGCCTCACCGAGCAGGATCCATACAACAACGTCATTCGTACCACTCTCGAAGCGATGACAGCAGCACTTGGCGGCACCCAGTCCCTGCATACCAATTCCTTTGATGAAGCTATCGGTCTCCCTACTGATTTTTCCGCCCGCATTGCCCGAAACACCCAGATAATCATCCAGGAAGAATCGCAGATCTGCCATGTCATTGATCCCTTGGGCGGTTCTTACTATCTCGAGTCACTCACCAACAGCATCATCAATGAATCGCAAAAAATAATCGATGAAATCAAAGAACTGGGCGGAATGGCTAAGGCCATCGAAAGTGGTATGCCGAAAATGCGTATCGAGGAATCCGCTGCCAGAAAACAGGCCCGCATCGATCAGGGCCTTGATGTAATAGTCGGTGTCAACAAATACAAGCTTGCAAACGAGAAAATCGATTTCGAAGTTCGTGAAGTACCAGCTACCGTTCGCGATGAACAGATTGCCCGCATCAACGAAATCAAGGCCAGCCGCGACAAAGTGGTGGTCGAAAGGGCACTTGCAGATCTGACCCTCGCTGCGAAAAACGGCGGCAACTTATTGGAGGCAGCACTCCCTGCGGTTCGGGCAAGAGCCACTGTCGGTGAAATTTCTACAGCCATGGAATCGGTGTTTGGCCGTTTTGTCGCCACAACCCGCTGTATCTCCGGCGCTTACTCGTCCGAGTACACTGGGGATAACAATGCTATCACAGCGATAAAACAACGGACCAATGAGTTCCTTGAAAAACAGGGGCGGCGTCCACGCCTCTTGGTTACTAAGATGGGTCAGGACGGCCATGATCGAGGTTTTAAGGTGGTTGCCAGCGCCTATGCCGACCTCGGCTTCGATGTTGACATCAGCCCGATGTTTCAGACCCCTGAAGAGGCCGCAAAAATGGCTATTGAAAACGACGTCCACGTCGTTGGCGCCTCAAGCCTGGCGGCGGGTCATAAGTCGCTCATCCCTGCCCTGATTGAAGAACTGAAGAAAATCGGCGGTGGCGAAATTCTCGTCGTTGCCGGGGGAGTTATTCCTCCCGGGGATTACGATTTTCTCTACAAAGCCGGAGTAAAGGCTATTTTTGGGCCGGGCACACCGATCCCTGAATCGGCCAATAAAACCCTGGCCTTGCTTGAAGAAAAATATCTCAAATAGAAGGTGTACTGCCCATGGCAGATTCGGCGGTCCTTGATGCCGCCAAATCTGCCGTTGGTTTTCACTGGTCCGATCACCAGCACTTTTTATATAAGACTTACCAACCTGGGTTCTTGTTGAATGTTAAATGATCCCCGACATTATGTGACAGGCGTTCTCCAGGGTGATCGTCTGACACTCGCCCGAACTATCACCCTTATCGAAAGCATTCTTCCAGCGCACCAGGAACTTGCCCGAACCATAGTCGACCAACTCCTTCCTCATACCGGCAACGGCATCCGCGTTGGTATAACCGGCGTCCCCGGTGCAGGAAAGAGTACATATATTGAGAGCTTCGGGACAATGCTCACAAAGCTTGGGCACCGGGTTGCCGTCCTTGCCATTGACCCGAGCAGCAGTCGAAGCGGTGGTAGTATCCTTGGAGATAAAACCCGGATGGAAAAACTGGCAGTCGACCCAAATGCCTTTATTCGCCCATCGCCATCAAGTGGAACCCTCGGCGGCGTCGGCAGAAAGACCCGCGAAACCATGCTCGTCTGCGAAGCGGCTGGATATGATGTGGCGATAATCGAAACAGTTGGTGTCGGTCAATCGGAGACCACCGTCGCCTCTATGGTTGATTTTTTTCTGGTGCTGATGATTGCCGGAGCGGGAGACGAACTGCAAGGAATAAAAAAGGGTGTTCTTGAAGTGGCTGACGCCATTGTCATCAATAAAGCCGATGGCGACAATTTGTTGCGGGCTGAAATTGCCCAAAGAGAATATCAGACCGCCTTACACATGCTCATGGCCAACAGTCCGAACTGGAGCCCCCCGGTTCTTACCTGCAGCGCCGTGGAAGGCAGAGGAATTACTAAAATCTGGGAGACTATCCTTGATCATCGCGACAAATTGACTGCCAGCGGCGAAATGGCGGATAAAAGAAAAACCCAGGCCCTCGACTGGATGGCCTTTCTCCTTGATGAAGGGCTACGGCAATGGTTCTACACTAACCCCCATGTGCGCGAAGCCCTGCCGGCACTTAGACGGAAGGTGGCAGAAAAAAAGACATCACCGACCGCGGCCGCCGATAGTCTTCTTGCCTTTTTGTATAACCATGGCGGGAATTAAAAAAGGAGGGGGAGAGTGCAAAGGCAGCTATTTATACCAGTTGGCGTATTTAATATAGTTGTTGGCTATTCTTTCAATTTCACCGGAAATCAATTCTCGACTGATATCCTTTACCTTCCTGGCCGGTACACCGGCATAAATCGTTCCCGCCTCTACGCGTGTGCCCTGGGTAACTACGGCGCCGGCTGCTATGATTGAATTGCTTTCAACAACGCAATCATCCATAACAATCGACCCCATACCCACAAGAACATTATCGTGAATAGTACAGCCATGGACGATGGCATTGTGGCCGACAGAAACGTTATTGCCGATATGAGTCGGCGATTTTTGATAGGTACAATGCACTACCGCTCCATCTTGAATGTTCACTTTGTTTCCCATACGAATAAAGTGAACATCGCCACGAATCACTGCATTGTACCAGATACTGCACTGATCACCCATCTCCACATCGCCGACGATGACGGCATTCTCGGCCAGGAAACAATCTTTGCCAAACTTCGGGGTATGTCCATTCAGCTCTTTTATTATCATTCAACCGCACCCCGGCTTAAAAATAGGTTCGATTTTATAACTACCAACAAACCCTGAACAAGCAAATCTCAATGACAGGGCACAAGACTCTGCAAAGAGAAGATCCTGTGCCCCATTAAAGATTTATCCGATCACACAGAGAACTGCACCCTTTGCCACAGTGTCACCGCTGGCAAACTTGATACACTGAACCTTCCCATCACAGGGAGCGGTAAGGGCATTTTCCATCTTCATGGCCTCAAGGATAACAATGGCGTCACCTTGCTTTACAAGATCTCCGGCTTTTACCAAATATTTGACGATCATCCCCGGCATCGGCGCGAGAAGTACTGTCCCATCCCCTTGGTGTGCGGGTTCGGGGGCTGGCGCGGGAGCCGGGGCCCTCATAGGAGCAGCGGCCGCTTCCGTCGGGGCAGAAACAGCGGCAACCGGTTGAGGAGCAGCCACAAAATGGGTGTTCCCTACCGGATCAACCTCAACGGCAAAAAAGTCATCGTCAACAAAAACATTAAAGGTTCTGACGGCCTGTGACTTCAGCGGTCTTTCAACCTCTTTTTTCTCAACAAGTTTACCGGCCAAAGCCTTCTTCACAAGTTCATCTTTTTTCTTAACATCTTCAATGGTGATGGGCTTGACATTTGCTGGAACCTCAGCTTTGCCATACTTCCACTCAAGAAATTTCTTGCCGGTCACCGGAAACTGGGCATAAAGAATGAGGTCATCCATGTCTGCTGCCAGATCACCAATCTCAGCCTTAGCCTTGGCCAATTCCGGCTCCAGAACTTCCGCCGGACGACAGGTGATCGGCTTTTCTCCACGGGGATATCCTTTCAGAGCTTTGGCTTGCAATTCCGCATTAATAGGGACAGCTGTCTTGCCGTACAAACCAAAGCAGAGATCCTTGACCTGCCCGGTGATCATTTTGTAACGTTCGCCGGGAGTGTCGTGCAGGACATTGTTGACGGTCTGCACCCCAACTATCTGGCTGGTCGGGGTAACAAGGGGAATCTGGCCAAGGTCTTTTCGTACCCGCGGCAGTTCCTTGTACACCTCATCAATTTTGTCGAGGGCATCCATTTCCCGCAATTGATTGACCAGGTTCGACAGCATCCCGCCTGGAGTCTGATGCAGCAATACATTGATATCGATAATGGAAACCTTCGAATCATCAAGAAGATGTTTGTATTTCGGCATCACCTCTTTTTCAAATATATCATTGATTACCGCAAGTTTCTTAATATCAAAGCCGGTATCACGATTTGTCCCCAAAAGGGCCATAACCAAAGGCTCAACAGCGGCATGCGACGTCCTATAGGCATAGGGTGTCATGCAGGTATCGACAATGTCGACTCCTGCCTCAATGGCCTTAAGATGCGTCATCGGCGACATTCCTGAGGTGAAATGGCTATGCAGATGAATGGGTACCTTCACCGCCTTTTTCAGTGCCTTAATGAGGGGGTAGGCGTCATAGGGAGCCAACAGCCCGGCCATATCTTTGATACAGATAGAATCCGCTCCCATTGACTCCAGGGATTTGGCTCTATCAGTATAATATTCAAGATTGTAAACTTCACCACCAAGCCGCGGCTCGGTAAGGGTATAACAGATACATCCTTGAAAATGTTTACCACTCTTTTTAATCTGTTTGACCACCGTCTCGAAATTGCGATAATCATTCAGGGCATCGAAGGTCCTGAAAATATCCATCCCGTTTTCCGCCGCCCGCTCAACAAAGGCAAAGGCCAAGTCATCAGCGTAGTTGCGATAACCGACGAGATTTTGCGCCCGCAACAGCATGGAGAAAGGCGTCTTCTTGATATAGCGCTTCAAGGTACGCAACCGCTCCCAGGGATCCTCGTTAAGGAACCGGTGCATGGTATCGAAGGTGGCTCCACCCCAGGTTTCGATCGCCCAAAACCCAACCTCATCCATCAGTTCGGCTACCGGGATCATATCCTCTGTCCGCCCACGGGTAGCGAATAGGGACTGATGGCCGTCACGCAGGGACAGATCCATAATCTTCACAGGATTCTTTGCCTTTGGCCGGTCTGCGGAATAGTTCAACGGGGTCATCTTCACTTGATCGCTCATTGTCTGTGTCTCCTTCTTCCTCATCATTTACAATTGATGCTATTAAAAGCGCGTAAACGCTCTCAGCTGGATTAATTTCCGCATGGCCATCATCTCCTGCCGCCCACTCTGTCCCCACTGGTTGAACTCGAAACTCTCAGGTTTCTTCTGCGACGCTTGCAACTCTTGCGCCGCTGCTGCTTCTTCCTGTTGCAGATAGAGACTCACAGCCGCCAGGGCGGCAGCCATTTTCTTGCTTTGCCCTGCCATTACATCACCCAATTTTTGTGTTAACCTCACCGACCGATACCAACACAACAGCACCCTAGCCGGCATGAAAATCGACAATGTTCATCTGAAACACCGAAATCCTAAGAGCTGTACATGGCGTATTCGGTTTCCTCACCCAGCAGTTTATCTATCGCCGACTGAACATCGATGCGCTTGGGATTGTTCACCCAACTATTCCAATCTTCCAACGAACGCCACGTACCAACCACGATACACTCATCTTTTTTGTCTATCCTATTGAAGGTTTCTCCTGAGATATAACCGGGTTGATTGAGAGCGAGACCCCGTAGTTTTTTGAGGAGAAGTGTCAGCTCGACGACATTATTATCTTGAACCTTTCGTTTAATAAAAATCTTCACTGTCATGTAGATCTCCTAATGATACTCAAGCTTGTTTAAAACTACTAAAGTGGTATATTCCCATGCTTTTTCATTGGATTTGTATCACGCTTATTTTGGAGTAGCCCCAGTGATTTGATAATTCTTGCCCGGGTTTTTGACGGCTCGATGATATCATCAATGTAGCCGCGCTGCGCCGCGACATAGGGGTTGGCAACAGCATCTTGGTACTCCTTCTCCTTTGCTGCCAGAAATGCGCTTGGATCAGCGGTTTTTTGCGCGTCCCTGCCATACAAAACTCCGGCGGCCCCCCTTGCTCCCATCACTGCAATTTCAGCGGTGGGCCAGGCGTAATTAATATCGCCGCGTAAATGCTTGGAGGACATGACGCAATAGGCACCACCATATGCCTTTCTTGTAATGACAGTTACCTTGGGAATGGTCGCCTCGGCAAAGGCATAGAGAATTTTCGCACCATTACGTATTACTCCGCCAAATTCCTGAGCAGTTCCCGGTAAGAAGCCGGGAACATCGACAAAGGTAACAACTGGAATATTGAAGCAATCGCAGAACCTGACAAATCGAGCGCCCTTAATCGAGGAGTCGATATCGAGGACGCCGGAGAGATGCGCTGGTTGGTTGGCAACTATCCCGACACTCATTCCGTTATACCTTGCAAACCCAACCAAGAGATTCGGTGCAAAGTTTTCCTTAACCTCAAAAAAATCATTATTATCGACAGTTTGAAGGATAACATCCTTCATATCGTAGGCAGCATTGGGATTTTCAGGAATAATCTGGTTGAGTGCGATAATTTCCCGATCAGCCGGATCGGTGCAGGGCACAAGAGGAGGATTCTCCATATTATTCTGGGGCAAAAATGAAAGCAATCGGCGAACATAAGCAATGGCATCGGCACCTGATGCGGCAGGATAATCAACAACGCCGCTCCTGCTTGCATGCATTGCCGCCCCACCCAAAGTTTCTTCGGTGACATCTTCGTGGGTCACTGACTTGACGACCTTCGGCCCAGTGAGAAACATATAGGATTTCTTCTGAACCATGATGACAAAATCGGTGAGAGCCGGCGAATACACGGCCCCACCGGCACAGGGTCCAAAAATCGCCGAAATCTGGGGCACTACCCCAGAGGCCATGACATTGCGTTGAAATATTTCCGAATAGCCGGCGAGACTTTCTATTCCTTCTTGAATACGCGTCCCACCGGAATCGTTCAAACCAATCACCGGAGCGCCATTTTTCATGGCGAGATCCATTATCTTACAAATTTTTTCCGCAAAAGTCTCTGACAGGGAACCACCAAGTACGGTGAAATCCTGGGCAAAGACATAGACAATTCGACCATCGACAGTGCCGTGCCCAGTGACTACACCGTCACCAAGAAAGACCTGCTTGTCCATGCCAAAATCTCTGCATCTATGGGTTTTGAACATATCGAATTCTTCAAAAGAGCCCTTGTCGAGAAGCAGATCGATGCGCTCCCTGGCAGTCATGAGGCCTTTCTCATGCTGTTTATCGATTCTTTTTTGACCACCGCCCAAGCGGGCTTCTTCCCTGAGTTTTCTCAGATGTTCCAGTTGGTCATCAGTCTTCATATTCTCTCCTTGAAAGAAAAATCACTGTGTTTTCAGCATGTCACCATCGCAAGCGGGACAATAAGCCCCTCCTTGAACAACCCTTCGCATGATGTGTGCAGGGTCGTTTTATAAGGGACTCATAGCCCCTTCAAGGGGCACAGAAAAGAGTCCCGTTTGTCGGGCTTAGGTAAAGACTTCCTTACACAATTTCCCGAGAGAACCAAGATCTTTGCAGACGTAGATACCGCACTGCTGCATGGCTTCTATTTTGGCAGAGGCTGTACCCTGCCCGCCGCTGACTATGGCGCCGGCATGGCCCATCCGTCGGCCGGGGGGGGCAGTCAATCCGGCGATAAAACCAACCACCGGCTTTTTCATATTGGCCTTGATCCATGCCGAGGCCTGTTCTTCGGCATTGCCGCCGATTTCTCCAACCATGACTACCGCTTTGGTGTCGGGATCCTCATTGAATGCCTTGAGACAATCAATAAATCCCGTACCATTTACCGGATCACCGCCGATTCCGACGCACGTCGTCTGGCCAAGTCCGACCTGGGTCAACTGGTGCACTACTTCATAGGTGAGGGTTCCCGAACGGGAGACAACGCCAACCGGTCCGCCCGGGGTGTGAATGGCGCCGGGCATAATCCCGATTTTGCATTCGCCGGGAGTGATGATGCCGGGGCAATTGGGTCCAATCAGCCTGATAGTCGGCTTGGTCGCAAGGTAATTTTTTACCCTGAGCATATCCATTACCGGTACACCCTCAGTAATACAGACAATCACCTCCACTCCGGCATCTATAGACTCAAGAATGGCATCAGCGGCAAATGGAGGAGGAACCAGAATCATTGCCGCATTGGCCCCGGTCCTGTCGCGAGCTTCCTGTACAGTATTGAAAACCGGCACCCCATCCATTTTCTGGCCGCCTTTTCCCGGCGTTACCCCAGCTACAACTTTGGTACCGTACGCAATACACTGCTGGGTATGGAACTGCCCCTCTTTGCCTGTGATGCCCTGGACGAGGACACGTGTTTCGGAGTTGATTAAAATGCTCATTTTTTTCCTTTCAAAGTATATTTGCTCATGCTCTTGCGCTAGGCGACAATTTCCGCCACTTTTTTTGCGGCATCGGCCAGGTCGGTGGCATTAATCAATTTTAACCCGGACTCACTGAGAATTCTTCGGCCCTCTTCAACATTGGTCCCTTCCATTCGGACAACCACAGGAACCGACAGCTGAATTTTCTTGGCTGCCTGAACGACACCTTGCGCCAAAACGTCACAGCGTAGAATGCCTCCGAAAATGTTGATGAGAATCCCCTTCACCTTGGAATCACTCAGGATGATGCGAAATCCGTTTTCCACCATCTCGGCATTGGCACCACCGCCGACATCGAGGAAATTGGCAGGTTCAGCACCGGCCTGCTTTATAATATCCATGGTAGCCATGGCCAGTCCGGCGCCGTTGACCATATTGCCGACATTGCCGCCGAGATTGATATAATTCAAATTATATTTGGCAGCCTCAGCCTCAGTCTGATCATCCTCGTTAGGATCGTGCATCGCCAAGACATCGGGGTGTCGGTACAATGCGTTGGAATCAACATCCATCTTCGCATCAAGGGCAATAATTTTGTTATCCTCGGTAATGATCAGCGGGTTAATTTCCACCATGGAACAATCATAATCGACAAAAAGCGCATAGAGACTTTTCAGAATCGCCGCGAACTCTTTCATCAACTCCTTTTCGAGTTCCAGACCGAACATCACCCTGCCTATATGGTAGCTCCGGATACCGGTAATCGGATTGACCGGAACCTTAATTATCCTTTCGGGAGTTTTTGCTGCAACTTCTTCTATATCCATACCGCCATCCTGACTGGCGATAATTGTTATCGTAGCCGTGCTGCGATCGGGTACAATCGAGAGATACATCTCCTTCTTGATCGCCACCCCTTTTTCCACCAGGATTGTTTTAACAATCCGCCCTTCCGGACCGGTTTGTTTGGTCACCAGAGTCATTCCGAGGATTGCTTTCGCCGCCTTGGTAACCTCCTCATTGGTTCTTGCGACTTTAACCCCACCACCTTTTCCCCTGCCACCGGCGTGGATCTGAGCCTTGACAGCAACAGGTAGCCCAAGACCCGCAGCAATCTTCTCAATTCCCTGTATTGTATTGCTTACACCGCCCTCGGGAGTTGGCACCTTGTATTTGCGGAACAGTTCTTTCGCCTGGTATTCGTGAATCTTCATAAAAAGCCGTCCTAAGAAAGCGGGACTCGAAATTACTCTTGCCCCTTTGGAAAAGGAAAAAAAAGGGCAGCTGCCAAAAAGGCAGCTGCCCGGTTAAAGAGCAATTACTTTTTCACATATCCCATTTTCGCCAATGCTTCAGTGATCTCGGTAAGAATCGCCGGATCATCGATAGTCGAGGGGGTTCTATATTCTTGATTATTGGCAATAGAGCGCATGGTGCCGCGGAGAATCTTTCCGGATCTGGTTTTTGGTAGTCGAACAACCTGGCAGGCATCCTTGAAACAAGCGATGGGGCCAATGGTTTCGCGAACCATTTTCACCAATTCCTTCTTGATCTCCTCACCATCACGGGTAACGCCGGCCTTGACAACGAACAAGCCGACCGGCAACTGACCCTTCATTTGATCATCGGCGCCGAATACCGCACACTCTGCGACATCAGGATGATTGGAGATAATTTCCTCCATGGCTCCGGTTGACAACCTATGACCGGCGATATTGATTACGTCGTCCATGCGGCCCATTACATACACATAGCCGTCGGCATCAATGTAGCCGCCATCGCTGGTATCATAGTACCCTGGGAACTTACTCATATAGGATTTTATGAAACGCTCGTCATTTCTCCAGAGGGTCGTCAGGTTCCCGGGCGGCAACGGCAACTTGATGACGATATTCCCATTCGTTCCATTGGGCAGAAATTCACCTTCATCGTTTACTACATGCACGTCGTAACCCGGCAACGGTTTAGTCGGCGACCCTTCTTTGACCGGCAGCTGTTCAATGCCTCGACAATTGCCGACAATCGCCCAACCGGTCTCGGTCTGCCACCAATGATCGATAACCGGAACACCTATGAGTTTTTCAGCCCAGTGCAGCGTATCGGGATCGGTTCGTTCTCCGGCGAGATACAGACACTCGAAACAAGATGTGTCATATTTGGCAAAATGAACGCCCTGCGGATCTTCTTTCTTGATTGCCCGAAACGCCGTAGGCGCGGTAAACAACGATTTGACTTTATGCTCTGAAATAACCCGCCAGAAGGCACCTGCATCAGGAGTTCCAACCGGCTTGCCCTCATAGAAAACCGAGGTTGAACCTTGCAGGAGGGGCGCATAAACGATATAGGAGTGCCCGACAACCCAGCCGACATCGGAGGCAGACCACCACACCTCGCCGGGATTAATGTTGTAGAGGTTTTTCATGGTCCAGTAAAGTGCCACCGCATGTCCGCCATTATCTCTGATAACTCCCTTGGGCATTCCAGTCGTTCCGGAAGTATAGAGAATGTACAGCGGATCAGTCGCATCCACCTCGGTGCAGCCGACAGGTGAACTCTTACTTACCAGTTCAACCCAGTCAAGATCACGACCGGGGATCATATCGGACTTGACAATATCACGCTGAAAAACGATTACCTTTTTCACTTCATGGGTAGACTGCTCAATAGCGCTGTCGACAAGTGGTTTATAGGAAAGTACTTTTTTGCCTTCTATTGCGCCGGAAGCAGTAATCACTAATTTCGGCTGTGCATGATCAATACGAATCGCCAACTCATGCGGCGCAAAGCCACCAAACACCACCGAATGGACGGCACCAATCCTCGCACACGCCAACATGGCTATCGCCGCCTCAGGAATCATCGGCATATATATAACAACGGTGTCGCCCTTGCCAACACCCTGACTTACCAGAGCACCGGCAAATGTGGAGACTTGTGCAAGCAATTCCCTATAGGTAATCTTCTTAATTGTATTGGTGACGGGACTGTCATAAATGATCGCTACTTGATCTGCTCGACCACCTTCCACATGACGATCGATGGCGTTATAACAGGTGTTCATTTTGCCACCGGGAAACCACTTGTAAAACGGAGGGTTTGAAGAGTCTAAAACTTTGTCATATTTCTTATACCAGGTGATGCCTTTTGCTGCTTCCGCCCAAAATTCCTCGCGATTAGTCACACTGTATTGAAACACTTCATCATAATTAGCCATACTTACTCCTTTTGGTATGAATTTTAGTCCATCCATCAGTTTCCACTGAAATGTATACTGCAAACCTACCCACACTTCAAGGCAAATTTAACATTGTTACACTTAAAATTTTCCACTATTTCCTCGAATCAAGAATTTATCTTTTGTTTACATTAATTTAGTCATTTTTATTTATTCAAATTCACACCTTCTGTAATTCCAGAATAGTTGAATAAAGAGAAGCATATTTACAATATATTCACATAACATACTGTATTAATGTTATTTTTTATATAATTGGCTCTAGAGATCAAAAAAAAGAACATTGTTACACAACCCTCTCCCGAGAAGCTCATTTCTTTCATCAATCGTATTTTTATCTTTAATATTCGACCCGCTTGCCTGTCGGTACTGAAGCACACCCCTAAGTCACTAACTTAGTGTTTTAATATTTTAGATTTTTTTCTCTCATTGCCACTCACGAAAGATGCGTTTCGCGAACAGGGACCGCAACAGCCGGAATAGAAGGGAAAAACTTACCGGAGAATGTCGTTCTTGCCGTATCTGTCGATTATAACAGACCATGTCTTGCATGTAGTCGCAACAGCCCTTAAATTTGCCAGCTTTTCACTTCCACTTCGAGTTGCTCTTTACTTTGTAGCTGAAAATATATTGTGATTGCCTCCCCAGTATTATAAGATCTTCATCATAACAGTCTGATTCCGTGCAGACCTTCAGTGACTAATTTTCACAACATGATTAAAATCTTTCCTGCCACTCCTGTTTGCAGGAAATCGAACTCTCAAGAGGAGAACATATATGCCGAATTCTCAGTATTGGGCAGACGCTTATCTGGAAAAATCGGTGACCCCGAATGAGGCCATCAGCCGAATCAGATCGGGCCACAGAGTATTTATTAGCTCGGGTTGCGGCGAGCCTCAGATCCTTGTCAAAACACTTGTGGAAAACACCAATAAGTTCAGTGGCTTGGAAATCGTTCGCTTGCTCGGCAGAGAAACCTCTTCATTGGCCGCCATCGCCGACAAGACCAAAGACACCAACCTGAATATTCGGTCGATTTACCTCGGCTCGACCACCAACCTCACCATTGCCAAGCAAAGAAGATTTATCACGCCGATGAATATGTCGGATGTCCCCAGCCTCTTCACAAAGCGCAAACTGCCTCTCAATGTTGCCTTAATCCAGGTATCGTCCATCGACGATTTTGGTTGGATGAGTCTTGGCATCTCTGTCGATGTGACTATGGCTGCGGCTCGCTCAGCCGATTTCGTCATCGCCCAGGTCAATCCGAGAATGCCGAGGATCATGGGACAAAGCTTCATTCATGTAAATGATGTTGATCTCTTGGTGGAATACGAAGAGGAGCTTCTTGCGATACCTCCTTCGAAGATAACCTCCGAAGCCGCGATAAGTATCGGCAAACATATCGCCAACCTGATAGAGGACGGCTCAACCCTGCAGATCGGCCTTGATTCCGCCTCCCAGGCTACCGTCCAGGGCCTCTCCAATAAAAACGATCTCGGTGTTCATTCACAGTTTCTTACTGACGATATCATGCACCTTTATGCCACCGGCAACATCAACAACAAGAAAAAAGGTCTCAACGAGGGAAAGATGGTCGCCTCAATGGCCATCGGCAGCCATAATCTCTATGAATTCCTGAATGATAACCCGGCCATTGAATTTCACCCCTCCGATTATGTGAACGATCCGTTTGTAATCTCCCAACATAACCGAATGGTTTCTTTGAATGTTGCAAAAATTATTGATCTTACCGGCCAGGTCTCTGCAGAGGCCTCTGCGGCAACTCGATTTGCCGGAGTATCAGGCATACCTGACTTTGTCAGGGGTGCTCGGCGCTCTCCCGGGGGCAAATCAATCCTTATGCTCTTTTCTACCAGTGACACTGAAAAAGGCATAGAATCAAACATTGTCCCTTACATGAAAGACCATGTCGTTGTTGTTCCCCGTGCCGATGTCCACTATGTAGTGTCCGAATATGGTTCCGTGAATCTTTTTGGCAAGAGCCTCCAAGAGCGGGTTATCGCCATGATCAGTATTGCCCACCCGATGTTCCGGGAAGAGCTCTTTGAAGCAGCCAAACAGCGAGGTTTCATCGGCGCCGAAAGAACTCTGGGCGAGGCAGCACGAGCCGTTTATCCGGTTCAGCTGGAAGAGATCCTCACCATCAATGACACAAAAGTTACCATCCGTCCGGCAAAACCAGTCGATGAACGACGCATCCAAGAGCATTATTACAGTCTGCCGAAAGAGGATATTCTTTCGAGGTTTTTCTGTCAAAAAACTATATTTGCCAGGGCCGAGATGGAAAGCCGCTCACATGTCGACTATGTCAATGATCTCAGTTTAGTGGCTGTAGTTGGAGAATTTGGATTTGGCCGAGTAGTGGCCGTTGCGGAGTGCATGAAACTACCGAACCAGAATCTGGCAGAAGTGGCATTCTCCGTCAGCACAGAATACCAGGGCAAGGGTCTTGGCAGTTTTTTCCTGAAAAAATTAGCGGCGGTTGCCAGAGAAAACGGTATAGGCGGGTTAATGGCCTACACCTTTCCCAGCAACAAGGCAATGATCAACCTCTTTAAAACCTTGCCCTATAAGGTCAAAACTCAATACGAAGACGGTGATCTCATCCTCAGTTGCCGGTTTAACGAGTTGGAGGTCTAATCAAGGTCGATCAAGAATAGCCAAAATCAATAGGTTATAATCCGAGGGTGGCTTTTGTGATAGCAGACACAACAGGAGTAAACACCCTACTGATGCCATCCCAACCGCTCAATCTGACTACACCAAAGGTGCCGATTATAAGAAAAGGACCAATGATATTGAGGTACTTCTTAACCTTGTGAAAAAAGTCATTATCCGAAAAAAACACGTAAAGCAAGGCGGAACCGGGGAGAGGCGGTATCATGATGAGGCCATAGACGGCCATGGTTACATTGACAACCGCTATCATCGAAAAGACTTTATCCTCAAATCCGAAAGTGCCGACGAGCCAGCTAAGGCTTGCTGCAATGTTGGCCATGAGCACGTTGGCAATTGGGCCGGACAATCTGCTGATTATCAGAAAAACCCTTGGATGATTTTTAAACTTCGCCGTATCAATATCCATTTCCTTTGCCCAACCAAATCCCGCGACCAGAAAATTCAAGGTGCCCAATAAACTCATATGCAGAAAAACATTAAAGTGAAATCGATCTGTTGCCCCTTTCCGAGAATCACCAAGCAGCGTTGCAATAAAAGCCTGTCCTTCCGCACTGACCATCATCGCCACAAGAACAGCGACACAAAAAACTGCAACGTTTTCCACCTCAAGATGAGCGTAATCAATAAGATACGGGAAATTAAAATTCAAAACCGGTGCCCCCTTTAGTAACATTTGCAGGATTGTAGCTTTCTCTTTAACTAAAACGCAGAATTGTTGCTTTCTCTTTAACAAAAACAGCAAATTATTCGAAATAAAAAAAGGTGAAATCCCAGAGAAGGGATCTCACCTTTTTTTCAATAGTACAGAACGGTTTTACTTCAGTTTATCGTTAACCATCTTTTGGATCTGCTCGACTATCTCGGGATTTGCAAGAGTCATGACATTGCCGACATCCCCTTTGTTGGAGATGGCGCCAAGGACCCTGCGCATGATCTTGCCGGAACGCGTTTTCGGCATATCGGGCACTATCCAGATGTTTCTACACTTGGCAATCTTGCCGATCGAGAAGGTGATGGCATCGGCAATTTTCTGCACTATCTCCGGTGATCCTACTATTCCAGGTTTAAGAGCTATATACACCTCTGGTTCTTTACCCTTGATCTCATGATTTACCGGCACAACTGCTGCTTCGGCAACTTCCGTAACATTCAAGCAAGCCGACTCAATTTCCTTGGTGCCGAGACGATGGTCGGAAACGTTGATAACATCATCTGTCCGACCAAGGATACGAATATATCCGTCTTCGGCCATCACAGCAGCGTCACCGGTCAGATATGGCCAATCCCGCCAATCTTTGCTGTTCGGATTCTTGTTATACATACCAAAGTATGTATCGACAAAACGCTGTCTGTTGCCCCATATGGTCATGAAGCAACCCGGCCATGGATTCTGAATACAGATGTTGCCGGCTTTTCCAGCACCAGCGGGGATTTCATTACCATCCACATCAAAGATGATAGGATGGATACCGGGAACGCCAGGTCCGGCACTGCCCGGTTTCATAGCTTGGATACCAGGCACGGTTGAACAGAGGAAACCGCCGGTCTCAGTCTGCCAGTAAGTATCAACAATGACGGCTTTACCTTTCCCCACTTTCTCTTCATACCACTTCCATACTGCTGGCTCGATTGGCTCACCAACCGTAGTCATATGCTTGAAATTATAATTATACTTGGCAGGCTCATCCGGTCCAACCTTTCTCAAGGCACGGATAGTAGTTGGTGCGGTATGGAAAATATTGACATCGAGTTCTTGGGCTATCCGCCAGGACCGTCCGGCATCCGGATAGGTAGGCACGCCCTCAAAAATAACTGAAGAAGCACACAGCGCCAACGGGCCGTAGACAATAAAGGAATGGCCGGTAATCCAACCGATATCAGCCATACACCAGTACACATCCTCGGGATGTATATCTTGGATGTATTTGGACATCGCCGTCACATACGCAAGATAACCGCCGGTTCCATGTTGTGCGCCTTTCGGTTTACCGGTTGTGCCGCTGGTATACATCAAAAAGAGGGGGTCCTCCGAGAGCATTTGCTCGGGCTCAACCCTGGCCCCATAATATTTTTTCAGTTCGCTGTTTACCACCACATCTCGGCCTTCAACAAGTGGTGAGTCGGAAGACATCTTCCCAGGATAGCGCTGCCAGATGAGCAGCTTGTCTACTGTTTGCCCATCTTTAGCTGCAAGCGCGCAGGCTTCGTCATCAACCGCTTTATGGTTCAGAAGCTTTCCGCCACGGTAGTAGGCATCCATGGTGATAAGCACCCGGCTATTCGAATCAACAACCCTGTCGGCACAGGCACTCGATGAAAATCCGCCGAAGACCACGGAGTGGATAACTCCCAGGCGAGCACAAGCCAACATGGCGATGGGCAATTCTGCCGACATTGGCATGTGGATCGTCACCCGGTCACCTCTCTTAAGACCAGCCGTATCTCTCAACAAGGCAGCAAACTCGTTGACCCGTACGTAGAGTTCTTGATAGGTGACATGCACAACTGCTTCTTCTTCTAACTCGGAAACAAAATGGATGGCGGTTTTATTTTTATTCTTTGCCAGATGCCTATCTATACAGTTATAGCTGGCGTTGAGCTTGCCACCCTTAAACCATTTAAAACAGGGTGCATCACTTGTATCAAGTACTTCGTCCCAATACTTATACCAGGTCAGCAACTCGGCAAATTCAGTATAATAGTCGGGGAAGTTTTTCAGGCTCATACGTTCGTAAATGGCAGGATCGGTAAGGTTTGCCTGGCCGATGAAGGCTGAGCTTGGGTGATAGTATTTTTCTTCCTGCCAATGAACCGCAATCTCAGCTTCCGAAGTCTCAACGATATTTTTTTCACTCATGAAATATACTCCTTATACATGGCTAAAAGATTATCATTTAACAAAGGTCCGGACACTCGTCCGGACCTTCATCCACCTGACTGAGGAGAAAGAAAAGCTATGCTTTACTAACCTGACCTTCTTCACTGTGCATCGGGCGTGAGGTCATCTTGGCAAGAATTACCGCGACGACTAACAATGCACCAGAGATATAAAATGCGTAGTTGAGGCTGCCGGTTAAGTCTTTGATAGTACCGCCAAGTCTTGCCATAAAAAAGCCAAGACCCCAGCCGACAAAGATCAACCCATAGTTCATTCCGAGGTTCTTCGGCCCGTAAAAATCAGCGGCGAAAGAAGGCATCAAGGAAAGTCCGCCACCGTACTGCCAGTAGGCTACGCCAACCGCCAGAAAGAGAAAGAGAATATTTTGCGAGTCAATGATAGCTGGAAGAGCAAACAGGCACAGAGCCGAGATGCCGCAATTCAGGCAATAGGCATTGAGACGGCCGATCTTATCCGAATAGAAACCAGTCCCCACCCGTCCTGCGGCATTAACAAACCCACCGTAAGATACGAGCAACCAAGCATTGGCAGCAAAAAAAGGAATTTTTGCTCCGGTTTTACTCAAGAGCCCCGCAGCATTGGCAATGATGAGAAGGCCGGATTGGGTGGTGAAGATAAACATGAGGACGAGGGCATAAAACTGCCAGGTCTTGACAATCTCGGACGGTGCCCAATTGGTGATCGTCGATCCTTTTGTTGCCACATTACCCCCGGAAAGTGCCGGCGGAACATATCCAGCAGGGGGAATATTGAGAAATGAGCCAGCAATAATAGTCACAACACCAAACAAAATACCAAGAATAACAAAGCTTTGGGTCAAACCAAAACTGGTGAGCAGGTATTTGGCCAGAGGACCGATATACAGTGCAGCACCACCGTATCCGCCGACCACGATACCGGCAATCAGGCCTCGCTTATGGGGACCGAACCACTTGAGAGCCGCTGGAGTCGGAGCAGCATAGCCAATACCCATGCCGATTCCACCCATTATTCCGAAACCGATGATCAGGCCGGTATAACTTTTCATGAGGCCGGCGATGAGACAGCCAACCGCCAAACATAGACCGCCAAGAATAGCACCGAATTTCGGGCTAATTTTATCCTGAATCTTGCCTCCAGGGATCATGAGACAGGCAAAGATAATAACACAGAGAGAAAATGGGGTGGCAGCCTCGGCATTGTTGAGATAAATCCAACCGGCATTCATTTCACCCGCTATCGGGTCACCGGCTTTGGTTGCAATGTCGCCCGCCCTGAGAGCGGTGCCTTTTGCCTCGACCTCGCTCATCAGCAGGTATCCCTCTTTGGGATTGGTCCCTAGCTTGATCTTTACAGCGTCGTCTCGCTTCACTTCATCCTTTGCCTTGACGACCATATTGCCAACTGTAGTTTTATCTGCAGGGGTTGCTTTGTCGGCTTTGATGACTGCCGATTTTGTTACGATATCGCCGGCAGCAAGAGTTGTTTCACTGACCAGAGCACTCCCCCACATGCTCCAGGCATAGAGAATACCAAGACAAAGGTTTATTGACATACCAGCAAAGACCGTAATCCAGGCCTGTGTCGGAACAGTTTGATTCGCTTGAGACATCTGTTTCTCCTTCTAAGAATAGTGATTTAATGACATTATTAGCTACCCACCCTTACACCAGCCCAAACCATCAACTTAAAATAAAGTTCGTTTTGCAGTGGGTACCTTAAAGGACCATCAAGGATTGCCATTCATTGTTCACTTTCGCTCCTGCAGTACCTCCTTTTTTGAGTTAGTTTTATTGGACGGCGTAAGATTTTTTTGTTCAACTTCATGTGCATTCTTGTAATTACAGATTCTATTTGGAAACTGATAGACTGTATATCAGTTTTAATTATCCTATTAAACTATAATTCTCAAGATAAAAATGAATCCCTTTGCACATTCGTCATTCATTTCTTTGGGGTACCTAATTTTGACGCAATCACTGCCCCTTATCAGTTTTTGGCAAATCATCACGGATGACCTCCCAGTGGCCAAATTTCTCTGACTTTATGCAAGATACACTTACCTCCTCCACGCAAAAAATGGCTACGATCATTCAATAAAATTGCATTGCATGCAATTTTATTGAGTTTGGAGCTCAATGAAATTGTTACAACCAATACATTATTTGTTTCTTAATTAAGTTGCTGTACTACAGGAAAAACTGGAGAGGGAAACACAACCTGGCACTTACATGGCTCACTATCAGAAATGGCTTGCTGGTTTTTAAAAAACCATATCGAAAAATCCGCCATTCAACGAACTTAGAATTCAATTGGTGATGGCCTTAGGGAAGGGAGAAAAGCATTCGCTAAAATTTTATAAGAAAAACTCATTCCTGCGCTTTAAGGCCAACAGCGCTTAAAGTTTCAGCTCTGCATCAACTGCATCGATCTTTTCCTGGGCCGTCTCCCATTTGCTGTACCAGCGTTCGAGATGGCGCTTGCAATCCTCATAGTCCTTGGTCGTTTTGGTCCAGCTGTTCTCATCTTTGTACAGTTCTGGATCGGCCATGCGACCCTCCAACTCTTCTTTGTGTTTTTCGCAGAGTTCGATCTGTCTCTCTGCCTCGGCCAGCTGTTTCAACCAGGGTCCGGCTCGACGGCTACGCTCCTGACGTGTTAGGGCCTCAAGCTTTTTGCGCTCCTTGCGACTGTCCTGGTTGTCGAGGGAGACAAAGGAGGTAGTATCATTACCCAGACCATTGGCCTCTGCTTCCTTCTCCTCTGCTCTCAACCTTTCCTGCTTCAACAGATATTCTGCGACATTGCCTTCAAAGAGGGTAATCCGCCCCTCTTTGACCTCCAATACCTTATTGGTAAAACTGTCGAGGAAATAGCGGTTATGCGACACCACCACGATGGTGCCGTCATACTGGGCCATCGCCTCCTGCAACACCTCTTGGGAGTTCATGTCGAGATGGTTGGTCGGTTCGTCGAGCAGCATGCAGTTGGCCGGGGTAGCGATCATCTTCGCCAGGGCCAGTCGGCTCTTCTCGCCGCCGGAGAGAACTGCGACCTTTTTCAGAACGTCATCGCCGCGAAACAGGAAGGCCCCGAGGAGCGAGCGCACCCTGGTGGTAGTCAAATCCTCCCCTGCCAGATTCATGGTCTCAAGAACCGTCAACTGCGGAGAAAGCTCCTGCGCCTGGTGCTGGCCGAAATAGGAGAGCCTGACGTTGCTCCCCAGGCGGATAGCGCCGGAATCATAGGGTATCTGCCCGGCGAGGATTTTCACAAAGGTTGATTTTCCGGCGCCGTTGACCCCAACCACCGCTACCTTGTCGCCGCGACTGAGGAGGAGTTCGACATCGCTGAACACCTTGACACCGCCAAAACTCTTGCTCACCGCATCGACCCGCAGCACATCACGTCCCGAATCGGGGGCCGGCGGGAAGGTGAATCGGATCTGCTGCTCATCATCGGACAGTTCGATGAGGTCCATTTTATCCAGCTGCTTCACCCGGCTCTGCACCTGTTTGGCCTTGGTCGCCTTGGCCCTGAACCTTTCAACAAAACGCATGGTCTGTTTAATCCGCGCCTGCTGATTATCATAGGCACCCTTTTCGATCGCCCGCCGCTCCTCCTTCTCCTTCACATAATAGCTGTAATTACCTTTATACACATCAATACGGCCGTAACTGAGTTCCCAGGTGCTATCGGTGGTCTTGTCGAGAAAGGTGCGATCATGGGAGATAATGACCATTGCCCCCTGGTAATTGCGGAGAAACTGTTCGACCCAGGTCAGCGAGTCAAGGTCGAGGTGGTTGGTAGGTTCATCAAGCAGCAGGAGCGAGGGCGCTTCCAGCAGCATTTTGGCGAGTTTCAGCCGCATCTGCCAGCCACCGGAAAAGGTCGAAACGGTTTTTTCCATATCCTCCCGACGGAAGCCGAGACCAAGCAGCACCTTTTCGATCTTGCCGCTGATGGTGTAGATATCGCTGCCGTCAAGCCGGTGCTGCAGCTCGCCCTGGCGCTGAAGAAGGAATTGAAACTCGTCGGAATCAGCAGTCAGGCCGCGAATCTGCTCATGCAGTTCGGCCACTTCCACCTGCAGGGCAAGAAGCGGTGCAAAGGCCGTCTCGGCCTCCTGGTAAAGAGATAACTCAGAGAAAAGTTCCGCCGACTCCTGGGCCAGATAGCCGACGCTGAAGTGCTTGGCGCAGGTGACAACGCCATCGTCGGTTGCCGCCACCCCGGCCATGATTTTCAGGAGAGTGGTTTTGCCGGCCCCGTTCACACCGACCAGGCTGATGCGATTGCCGCCATACACCTGAACGGAAATGTCCTTGAAAAGATGCTTTTCGCCGTAGCGGATATCTAAGTGATTAACAGACAACATATTTTATACATCCCCGCGGCATACTTTTATCCGGCAAGATTGTGAAGCGACCGGAGAAACCCAGTTCTTCCAGTCGCTGAATATTTGACCTTTTCATACCCACCACCGCCCCATGGTCCCTATGCGAGATATGCAGGCAGAGGTTTTCCGTAGGTGCAAGCTGCGCCAGCCGCGCCCGAATGCCTTTCAACCAAAGCCTCGACAGCACCAGTTCGCCAAAGGCGGGGTGATATGGCCCGGCGACAAAATTTTTACTCAGGGACTCCGACGGCTGCAAGCCCATGCGCACCACCTTGATGCCAGCCGCCTGCAGTTTTGTATAGGCCCTGGCGGTCAGGGCAATGGCCTGGTTGAGGCTCTGCGGCTGGTAACGGTTTTGCCTATATAGCTCTTCCAAGCCCGACTCCTTCACCACCAGAACCGGATAAAGACGCACGAAATCAGGCCGCATCATGACGACCTCGTCGATGCCACGGAGAAACGAACCATGAGTCTCTCCCGGCAAGCCCGGCATCAACTGCAACCCCACCTCCATACCTGCTGCTTTAAGCAGAGCGAATGCCGTCCGACACTGCTCGGCGTCATGGCCACGGCGATTCTCGGCGAGAACGTCATTGTTGAAGGACTGCACCCCCAGCTCGACCACGCCGACCCGAAATTCGCGCAGCACTTCACAAATCTCCAAACTTATGCAATCCGGCCGGGTCGAAAGACGGATACAGTCAACCTTCCCTGCCGCCAGGTACGGCTGTACCGCCGCCAGCATCGCCGCCTGCTCGCGCGTCGGCAGACAGGTAAAGGAACCGCCGTAGAAGGCCACCTGTACCTTTTTTTTCAAAGGACTGCGTGCCAGCCACAGGTCGATTATCTCTGATATATCACGCCGGTCAGCCACGTCGTCAGCGCAACCGGAAATTTTTTCCTGATTGCAAAAGAGGCAATGGTGTGGACACCCTCTATGCGGAATAAAGATGGGAATAACCAGCAACATGCGGATCAGCCGTTTTCCGATATGATTTTAGCCAAGGCGGCCGCAGCGGCTTTCTGCTCCGCCTCTTTTTTCGATCCGGCCTGGCCGGTGCCGAGGATTTGCTCCTGGAAACAGACGGCGACGGTAAAAAGCTTTTGATGCGATGGCCCTTCCTCCGCCTCAATTTTATAGGTCGGTGCCTCGTTATGCTTTTCCTGTAGCACCTCCTGCAAACGACTCTTGGCATCGGCAATCAATAACTCTTCCTTTTTCCCTTCGATGTCCGGTAAAAAAAAGCACGTCACAAAGTCGACGACGGCCGGGTAGCCGCCATCTTCAAAAATCGCCCCGATCACCGCCTCATAGGCGCAGGAAAGAATCGAAGACTTACTTCGTCCCTGGGAAGAATCTTCGCCTTTGCCAACAGCGAGAAATTTGCCCAAATCGACATCTCTGGCCATTTTCGCAAGGTGCTGTTCGTTCACCAGGGATGCACGCAACTTGGTCAATTCGCCCTCTTGAAACTTGTCGTAACGGCGAAAGAGGATGTGGCCAATCACCAGATCCAGGACTGCGTCCCCCAAAAATTCAAGCCTCTCGTTGTTACCGTAGAGGCCCTGCTCAAAGGCGTAGGAGGAATGCACAACGGCCGTCTGCAGGAGGCGCAGATCAGTAAAACGATAGCCGAGGGTTTTTTCCAGCTTACTCAATTCTTCCTTGTTGATCCGCACCAACGAATCAATATCCATACCCATTTTTAAATATTTTCCTTGTGAATTTTTTCTGCTATGGTATAAAAGTGTCCTTCAAACAGGCGGCGTAGCCAAGAGGTCAAGGCAGTGGTCTGCAAAACCATTATTCATCGGTTCGACTCCGATCGCCGCCTCCAGCAATTTCAAAGGGATTACAGATTGTCGCAATCTGTAATCCCTTTTTTTTATTTGTCGCCGTGCCGGAAAAAAGCCCTGCCGCCGGATAAATCAGGCCTGTAGATACCTCAAATTGCCCTTCCGGTCAAGCCGGTTGCCGTGCAACGCTTGTTTATTGGACAGGGATACCCCAGATTTCCTCCGAATACTGCCTGATGGTTCGATCGGTGGAAAATTTACCCATCCTCGCCACATTGAGGATAGCCTTCCTGGTCCATGTAGGCGAATCGAGGAAAGCGTCATTCACTTCATTCTGACAGGCAATGTAGGCCTCCAAATCGAGAATCAGCAGATACGGGTCATGCTTGCTCATCAGGCTTTCGACCACCGGCCGGAACAGGTCCCTGTCACCGTTACTGAAGGAGCCATCGCCGATACTCTCGATGATGTTGCGGATGCCGACATTTTGCTGACATATCTGCTCCGGGGTCCGGCTGATATTTTTCCGCTCAAACTCCGCCTCTTCGGCGGTCATTCCGAAAATAAAAATGTTCTCCGCACCAACCTCCTCGCGGATCTCGATATTGGCACCATCGAGCGTGCCGATGGTCAGCGCGCCGTTAAGGGAAAATTTCATGTTGCCGGTACCGGATGCCTCGGTGCCGGCGGTTGAGATCTGCTCGGAGAGGTCGGCCGCCGGCATGATGATCTCCGCCTGGCTGACGTTGTAGTTGGGAAGGAAGACCACCTTCAAGAGGTTTTTGACCCGTGGATCCTTGTTGATGACGTCACCGATAGAGGTGATCAGCTTGATTATTTGTTTGGCCCTTGAGTACGAAGGTGCCGCCTTGCCGGCAAAAATCGCCGTTCGCGGCGCCATATTGCCCGCCTCGCCATGGATGATCCGCTGGTAGAGATGGATGAGATGCAGGGCGTTCAAGAGTTGCCTCTTGTATTCATGGATCCTTTTCACTTGGATATCAAACATTGAATGGGGCGCGACCGTCACCCGGCAGTGTCTCCTGATATACTCCGCCAACCGCGCCTTATTGCTCAGTTTTATCATCTGCCACGCAGTCCGGAATTCCGGGTCGTCAACAAAGGCTTCAAGGCCACGCAACAGGTCGAGATTGGTGATCCACCCCGAACCGATCCTACTGGAAATGAGTTTTGCCAGCTCCGGGTTGATATCGAGGAGCCAGCGACGCGGGGTAATGCCGTTGGTCTTGGAGTTGAATCTGCCGGGGAAAAATTCGTTAAACCCGGGAAAAATTCGCTCTTTCAGTAAATTC
>JBBQVT010000004.1:0-63322 GCA_038211245.1 Desulfobulbales bacterium | reverse complement strand
ATTCCTAATCCTGGAGTCGCGCGTTCGATTCGCGCCGAGGGTACCAATAAAAATAAGGGGTTAACCAGAGTTATTAACTGGTTAGCCCCTTTTTTTATGCGATTTGTTCCATCAAATATTGCTTTTTCCTGCTTTCTTATTGTATTGTTTGATATTAAAGTGGAACAAAAATGGAACAAGAAATATTGGGAGATCTTTCCTACCTCAAACAATGGGGGCCGCACCTCTCATCATTTTGCTAAGGGGTGTATTTTTTCAGCCGTTGTTGAATATCAACCCCGATTGTTTGAGCATCTTTCCGCGGCATCTCATTTGCGATGAATACTGAATCCCATTCTGAAACCACCTCATAAATTTTAACAAAGATCTCCAACGCAACCTGTCGGCGCTTTATCCCAAAATATCTTGCCTCCAGCAGTAAGGTTTCCATGTCATGCGGTCTGGGATCAAGGCCGATGCGCAACACATGCTCCTGATTGAAGCCAATATTGGGGACCAGGTCGAACGCCGGGCTCAATCTCCACCCATCATTATCATGCAGCATGCAGAAATTTTTGAGATGGTCATCCGTGTTGCCTATCATCACATTGAACACCATCTGCCTATAGAGCATGTGTAAATCCCGCTGGGGAGCAGCTGACACATGTCGAATCACTTCTGCCAGATCTCTGTAGCCGGCATTATAGTACCCATCAGCTTTCAATAAAGACAACATGCTGATCAAGTGGTTGCGGCCTCCGGCCTCATTGACGTCAAAGCGTTTCACCAACAGACATTTGCGGGAACCCAAGGTCAACAGACGGGTTGCAGCCGTTTCTAAGCCCGCCCTGCGACCCAGCTCCATAGCAGCTGCTTCCAGACCCACGACATCCAACGTATCTCTGGTGCTGGCAAATTTCGCCAGACAGGCTCCGCTGTCATCGGTCACGAGCGCCTTTGGCCGTGCCCCGCCAGGTGAACTGCCAGCCTGGAACAGCATGGAAAGTTCATCATCGGCTATGGCAGCTGGGTCTTTCTCAAATTTCTCTGCCAAAAGAGCAAGTTCTTCCAGGTGACGGCTGGAAACCCCAGTTGACAACGGAGGAGGTTTTCTTTCTTCAGTATAGATGAGAGCCCCCAGTCCTTGATCACCCAATAATCGCAAAAGGTTCGGTCCTCGTTGTTCGGCTCGGCCAAGATTGTAGCGCCGCGCCATTAATTTTCGTCCCCAGTCATCAGGTAGGCTGTCTTCAAAAACACTATGTACGCCAGCGTGTGGGCGATCTGCAGCGAATGTCTCCGTAGTCAAGGGAAGATGCAAAGGGTCAAGCGGAAAGGCATGGGGTGACTCCAGATATTCCGGGACATAACGAAATTGTCCCTGTAGTGCCCCTCTAATATCGGGATCTTTTACTGCCGACTCGCCGGCCTTAACAATCTCTCCAATCGGCAAGGTCAGCCATACGTTGAGTTTTTCTATCATCTTTACCTGTTACGCCTTCCACCAGCACGCTGTCGTTTTTCTATTTTCTTCTCAAATTGCGTAAACAGGTCTTCTTGTTCCGCGAGGACATCCGCCCATCCTTCAAGCTTACCAAGAATGCTGCTCGCAGCAAGCCAATTGCCGATTGGCGTCCGGGGAGACCCTTGTTCCATTTTGCTATAGGACTGCCTGGTAATACCGAGTCGCTGAGCAAACAGTTCCTGACTTTCGTTCCTCAACAAACGCGCTTCTTTTAATCGCTTACCGAGTTGCTTTAAGTAGGCATCAATGTCCATATCTTGGTTAATCATAACTAACATTATAGCAATAAAATAAAGACAAAGTAAATATTTTTTTACAAAGATCAGGAAATGAAGAGAGTGATTGTCCAAAAATCTCGTCAGAGGTGACCGCCCAGCTTACTGTTTATTCTTTTATCTTTTCAGTTAAAGAAGAACCGGGCCGAAGTCGGACTACTGTTTTCCCTCGGGCCTTTTTGGACTCTCCGGTTTGAATATCCCGATACATCCTGGTCTTGGTTTTGACAGTATGAAATGACCCGAAACCAACCAAGGACACCTTATCACCCTTCAATGTGGCAGTCTTTCTCTGACAAATATCACCAGCCAAGAACCGAAGTTTCACCAAGCCCTTTCTTCGTTCAGGTTAAAATCATTTTCTCTACTCCAGGACCGGCGGCACGGCCTATCAATGTTAAGGTCTGCACAGATTTCAATGTCTGATTCGAAAGTATCAGTCCAAAGGATCCATGCAAGATGGAGTAGTTTTTTAGATAAAGATAGCTCATCGGTAAGAAAAATGTCAGTGCTGCCAGTTACATTGCAGCCTTTGTCGACAGCACAAAGGGACGGCAATGGTTTGGAGCGAGAAAGCGGAAGTATATCGGGGCAGAAAACCTCGGTAATCACCGAGACTGGATATTTTTATGTGATGCCGAAGGTTGCTATCCACCCCTGGCCGAGCTTTTCCGTGCTTCGGTTTTGAAGATGTTGAAAGAAGAAGGAGGTCTTGATGACGCGTTCATCAAGAAGATCCTCACCTGGCGGCACAACTCCAGGATTTAGTATCCTTACTTCAGAAAACCTGTCATGGAAAGCAAGAAATCGGAAGAATATTTTTAAATTCTCTGAGAGAGTAATTGAACCACGCGATGATGGCTGGCCTGAGTACGAGGAGGCATTCACCTTGGTGCAGGCATAAAAATCAATTGCTGCGGATTGCTGTTGTCAAAAATGGTGTTGAATGTTCGAATATTGTAGAAAAAGGTCTTGGTTAGCTTGGTTCCTTGCCGATTTTTGGTGTCGCCAGAAAAAATATGGCGAAAGTTGTATTGAAAGGGTAATTTTTGAGCAGTGGATCAGGTGGCTCTTCGTTGGAAAGAGCCTTTTTTAGGACCCCCGAAAAAAGCGACTACTTATCACCCACCCACAAAATGATAAAAATCGAGGACAGCCAGATTGAGATCACCCATGTACCCGATTTCTGGCAGCAGGTTCGTCAGGCTAACAAGTTGTTTCTTGGCCTAGATTACTATGGCACCTTAGCCCCTTTTGAGATCGATCCCATGCAAGCCAAGCCTCTTCCCGGCATTGCGGATCTGCTCCGGGTCTGGCAAGCGGAGGGCGGACTCAAGTCGCCATCATCTCCGGTCGTCCCGTGGACGAGGTGATGACCCTGCTGAACAACCCTCCGGTGACCGTTGACGGCGCCTGCGTGGTCCGGCAGCCGAGCCCGGAGCAGAAGCAGGGCCTCTTTGAAATTCGAACACACCTGCAGAAAAGCGGTTACGGCAGCAAACTGGAAGTGAAGGTCGCCTCACTCGCCCTCTGCATACCCGCGGTCTGGATCCGGTCGCAGCCGTAGCCATGGAGGGGGAAATTGCCAACCAGTGGGCCGGACGGGCCCCGGAGTACGGATTGGAATACCGACCGTTCAACGGCGGCATCGAGATCCGGTGTTGCGGCTGGGACAAAGGGGCAGCGCTGACCGCGTTATTGAACGTACAGCCGGAGAACGTTTTTGAGGTCTATGTCGGCGACGACGAAACCGACGAGGACGCCTTCACCATTCTGCGCGGCCGGGGCATCGGCATCAAGCTGGGCGATCCATCGTGGCCGACGGCGGCCAGGGGTTTCCTCCCGGACTGCCGGTCCATGCTTGACTTTCTGCGCACCTGGGTCGCCCTCACCGCTAACGACAAGAGGTAAGCATCATGGATACAACCCGACTGACCGTGGTTTCCAACCGTCTGGCCATCGTGGTCGACCAGAATCAGGAAGGTCAATGGACCATCACATCCGGTTCCGGCGGCCTGGTGACGGCACTGGGACCGGTGCTCCGGGACCGCGGCGGCCAGTGGATCGGCTGGCTCGGATCGAACCTGCAAGGGGCGCTGGATGAAACGGCCTTGGAAGCACTGCTCGACCAGGGCTCGCGCGAAACCGGGTATACCCTCAAATCCGTGGAGTTGAGCGAAGAGGAAATCCAGAAATACTATTTCGGCTTTTCCAACGAGATTCTCTGGCCCCTGTTCCACGATCTGCCTTCGCGCTGCAATTTTGATCCCGCATACTGGAAGGTGTACGAACAGGTGAACGACAAGTTTGCCCGGGCCGTCGCCGCTTATACCTCGGAGGACGAGGATTATGTCTGGGTCCAGGACTATCAGTTAATCCTGGTGGCTGCTTCTCTTAAAAAAATGGGGGTCAAGCGGCATACCGGTTTTTTTCTCCACATCCCCTTCCCGCCTTTGGATGGCTTCGTTCGCCTGCCCTGGCGTTTCCAGATCCTGGATGCCCTGCTCCAATACGATCTGGTCGGCTTCCAGACGGCGCGTGACCGGCGCAACTTCATGGATTGTGTCCGCATGCTCATGCCCCAGTCACGGGTGGTCGGTCATGGTCATATCAGCCGCTGCCTCACGCCGGACCGGGAAGTCCTGGTGGGCACCTTTCCGATCAGCATCGATTTCAAGCACTTTGCCGAAAGTGCGGGATCCCGGGCAGTGCAGGATCTGGCCTGGATCATCCACGCCAATCTAGCCGAACGGCAATTGATCCTCGGGGTTGACCGCCTGGACTACACCAAGGGCATCCCTCTTCGTCTCCAGGCCTTTGTCAACGCCCTGGAACGGTATCCGCACTTGCGAAAAAAGGCGACCCTGATCCAGGTAGTGGTGCCCAGCCGCCAGGAAGTCCCGGAATACGAAGCCCTCAAGCGCGAAATCGAGCGACTGGTGGGCGAGATCAACGGCCGCTTCACCGAGGTGGGCTGGACGCCGATTCACTACATCTACCGTTCACTCAACCGGGTCGAACTGCTGGCCTATTACCGCACCTGCGAGGTTGCCCTGGTGACGCCGCTCAAGGACGGCATGAATCTGGTGGCCAAGGAGTTCTGTGCCTGCTCCATTGAAAACAACGGCGTGCTTATTCTCAGTGAATTCGCCGGCGCCGCGGCCCAGCTGCAAGGAGGCGCCCTCCTGGTCAACCCCTTCGATATCGAGGGCGTCGCCGATGCCATCCATCAGGCCTGCACCATGGATGCGGCCAGCCGTCACGCCCGCATGGAGAAGATGCGGCGCTCCATCCAAAAACATAACATTTTCCACTGGGTCAACGCCTTCCTGCGCGCCGGCATCCACAAGGACCTCAACCAATTTCCCCAGGCCGAATTCTTCGTGCCCAAACCTCAACCGCCGGAAGCCTAAGCGCCAGCCATTCTGGCCTGTCCACGGCTGTTTATTCAGCGCACCAGGCAGACGCCCTTTTGCCTGGATCAGTGCTGTTTTGAACAAAAAAAAGACCGTCGCTCTGCCTTTCCGTCATTCTGCCATCCCGGCCTTTTCGCCCGCGCATGCGCCTCAGGCACAATCGGCATGACCTTTCTTTGAGTAATTTTTTATGCAGAGAGAACTCCAGGGACAGTATATCAAATTATCGAAGAATGAACCCACTTTCAGTCCTTTATATGCCAATGATGCTGGGAAAAGGTTTAAAGGCTGACTTGAACAGAATTATTCAGGCACATATATGGGATGTTTCAATCCCAGCCTAATGATGTGTATTGCCAATCTTAACAATTTAAGCAAAATTGCAAGTTGAGGTCAATCCCTGAAAATCTTTGTCGGATATGTCCTGCAATCTGGCTTCGGAGATATTAGGACTCTTGGAAGATAGCACAACACTATCGTACAGATCACAGTGACATGAGACAAAATGGATTATCTTGTCTCATGAGTTGGGAATATTAAATAAAAACGGCATTATTTGCCTGCTGCCGCACGAATATCTTTGATGAGCATGAAAAGGTGACGGTTATCCGTCGGGGAAGGCACAAACCCGAAGTGTCGGTAGAATGCCGTTGCTGAAGAGTCTTTTGCATGAACAGCGAGCGCACGCACCCCGATAATATCGGCCACCTGTAACGCACGGCCTAAGGCATCCAAAAGCAGTCCGGCACCAATACCACTGCCTTGCCATTCGCGGTGCACAGCAAGACGTGCCAGAACGAGAAGCGGTATTGGATGACGCGGCATTCCCTTGACGACGCGCTCCGACGCGTCAGTATGCCGTACTTCACCGGCGACAATTGTATAGTACCCAATTATCGTTTGGTCGCTTAAACCAACGTAGGTTTGCGAGGAGTTTGCTCGCTGTGCTTGCAGCGCATGGCGAATAAGAAATCGATCAAGTTCGGACTGACCACATGTGAATTCTTCAACCGCATACGTTCGCTGCAACTTTTCAATGTACAGAGGGTTCGTCACGGTTTGGGGTCAAAGACGGATGGTTCGTTAAGCAGTCGTTCAAGGCGGGGGCTCCGGCGAGGAGGCGCGTCGAGCGCGGCAACGAAGGCCGCCCAACGTTCAGCATCAAGCATAAAGATGGTCCGATCAGCCAGTCGCTCTTCGGCCTCGCTCAGCGCTGTATCAAGAACAAATTCGCTCACTGATTTACGCGCCGTTTTGGCCGCCGCCTGCAAGGTCTGTTTAGCAGACCGGCTAAGCCGCAGATCAAGTTTTTCTGTCCTGTTGGTTCGTGGAGTAGTCATACTCCAAATCTAGCAAATTGCCAGACAATGTCAAGACAATATTGAAGGTAAATTATGATGCCATTAGACAAAAATATAATATTTTATGCTTTTACATATCAATGCAGCGCTTGGATAGGGAGAAGTTTGATGTTCAGTTCGTGTCTATGTTGCTCTACTTGCCGGAGATCATAGGCAACCTGGTGGCCCATCCAGCTTTCCGGACTCCCACCAAAGACCATGGACAGGCGAACCGCCATCTCCGGGGAAATGCCGGAATTGCCGTTTATTATTTTCGATAGAGTTTTACGGTTGACACCGAGCGCAACCGCAGCTTTAGTAACAGATAGACCCATGGGGTTAAGCCATAGTCCGCTGAGAATTTCGCCGGGATGGGGCGGGCTATGCATCCTCATAATCAACAACTTCGGCGTCGTCTCAACCTGGCCCGGTGTCAACTTCTCCTTCCAGCCACCTTTCCGACCTCTCGCTCGTGCTGCTGCAAGCCCTGCATTTGTCCATTCACGGATCAAATTCTTTTCAAACTCGGCAAGAGCCCCGAAAATTTGCAAGATGAGTTGCCGCCGCTCGTTGTGGTGTCGAACCCTTCCTGCAGGCTGATAAAACCAACCACCCGGCCTTCCAGATCCTCGACCACCTCAAGCAGATGTTTGAGTGATCGGCTCAGGCGCTCCAATCGCCGGACAACCAGGCTATCACCTGTCCGGACATACGCCAGGGCTTCGGCCAGACCTGGCCGCTCTGCTGTCGATCCGCTTATCTTGTCCTGGAAGATTTTTTCGCAGCCGGCGTTTTTTTGAGGCGTCAAGCTGCAGCTCTGGATTTTGGTCAAGGGTGTTTACCCTGGTTTGTTGCCGATTATTGGTATCGTCAGAAAAAATATTGCGAAAGTTGAATTGAAAGGGTAGTTCTGAGAAATGGATCAGGTGGCTCTTCGTTGGAAAGAGCCTTTTTTAGGAGACCCGAAGAAAGTGACAACTTATCCATTATCCATCCTATCCATCTTACTATGGAAATACTGATCTACGGGACTACGGAGTTCAGCTATCTGGTGGCTGCACGCCTGCACCATCAACATAATATTACCGTACTCCATGACAGCGGCGATTTGAGTGAGAAGTTCGGCAATCTTGACGTCAGCCTTGTCGAAGGAAGTGGTGGCGACATAGCGGTTCTGGAAAAAATCGAGGCGAAAAAATCCGATCTTTTTATCGCCTGCTCGGCAATCGATGAAGCCAACATTGTCGCCTGCTGGACCATGAAAAAGATCGCCGATACCGAAACAATCTGCTTCATCGGCAAGGCTTCCCTTTATAAAAACTTTTCCTCACTCACCCATAACCATTACCAGACCCGCTACGATATAGACTCCATAATCTGGCCCGAGCAGCTTCTCACTCAGGATATTTTCCGTATTATTTCCGTACCGGAAGCACTTGATGTCGAGTTTCTGGCCGGTGGTAAGGCCAAACTCTTTGAGTACCGGATCAAGGAAAATTCTACCATTGTCGATAAATCGATAAAAGAATGTAAGTTTCCCAAAAATGTCCTGATCCCCGGCATCACCCGCGATGGCAAACTTTTTATCCCCAATGGCGCAACATCCATCCGCCTACACGACAAGATTTTTTTCATCGGCACAGGGGTGGCCCTTGACACCCTTGCTGCCGATTTCTTCAAACATGATCGCAAGGTGAAAACGGTATCAATCATCGGCGGCGGTAGCGTTGGTTTCATGTTGGCGGAAAAGCTCGAAAAGACCGGTATCAAGGTGAAAATTATTGAGCACAGCCCGCAACGCTGCGCTTTTCTTGCCGACTCACTTAAAAAAACGCTGGTGCTGCAGGGCAACGGAACAGATCTGGAATTGCTGGAAAGCGAGGTAATCGCTGCAGCAGATGCCTGTATCTGCACCACCGACAATGATGAAAAGAACCTCCTCTGCTCTCTGCTGCTCAAGCAGCTTGGCGCAAAACGGATCATCACCAGGGTCGGCAACATCCAGAATTATGAACTTTTCGAACATGTCGGTATCGACGTGATAGTCTCCCCCAAGGCCTCGGCACTGACCGAGGTGCTGAACCGCGTGCAGGCACAAAATGTCGATGTCATCGCTCTTATCGAGGGTGGAAAAGGTGAGGTGTTGCGCTTGACTTTGCCCGACACTTTCCAGGAAATCCGCCTAAGAGACATGCACCTCCCGGTCAATGCCATCATCGGCGTTATCATCCGTGGCCACAAGGTAATAATCCCCAATGGCGAGAGTTCTCTCTGTCCACGTGATCGGTTGAAAATCTTCAGCATGAAAGAAGATTCAGAGAAAATAAAGAATTTCTTCTTCACATGAACCCTAGGTTTATCTCCAGCGCTCTCGGTATAATCCTCATCGCCTTCGGAGCAATCGTCCTCCTGCCCATTGTCGTTGCCGCTTTTGAAGAAGCCTCCGGTTCTGCTCTGCCTTTTCTCGTCGCCTCCCTCAGTTCTCTCGTTCTCGGCCTGCTTTGCCGCTGGTACGGACGCTTCAGCCGGAATTTCGATGCCCTGAAGCGCACCGAAGGCCTGCTCATTGTCACCCTGACCTGGATCGTCGTAGCGGCAGTCGGTGCCATTCCTTTTGTATTCTTCGGTCTTTCTCCGCTTGATGCCTACTTTGAGTCGGTATCTGGGTTTACCACCACCGGGGCTACAATTCTTATGGACTTCTCCCTGTATCCCAAATCGTTTTTCTTCTGGCGCAGCCTTATTCAATGGCTGGGCGGCATGGGCATCATCGTTTTATTCGTTGCCATACTGCCGCAACTCGGCGTTGCCGGCCGCAGAATTTTTTTCGCCGAGGCACCAGGCCCAACCGAAGACAAAATCACGCCCCGTGTGGCGCATACCGCCAAGGCCCTCTGGCTCATCTATCTTCTGCTTACCCTCCTGCAGATTGTCTGTCTGGTCGTGGCCGGAATGCCGATCTTCGATGCAATATGCAACTCCTTTTCGACCATGGCAGCCGGTGGTTTTTCGCCCAACCCTCAATCAATCATGGGTTATCAGAGCTCGACCATCACCTGGATTGTCACCCTCTTCATGGTGCTGGCCGGCGCAAACTTCGCCCTGCAGTATAAATGCTTTCTGAAAGGCAAACCCCGAGTCCTCTTCACCAACGAAGAGTTCCAGTTCTACCTGGCGATAACCATTGGCGCCTCCCTGCTCCTTGCCGGCTTTCTGTTTGTCATGCCCGGCGGTACTCTTTCCGGCAGTCTTCGCGACAGCACCTTCCAGGTGGCCTCGATTCTTACCACAACGGGCTTTGCCTCGGCGGATTTTGCCCTTTGGACAATTCCTGCTCAGACGGTACTATTTACCATGATGCTGGTCGGCGGTTGTGCCGGATCGGCAGGCGGCGGTGTCAAGGTTATCAGGGTGCTTTTTATCGGACGGTTCTTAAAAAGGGAGATCGACCAGATAATCCATCCCAAGGCTATCCTGCCCATTAAGATCGACCGAGTGACCGTTCCGGAGGACGTGCAGCGGCAGATGCTCAGTTTTGTCTTGTTCTACCTGGTATTGATGCTTCTTTCAGGCCTCGTCGTGACCATGATCGAGCACAACGCAACTATTGGCTTTATCGGCACAGCGGCGACACTCGGCAACATCGGCCCCGGCTTCGGGGATATCGGGCCAATGGCTAATTTCGGGAATCTCCACTGGGTCAGCAAAAGCATCTTCACCCTCGACATGATTGTCGGCCGCCTGGAGCTCATCCCCTTCCTCGCCATGCTTTGCCCTGAGTTTTGGACCCTCGGTCGAAACTGAAACAGGGCGTCGGTGCTCACCTCATAATTCCAGGGACAGTATATCAATTTATCGAAGAATAAACCCACTTTCAGTCCTTTACAAAGAGGACACGTCTTCTAAAATGCTGGAGGAGCTGATCGCCAAAGGGTAGCGTCCTTCCCGGAGATAGTGCCCCAGTTGCTCCCTCAGTTGTAACGGCAAGGCAGTCGCCTTGCGCCTGGCCATGCCCTCTTCATCGGTCAAATCATCCCTGATCAGGTCGTGCAAAAGTTGGTGTCGGGATCGTAGCTGTCCCGGCCAAAGTTGACGATGATGCCGCGTTGCCGGGCGATGCGTTTTTCTTTGATGATGCCGATCAGTTGGCGGCGATGTTCCTCCACCGTATCATAGGTCGAGTCGCGCAGCGGCCGGACCTGCGAGGCTGGTTCGACCTCGGCCAGGGTGTAGAACCAGCGGGAAAAATCGTTGTGCCGACTGTGGAAAAAACAACCAGATCGAGGGCTTCCGGCTGTTCATGCCAGGCCGGGGTCGTGCTCCAATGCCTCAGCCAGCGACGACACCCAGGTCAGGCGGGGCGGCCGGCTGAGGTTGAGGCCCCGGTATTCATTGACGATCTGCTCCGAGATGTTTTTAAAACATTGCCTCGGGCAAAAAAAGAGCAATCTGAGGAAAAACCGAGAGGATCGCCAGACACAGCATCATGGCGAACCAGAAGGGCCAGATGCCGCGGAAGATGGTATTGAGCGGCACATCCGGCGCCACTCCCTTGACCACGAAGACATTGACGCCGACCGGCGGGCTGAGGAGGCCCATTTCCAGAACGATGACTATGATGACCCCGAACCAGATCGGGCTGTAGCCAAGCGACATCATCACCGGGAAGACGATAGGCAGGGTCAGCACCAGCATGGCGATGCCCTCCAGGAAGGTCCCCAAAAAAACGTAGGTTGCTAAGACTATGACGAGAATCCCGGTAGGTCCGAGCGGCAGGCTGGTTAAAAAAATCACCAAGTGGTTGGGGATGCCGGACAGCGCCATAAAAGGAATGAAGATATGGGCACCGATGAGGATCATAAAAACCAGGGCCGTGGTGCGCAGGGTGTGCAAAACGACCTGTTTGAAATTCTCCCAGCGGAGGGAGCGTCGCAGCAGGGCCACCACCAGGGTGAGAAAGGCCCCGGCTCCTGCCGCCTCCTCGGGTGTCATGATGCCCCCATAGAGACCGCCGATGGTGACAAGGACGATGGTCACAAAGACCCAGGCCCGGCGCAGCGTCGACCAGCGCCTGGCATAACTCGACCGCGGGCCGGCGGGTCCCAGGCCGGGACAGAGACGGGTCCAGATGGCTATGGTACCCAGAAACAGGCCGGTAAGGAGAAGGCCTGGCAATATCCCGGCGATAAAGAGTTTGGCAATCGATTGTTCGGTCAGCACGGCGTAGATGACAAAGCCCGAGGACGGTGGAATCAAATAGCCGAGCGTCCCACCGGCGGCGACGCATCCGGTGGCCAGCCGGTCATCGTAGTTGAAACGCTTCATCTCCGGCAGGGCCACCCTGCCCATGGTCACCGCCGAGGCAAAGGAGGAACCGCTGAGGGCGGCGAAACCGGCGCAGCCGACGATGGTTGTGGCGGCCAGACCACCGCGCCAATGGCCGACCCAGGCGTAGGCGGCATCGTAGAGGTCGCGGCTCATCCCCGACAGACCGGCCATGTTGCCCATGAAGACAAAAAGCGGGATGACACTCAGGTCGATATAGCCGGCGATCTCGAAACTTTCGCCGGAAAGCGTTGCCAGAGCCGCCGGCAGACCGTTGATGGCGGCGGTGCCGACAAAACCGACGATCAGCATGCACATGGCGATGGGCATGCGCAACATCATCAGTATAAAGAAGGCCGTAAGACCAAGGATTCCGATACATGTGGGAGTCATACGTCGCCTGTATCGTCGGCATGCGGGTCGAGGATGTGGCCACGCAGCAAAAGGCTGATCTCAACCACGAGAACTGCGGCGTAGAGCAGCATTCCGCAAGCGAAGAGATAATAAAAGGGTGCAAATGGAATTTTCAGGGAGAGGGATGCTTCCCCGAAGCGTGCGGCACTCATGCCGCTGGTGGTCAGCCGCCAGGACAGGACGGCGAGCATCACCGTTGCCCCACAGCGCACGGTGATATCAATTCTCCGCAACCAGCCCGGCCCAAGAAAAGAGCTGAAGACCTCGATGGCCACCTGGCCTCCGGTGCGGGCACTGTAGGCGGTTGAGAGCACCACCATGATCAGCAGCATCAGCTTGGCGATGTCTCGAGCCCCAAAGAGAGGGGCATTGAAACAATAGCGGAGAGCCACATCGCCGACGGTCAAGAAAATCAGACCGAGCAGCATGACGCCGCCGCCCCACAGGGCCACTGCTTTGATCGTCCTATCGAAGGTGGCGAGTCCTTGCCACGCCACCTTTGAGATATTTTCAGGGCTTGATGACTTTAAAGATTTCTCTGGCATTGATTCCCTCTTTTTCGAGTCGGGCAAGCTCTACCTCAATTGCCGGTTTGACCGCTCTGAGGAAGGCTTCCTGCTGTTCAGTGGTCAGGGCAACCCGTTTAATTTCCGGATCGGTCTCGGCCCGGGTGAGTGCTTCGACATCCATTTCGGCCCAGATGGCGGCAGCCTTCAGGCTGAACTCGCGTCCGGTCAATTTCTCCAGGGCGGCTTGTTGCGATTTGCTCAAGCCGTCCCAGCTGCCGCGGTTCATAGCCAAGAAGACGATGGTCGAGGGGCTGGGCAGAAGATCGGTAACGTACTTGCCGGGTTCACAGAGGTTCCAGGGTTTGTAAATGGCACTCGGTTGAATGAGCACCGCATCGACGATGCCGGTATTGAGGGCGTTGTAGCTCTCGGTGATAGGCATCGTCACCGAAACACCGCCCCAGGCATGGATGGCATCGGCCTCGCCGGGGGAACCGGTACGAACCTTCATTCCTTTGAGATCGGCTAGAGTTGCAACCGGCTTATCTTTGGTTATCAGCACGGTGGGCGACATAGCCCAGAGGCCGAGCAGTTTGATGTCACGGTACTCTTCTTTGAGATAGGGGTCGAGGATGGCCCAGAGTTTCTCCGTCCCTTCCACGGCGCTGCCATAGGCACCGGGCAGGGTGAACAATTGACTGCGCGGGAAGAGTTCAGACGCATAGCTGTGGATAGCGAAAGTGATGTCGGCCACCCCCTCGACGGCACGTTTATATTGCTGCACCGGCCCTTTGCCCAGCGCGCCGGCAGGGTAGATGGCAATGGTCAGATCGCTGCCGGTGGCCTTGGCCAACGCCTCGGCTAAGGGTATGAAAACCTTTTCGTGCAGGGTGTGGACCGGGGGCATGAAATGGGCCAGCTTTAATTCTTTGGCCATGCCGGTAAGCGGCAGAATGGTCACTATGCAGGTGGCCATGCAAACTAAAGACAAGCCTCGAATGAGCACATTTTTCTTTACCATAATCACCGCCTTTAAATAAATGATGCGTAAGAAATTGGAGGGTTTCACCTATTCAGCTTCGAGGAGCCCGGAATTGATGGCCCCGGTCAGACCTCGCAGATCGTGATCCAAACGTCGGTCGGCAGTAAGAACCGGCGAAAAGGACCGGACGCGCCGCAGCAAATCTTTGCCGCTCGGGGAGAATTTCTCCTCGCAGCGGAGAGTTGCGGCGTTGGAAAGGGCCACCAGCAACGCGGCCAGGACCTGCTGCAAGAGGGTCATGATTTCCGCGGCATTGAGGGCGGCATTCTGGCCCATGCTCACCTTATCCTGATTGTTGGCCTCGGTGGGCCGCGACAGCAGGGTGTCGGGGGAGGCATGTTGCACGGCCATGGCGGTTAGGGCGCTGCTGGTGAGTTGCAGAGCCTTGACGCCGCAGCCCTTATAGCCCACCAGGGTTTCCGGCAAGCCGACATTGATGCGCGCGTCAACCAGCAGGGCGTATTGCCGGTCGAGCAGATCGGCGACCGAGGCGGCGGCGATCTTCAGCAGATCCATGGTCAATGCCACATGGCCGCCGTAAAAATTCCCGGCAAAGAGCATCTCGCCCGCCTCTGGATCGACGATGGGGTTGTCGTTGACGCTGTTCAACTCCCGTCCGAGTACCTTTTGCACCCAGGTCAGGGAGTCGCGGGCCGCGCCGATGACATGGGGGGCACAGCGGATCGAATAGGGGTCCTGCACCATCCGCCCCTCCTCCTTGCCGCGATCGATCATCTTGCTGCCGGTAAGAGCCGCGCGGATGGCCGCCGCCGAAGCAATCTGCCCGGGATGGTGTTTTAAACGGTGGGCAATTTCGGCAAAGGCCTGGGAACGGCCGAACAGCACTTCGGCACAAAGGGCAGTGGCCGCCTCGCAGGTTGAAAGAGTCCGGGCAAAGCGGGCGGAGACAATGGCGCCGAGGGCGGTCATTACCGCCGTGCCGTTCATAATCGCCAGCGACTCTTTCGGTACAAAGGTATGGACCGTTAAACCGGCTCGCCGCAGGGCCTCGTCGGCCGGACAAATGGTCCCCTGGTAATAGGCCTCGCGTTCGCCGGTCAGTACCGAAGCCAGGTAGGAAAGTGGCGTCAGATCGCCGGAAGCGCCAACCGAACCAAGCGAGGGAATGACCGGGATCACCCCGCAGTTCAAGAGGCCGCAAAGCGCCTCCAAAAGCTCCAGGCGCACCGCCGAATACCCCTTGGCAAGACTTACCAGACGGGCGAAAACCACGGCGCGGCCCTGTTCGAGGGTGAGCATCTCGCCCAGACCGCAACCGTGTTGGCGGATGATCTGGTAGGCAAACTCATGGGTATGGTCCGAATCGATGTCGTGCCCGGAACTGTAGCCGACCCCGGTCGAGACCCCGTATATCTTGTGGCCGGCGGAGAGAGATCGTTCGATGACCATGCGGCCTTCCTGCAACTTGGCCCGCCACAGCGGATCCTCCGACAGCTGCACCGGCCGTGCTTCAAAGGCCACCGCCATGAGATCTGCCAAGGTCAAATCCCCATCGCCGACAACTACTGTCGACGGGGATTTCCGGCTGCCGCCCTGCTCTTTGCTGTTCATGAGTACCTACTCCTTTGCTGCTTGCACCATAGAGAACATGGATGCTTTGATCTCCTGCTTATGCATTTTTCCGCTGCCGGTTTTCGGCAGTGATTCGGCAAAGATCACTCGCTTGGGAATTTTATAGGGGGCGAGTCGCCCTTTCAGCGCGGCGATCAAGGCCTCGGCGCTCAGCGTGTCGGCTTTCTTCAGCACCACAAAGGCAACGGCAACCTCGCCGCGATTGGCGTCCGGTATCCCCACCACCGCCACTTCGGCCACCTGGTGTAGGGTTTCGATGGCATTTTCCACTTCGGCGGTATAGATATTTTCTCCGGAACAGATGATCAGATCGGTTTTTCGCCCGACGATATAAAGAAATCCTTCTTCGTCGCGTCGGCCCAGATCGCCGGTGTAGAACCAGCCGTCGCGAAGGGCTTCGGTGGTTGCCGCCGGATCGTTCCAATACTCGGCAAAGACCGTCGGGCCCTTGACGATGATCTCACCGGCCGCTCCGGCAGGTGCGTCTAGGCCATCGTCGCCGACAATCCGCACCGAGGTGTGAAAAACTTCCTTGCCGATAGAGCCGGCCTTGCGCCCGGCATCGGTGAGTTCCAGGGCGGTGATGCGTTGGGTTTCGGTCATGCCGTAGCCCTGGGCAAAACGCACCGCCTTTTCCTCCTGATACCGGCGAATGAGCTCTACCGGCATGGGTGCACCTCCCGACATAAAAAAGTGCACATGGGAAAAGTCGGCATCGGCCCAGGCCGGGGCCTTGGTCAGCATCTTGAACATCACCGGTACGGCGAAGATAAAGTTGATTTTTTCCCGGCCGATAAGGTGCAGGACTTCGGATGGATTGTCGAAGGGCCGAATGATGAGGACGCCGCCGGCGTAGATAACCGGTAGCGCCGAGGCGGCCAGGGCGGCGATATGAAAAAGGGGGGCCACGACCAGGGAGATGGTGCCGGGGTTAATGCCGTAGCTGAGAATTCCGTGCACGGCGCCGAAGAGAAAGTTTTCATGGGTCAATACGGCGCCCTTGAGATGACCGGTGGTGCCGGAGGTGTACATGATGATGATCGGGTCGGTCAGTGCCACTTCCCAGGCGAGGCACGGTTCGCAGGTGGACTCCTCCGGCCACGGTTGATCGAAGGCATCGGCTGCGGCAATCGTCCCTTCCGGGTGCGACAGGATACAGGAAAGTGATGTGTCGCCGGTCTTCAGCTGGTCGACTGTGGCGATGAAAGCGGTCGAGTAGATGAGAATCTTCGGATTGCAATTGACGATGACGCTTCTTAATTCCGGCGTCGCCAACTGGTAGTTGAGCGGCACGAGAACGGCACCGATCTTGGCACAGGCGAAAAATATCTCCAAAAAAGCGCTGCCGTTGACCATGAGAACGGCAACACGGTCACCTTTAGCGATATGCAGTTGAAGGAGCGTATGGGCGGCGCGGTTGACCAGCATGTCAAATTGTTTGTTGGTGCAGCTGAGGTCTTCTTGTTTTAGAAGAAGCCGGTCGGGATGCAGGTGCGCCCGCTTGGTACTCCACTCACCGATGTTCATCGTCCCATGCCCCGTCCCTAAGCAAGCTTCTTGAAAATGACGGCGACAAAGGTGCCGCCGGAGGAGATGCCGTTGATGAGGCCGTAGCGTATGGGCACCTGGGTTTCCGGGGCGCAAGCGAAATTCAGCTTTGCTATCGACTCGACCAGTCCGGCGATGGGGGCGACGCTCTGATGCCGGAGGGAAAGAGCCATGGCCGCTGCGCGCATACCGCCGGAAGAGAGGCTTTCGCCCAGGGCGCCTTTCAGGGCGGTGATCCGTGGTCTTTGCTCGGTAGCGGAGAAAACCTGCCGCAAGGCCTCGGCTTCGAGCCTATCGAGACGCGGCCCGCCATTTGCCGAAGCGCAGATATAATCGATATCGCCGGGCGTAATCCCGGCCGCTGCCAGGGCGCGGTGTATGGCGAGAACCGGACCGGTGGGCTCCGTCGGCCAACCATTCGGGACCGTGGGTGCGGAACTCAGGCCCCAACCGACGATTTCACAGTAGGGGCTTGCGCCGCGTGCCAGGGCTCCTTCCAGCGATTCCAGGCAGACGATCCCCGCACCCTCGCCGACGACCGTGCCGTTGCCGTGCACATCGAACGGTCGCAATCCCTCGTCTCCACCGTTCTGCGGCGAAAGGGTTTTAAAGTGCGACATTACATTGAAGAAAAATTCCGAGACGATGTCGCCGCCGCCGGCCAGCACCGCATCGACGCGTCCGCGCATGATTTGTGCCGCCGCATAGGTCAGGGCCGTTTCCGCCCCGACCTCATGATGATTGACGGTGGTATTGACACCCCGCACCCCGAGCTCAATGGCGACATGGCCGGCCGGGGCGTTCATGACCGTGTTCGGCACGAGAATCGGGTTGACCCGCCGCGGGCCTTCGCGGAAAAGTACCTTGCCGAATTGGGCGGCGACATCGGTGCCGCCGAAACAGGTGCCGAGCATGACTCCCACTTGGTCGCGGTTATGGGGGCCGATGGCGAGGTCGGCGTCGTCCAAGGCCATACGTGCCGCCGCAGCGATCATTTGCGATAAGCGGTCCATGCGCCGTATGCTGGCCGGGCGAATGAAATCCTTGGGACTGAAACCGACAACCTCGGCTGCCGATTTGCTGGTAAAACCTGTGGTGTCAAAAAGGCTGATGGGGCTAATGCCGCAGACGCCGCCGAAGAGCTGTTCCATAAAAGGGGCTTTGCCAACCCCGAGAGGCGTGACCATGCCGACACCGGTAATGACGACTCGTCTATTCATGGCCGACCCCCTGTTGCGGGAATTTGCCGAAGAGCAGGGAAGTGTTGTTGCCGCCGAAGGCAAAAGAGTTGGAGAGCACGATCTTCAGGTTGGCATCCCGTGCACCTTCGGTTACGTAATCAAGATCGCATTCGGGGTCGGGAATTTCGCAGTGGATGGTCGGCGGAATAAAGCCATGGTATAAAGCCAGGAGGCTGACAACGCCCTCAATGGCGCCGGCGGCTCCCAGGGTATGTCCGGTCATCGATTTGCTCGAGCTCACCGGAATCCGGTAGGCTCGCTCGCCGAACAGATGTTTGATGGCCTTGGTTTCGATCTTGTCATTGGCCGGGGTGCCCGTGCCGTGGGCGTTGATATAGTCGACCGCATCCGGGCTTACGCCTGCGTCCTGAAGGGCGCGTGCCATGGCCAGTACGGCGCCGCCTCCTTCCGGGTCCGGCGAGGTCATATGGTGGGCATCGCAACTGACCCCGTAACCGAGAATTTCACCGTAAATACGCGCTCCCCGCTGCCGGGCGTGGCCGAGTTCTTCAAGGATCATCATCCCCGCACCTTCACCCAAAGAAAGGCCTTGGCGGTTTTTATCAAAAGGTTTGCAGTACTGCGGATCGACCGCCTGCAAGGAATTGAAGGCCGAGTAAGTGATGCGGCAGAGCGGTTCAGTGCCGCCGCAAATAATCGCCGTCGCTGCCCCGGTTTGCACCAGGTCACGGGCATAGCCGATGGCCGTGGCACCGGAGGAACAGGCGGTCATAAAGGTGGTTTTCGGCCCCATGAGTTGCAGTTGGCCGGCGATGTGATCAGCCGAGGCGGCGCATCCGAAAGAGGAGAAAGCCGAATAGGCTGGTCGTTTACCGGCACCCTGCAGATAATCGCGGTAGACTGCCTCGCATTCGAGCATGCCGCCGGCCCCGCCGCCGATGACTACCCCCATATCCGGCCGCAGGTGGTCCGGCACAGGAAAAAACCCGGCATCACTTAAGGCTTCGATGGCGGCGACCATGGCCATCGCGTCGGAACGGGACAGGCGTTTTGTGCTGATCGACCGAGGCAGCAGAGGGCGGGCGTTGAAACCCTGGACCTCACCACCGGTTTGCGTTCGAAAATCGGTGGCGTCGAAGACGCTTACCGGGCCGATACCGCAATGACCGGCGCGAAGGGCACTATGAAAAAGAGAAGCGCTGCGGGCCGCCGAGTTGACGGTGCCCAATCCTGTCACTACAACCCTTTTTAACTCCATAAACCTCCGAGGCGATCGCTGATATTGTCAATCGGTTTTTCGCAACTGCACAGCGACAATAAAATCAAAACGGCAGCTGAGCACAAGAGAAATTCGGCCGCCGGGCTCAATTTGTCCGGTTGTTCTATGCAGACAAGCCTTGACCGAGGGAGAGGATATCCGGTAGATATCGTGAGAGGAAGAACCATAGGTCCTGAGTGAAAAAGAAATCAATCAACAGTTTGAGAAATGTCATGCTCCTTGTGTAGCTCTCAGGGCAGGCTGCGAGGCGATGGGAGTGACCTGGAGACAATAAACGATGGATAGAGAAATTACCCAGGCAACAGCTCAAGCCTCCCTGCCGCAACAAGCGGACAAACTGCTGCCCCACAAACCGCCGATGCTTCTCGCTGAGACCCTGGTGGAGCGACAGGGCAGCCGCGCCGTAGCTTTGGCAACCCTGCCCACTGCCGGTCTTTTTGTCATCGCCGGTGGCATTCTCCCCGAATACTTCATTGAACTCATCGCCCAGACCGCGGCCCTTGGAAATTGTTATGACGCGATCAAAAGCGACATGGCGCCCCGCGACGGCATGCTGGTGGGTCTCGACTCTTTTTCCTGGCCGGGCCGGCCGCAACCCGGAACTCCTGTGCATATCGATACCGATGTCGCCTTTGTCTTCGGGGCCATGAAGGTCGTCCATGGCGAGGTTTATGCCGGCAGGGAACTGCTCGCCGTGGGTGACATCAAGGTCTGGGAAAATCTCGGCCGCGGTGCAAAAAGCTAAATGCCGGTGGCCTTAATCTTTAAATTGGTAAATAACCGATGGATATGCAAAACAATTCTCTATATGAAGCCTTGTCCGGATGCTGTCTTCTGCTGCGGCTTACCGGCAAGGAAGCGTTGCGGCTGGAGGCCTCAGCTGATTTTTTGTTTCCGGCTGACTTCGCCGGTTTCCAGGGACACTTTCCAGGTAACCCGATCCTGCCGGCGATAGTCCAGCTGGCGGCAGTGAGGTTCCTGGCGGAGCGTGCGCTGGGGCAGGGTGTCGCCCCAACTCTATACCATAAAATAAAATTTAAGGGGCAGATCCGAGCGGAGGACCAGGTAACTGTCAATATCGCTCTTGAAAATGACGGGATAAAGTGGGGTGGAAGGTTTTCTCTTAAAAGGCCGGATGGCGAGGCGGTTGCCGCTGGGCTTGCGGAGTTTACGGCTCTTTAGTCTCTGGCAAAGCCCCTTTCCATAGGATATTTATTGTAGAAAAAGTCTTGGTTAGCTTGACTCCTTACCGATTATTGGCATCGTCAGGAAAAATATTGCTAACGTTGTACTGAAAGGGTAGTTTTTTAGCAGCGGATCAGGGGTGGCTCTTCATTGAAAAGAGCCTTTTAGGAACCCCGAAGAAAGCGACTACTTATCATATATTCCAAGGGAAAGTTTCTATGGAAGCAGACCATTCCGACAATATTCCGGAACACTCAGCACATTTCATTGATATGGCGTCCAGGACAGACAGGCTAGGAATCCTGGAGAGGCCTGACGGATATGGAAAACGGGTTGGCGACTGCGGCGATACCATCGAACTGTATCTGTCGATACACGGCGGCCGGATACACATGGTCATCTTCCAGATCCAGGGCTGTCTGAATACCAACGCCTGCGCCAACACCTTGGCCTATTTGGTGGAAGGAAGAACCTTTGCCGACAGCTGGCAGGTAACCCCGGAGAATTTGGCCGATTACCTGGAAACCTTGCCGCCGGATCATACCCATTGCGCCGAGCTGGTGGTAGGCGCTTTTTATCATGCCCTGAACAATTACAGCGCCACCAAGAATGAATCCTGGAAAAACGCCTATCTCGTAAAGTAGGTAACATTACAGCAATACAGGCCGGCACCATTGCCTGATTCGGCCCTGAATATTGCCTTGGTTTGATATCTTTCCGGATCGGGTTTTTATCCGACAATTACCAGCAAATCTGCAAGTGGAAAGCGCAGCCTAGCATTTTTCCAATATAACTTTCAATCCATTTTCCAGTTGCACTGAGTCACTCCCTTTTCTCTCCTAAATGTCAGTCAAAAAATACAAACATCTCCATCCCAATTCTCAGACATCTAAGCATAAATAAATTTTATTGACAAACGCAACGGAATTGAAGTAACAATGCCGATAACAATGTTACCTTGAAGGCTCAGATAAAGACTACCAATAATTGTTATCAACACAATATCTATATGTTAAACAAAAGAAACATTTTTCCCAAAACCTCTTCCACCGACAATTTTTTCTTTGCCATATGCCTATGGACTATCTGAATTAATGTCTTTTTATTAACTTTATTCCATTGGGGTTGAGAAAACTCAGACCAGTGATAAACAACTTGGTAACAATGTTAGACGAACTCAACCCAGAAGTGCAAAAAAGACTCGAATCGGCCGTCCTGGAAATTTTCTCTACCGCGGATTTCCATAAAGCCAGTATCCGCGATATCGCCGACCTAGCGGGCGTAAGCTTCTCAACCATCTATAAACATTTCGGCAGCAAAGAACGCCTTCTTTTTGCCTATGTTAATATCTGGATGAGCCGGCTGACTGATCGTATAGAAGACCACCTCAACGGCATTGAGGATCTTAAAGAAAAATTGAGAAAAGTGTTTTGGCTCCACCTTAATTATTATGAACGTCACGAGTCGCTCGGACGCATTCTCTTCATGACACTCCCCATGAAAACTTGGATGGCCGACGACTCTTTCGATCAAAAAAAACGGGTTGATCTCATTATCAACGTGCTGAAAACAGGACAGCGACAGGGTATCATCAATCCTCATATTCGGGCCGGCAGCCTTCTCGACTTTATGCTTGGATTCATTCAGCGAACCTTTTTCATGTGGATAATCCGCGGCAAACAGGAAAGTTTGACGGAATCAGCCAACTCACTCTTCGAGATGGTCTGGCAGGGCATGGTGAATCCTGAAATCGTTCATTATAGCATCACGCCGGAGACATCGATAACAGGAAAAGAATGCTCAAAAAAAGTCTGATACTCATCGCCGACTTGCCCAGCGGCGTCGTTTATTTAAGCGGTACAAAGAGGAAACTTCGACGGCAAAGCCCATCGAAAGAGAAAAAAATCAATCAAGGAGCTCAGAACAATGTCTTTGGATAAAAGGGAAATCCTGCTGAAAAAGAAAGAAAAAATCGCTCTCGGCGGAGGTCTTGAGAGGATTGAAAAACAGCATAGCGGCGGGAAAATGACCGCAAGAGAACGCCTTCTTCATCTTTTTGACAAAGGCACCTTTGTCGAGATAGATGCTTTTGTCAAAAACCGCTGTACCAATTTCGGCATGGACAAACTCGATTTAGAAGGGGAATCGGTGGTTACCGGCTACGGGCAGGTTGAGGGAAGAGTGGTTTATGCCTTTTCCCAGGATTTCACCATTACCGGTGGAGCACTCGGGGAAATGCACGCCAGAAAAGTCGTCAAGGCCATGGACAATGCCGTCAAAGTAGGGGTTCCAATCATTGGCCTCAACGATTCCGGCGGTGCCAGAATCCAAGAGGCAGTCGATGCCCTCTCCGGATATGGCGACATCTTCTACCGCAACTCCATTTATTCAGGGGTCATCCCACAGATATCAGCGGTCATGGGTCCGTGTGCCGGCGGAGCGGTATATTCCCCGGCTCTGACTGATTTCATTTTCATGGTCGATAAAACTTCACAAATGTTTATAACCGGCCCGCAGGTTATTAAGACCGTTACCGGCGAAATTGTTACCGCCGAAGAGCTCGGTGGCGCGATGACCCATAACAGCGTCAGCGGCAACGTGCACTTTATCGCCGACACCGAGGCCGACTGTCTCGATGCTATTCGCAGGCTCCTGCAGTTTCTCCCTGCCAATAGCATGCAAAAGACACCCGCGCGGGCCACGGCCGACGACCTTAATAGGTCCATTGAAGAACTCAACTCCCTCATTCCCGACAACCCAAATAAACCATACGATATACTCGATGTTATCTTACCAATTATCGATAATGGTGATTTTATGCAATACCAACCCTACTTTGCCACGAACCTGGTGACCGGACTTGCGCGAATCAACGGCCAATCGGTAGGTATTATCGCCAACCAGCCCAAGATCATGGCTGGTTGTCTGGATATGAATGCCGGCGACAAGGCGGCCCGCTTCATCCGAACCTGTGACGCCTTCAATATTCCTCTTCTCACCTTCGTCGATGTTCCGGGCTTTTTGCCAGGCACCAACCAGGAATTCGGGGGCATCATCCGACATGGCGCGAAAATTCTTTATGCCTACAGCGAAGCAACCGTGCCCAAAGTGACTGTTATCACCAGAAAAGCATATGGCGGGGCCTATGTCGCCATGTGTTCAAAATCTCTCGGCGCCGACATGGTCTTTGCCTGGCCGACAGCCGAGGTCGCTGTCATGGGCTCAGAGGGTGCGGTAAATATTATCTTTAAAAACGATATTGCAAAGGCGGAAGATAAACAGGCCACCAAACAGCAGATTCTTGAAGACTACTCGGCAGAATTTGCAACCCCCTACAAGGCAGCGGAACGCGGCTTCGTCGATGACGTTATCGAACCGCACACAACCCGCCAGCGGATAATTGACGCATATAATATGCTGGCCGGCAAACGGGAAAAACGTCCCGCAAAAAAACACGGCAATATTCCACTTTAAGAGGCGGACAATCCATGACCATTACTGAATTATTGGCCCAATTCGCCAATCCCGAGACTTTGAAAACTCTCTCCTTCGCCAATAAATTTCTAGCGGGACTGGTAACTACCATGCTTGGCATGGGTATTACTTTTGTTGCACTGATCATACTACAAGTGCTCATCTCCTGGATGGACCGCTTGATCAACAGATCATCAAAAGCAGAAGTAACAACCCCACTTCAGGCCAATGCAAATGCAGCCTATGAGCCTCAGGATGACGGCGAGCTCATAGCAATTATTACGGCAGTTATCGCTGAGAAAATGAAAACCACTTGCGACAGCATAGTTATTAAAAATATTGCAAAAATCGAAGATCGTTCGCCACTCTGGAACCGAGCGGGAATTATCGAACAAATGAATAGCAGACTTTAATAGAGAGGGAGAACGTCAATATGAAAATGTTCAGAGTAGTAGTAAACGGCAATGAATATGAGGTAGGCATTGAAGAACTGCAGAAAGAAAACACTGCCCAGCCTGCAGAAATAAGAACTGCTCCGCTACCAAGACCCGACAAACCGACAACCACACCAAAACAAGAGCCGGCGAAACCATCAACAATCAGCGGAACCGGCGAAAACATCGTAGCGCCGATGCCGGGCACCATCCTTAGGGTTGAAGTGAGTCCCGGCAAATCCGTAAAAAAAGGCGACACCCTTCTCATCCTTGAAGCAATGAAAATGGAAAACGAGATACTTGCACCACACGACTGCGTGGTTAAGCAACTGTATGTGACCCAGGGAGCTTCGGTGAACGCCGGCGATCTTCTGGTAGTCTTGGCATCCTAAAGGAGATATTCTCATGCTAGAGCCAATTATTGCATTTATTAAAAGCACTGGTTTTTTTGCTCTGACACCCGGGGCGTTGGTCATGATGGGGGTGGCGTGTATTCTGCTCTACTTGGCAATTGTCAAAAAGTTTGAGCCGCTTCTTCTGGTACCCATCGCCTTCGGGGTTCTTTTAACCAATCTGCCGCTCGCCGGCATGATGGCACCACCGATTCTGGAAATCAAGAACAACATGATCCATACCATCGAACCCGGTGGCCTCCTCTACTATCTTTACCAGGGCGATTGCCTGGGAATTTTTCCGCCACTTATTTTCATGGGTGTTGGTGCAATGACTGATTTTGGTCCACTCATCGCCAACCCGAAATCTCTCCTTCTAGGTGCTGCTGCACAACTGGGTATCTTCCTCACCTTTATGGGCGCAATAAGCTCAGGACTTTTTAATGCCCAGGAAGCGGCATCCATAGGAATAATCGGCGGGGCCGATGGTCCCACGGCAATTTTTCTTTCCTCGAAACTCGCCCCACACCTGCTCGGCCCCATAGCCATTGCCGCTTATTCGTATATGGCCATGGTGCCTATCATCCAACCACCGATCATGCGCCTGCTCACCACCAAAAAAGAACGGATGATCAGGATGAGCCAATTGCGCGATGTCAGCAAAAGGGAACGAATTCTTTTCCCGATAATAGTCACGGTGATAGTTTCTCTGATGGTGCCGCCTGCCGGAACACTTATCGGCATGCTTATGCTCGGCAATTTGTTCAGGGAAAGTGGTGTAGTAGCAAGACTTGAGGACACCTCAAAGAATGCCTTGATCAATATCATAACCATCTTCCTTGGTGTGACTGTTGGGGCTACTGCCAGCGCTGAACGATTTTTAACGGTGCAAACCCTGGCAATTCTCGCCCTCGGAGTGATCGCCTTTGGCATCGGTACAGCCGGGGGTGTCCTGCTTGCCAAACTCATGAACAAATTTTTAAAGGTACCCATCAATCCTTTGATAGGGTCCGCCGGAGTCTCAGCGGTACCTATGGCCGCAAGGGTTTCCCAGGTAGTCGGCCAGAAGGATGATCCCGGCAATTTCCTCCTTATGCATGCTATGGGGCCGAACGTTGCCGGTGTTATTGGCTCAGCAGTAGCCGCTGGAGTAATGCTGTCCCTCTTTGGCAAGTAATGAAATGAGACTGCCCCGACAAGACTCCTATAAAAATGCTATCTTTCTGGGCAGTCATCTCATTTTTTTTCAGGCTTGTTCCTCTCCAGAAGAAAGGAGATGGTTTGGACGCCTCCCTCCTGCCGGAGAGGCATAGCAGAGAAGGGAGAAATAAGTTAAGCCCGCGCTATACATGACGGCATCTATGTGCCAGCAACAAGACCGATGTGGCTGACGTCCGGGCAATCTGGGAGGCGGCGCAGCTTCCGGGTATAAAGTTTGTAGCCCTCAAGACTAAAAAACAACAAAGTATCCTGACCTTGCACCGGATGCTCGAGCAACTGGTGAAGATGCGGACGATGCAGAGACCAGCCAGTTGTGGGGGCTGCTGTATGAATTCGGCGCCGATTTGCCGCAGGGGCGTCAAAAAGGGATGGCGAGGATAACACAGAAGAACTTGCCAAGAAATTCTCCAACCAGCATTGAAGCCTTGCAGCAAGGGCACTTGAAAGCAGGTCTTGGGCGCGAAGCAAGTTCTTCAATAATGACATGCAGGATCAGCTGGATAAGCGACAGTAATTTTTTCGCATTACTGTGAAGAAAACCATAGTCCCGAGGTCTGGGCCTTTGAAAGGCGGAAGTAACCAGTAGCAAGTAAAATAGATGAGGGTGATCTTTTGAAGGTGTTCGATTAGGCAACCTTCAGCATTTAATTCCAATGAGCTTTCAAGTTAGCACCAACTCGTAGGGTGCGTTGCACGCACCACCCTGTCTGACCTGGTGCACAGAGTGCACCCTACAAAAAATACCGGTCATTTTGAATGCAAAGTGGAATAAGCACTTGATTCTATTGAACCTTCGATATATCCATTTTCTCGATATAGGGTTGCAGAAATGCTTACCCAGATAGTTACACCGTCACCTCGGAGAATCTCTGCCTCATAATCTCTGACAGAACCGTTTTTCGCCAGTAGCTTTTTCAGTCTCCCACTTTACAGTGTCCCATCAGAAATGCTCGTGCGGAACATTGCAACTTGTGCTTGATGGAAAATCTTTCTATATTTTTCCTCACTCTCTTTGAGATCATTTGCTGATTGTTGTTATAGGGCTTCCATCAGTTTTCCTGCCGTTATATCAATTACAATGCCACGATACGCACCAATCTCACCATTTTTGTCTACCTGGGGGAAACCAAAAGAGATCAGCCAACAAACCCTATCATCGGGAGCATTTACTCTCCATGTAGTGTCAAATGCCTCTCCGCACTCTGGAGCAGTTTTTACCTGCTCTGCCACTCTTGCTATCAGCGGGATAAATAGAGTGTTTCCACGCAAAAAGGGGACAGAATTATATGTTATCTGGCTTTCGATCGCATCGACTTTATTATTTCCGAGTGTATGAATATATCCCTCTGTGGTTTTCCTATTTTCATGGCTAAGGCTGATCGGACAACACCGAAGGGACTAAACTGTTACCCGAATACACAGCGACATTGATCAATCGGTTGCTACGACTCATCCGTATTCAACAACGATTCTCCGTCTTCCAGAGTGTTTCCGGAAAATGCGTTCTCCGACACCCCACTGTCGATGACGCAGTTCCGACCTATCTTCTGTTCGGCCGGAACCCTCGCCCCCTTACCGACAAGGGTTATGCCGGTATAGAGATGACTTGGCTTCCGTCGATTAGCACAGGTATGGTTATCCCCACAGCCGACAATCGCACCCGCGCCCACCTGGACCCGTTTATCCAAAATGGCCAGATCAACCTGCGCCCCTCTTTCAACGACACAATCCTCGAACAGGATGGAATCCTTAACTATCGCCCCTTCCTCGACAATGACCCCGGGTGCCAGTACCGAATTAATCACTGTGCCCTGGATATGGCTACCGGCGGAGATCATGCAGTTTTTCAAGTGGCAGTCCAGGCCAAAGCGAGCCGGAGCACGATCGGCAGACCGGCCTTCAGTGTCAATATTTGTTCTAATCTGCCACTTCTGCGGTGAAATGCCGCTATTTTTCCTCAGGACATCCATGTTGGCCTCCCAATATGCCTGGATTGTCCCGACATCACGCCAATATCCATAAAAGGGATAGGCAAAGACATTGTCCACGGCAATTGCCCGCGGCAAGATATGCATGCCAAAGTCGTGTTCATCCTTGTCCTGGGACAAGGTCTTCAGCAGATATTTGTAATCAAACACATAGATTCCCATGGAGGCTAAATTTGTCTTTGCTTCCTTCGGCTTTTCCTCCCAGTCGACAATCCGGTCGTTGCGATCAACTATCCCGGCGCCAAACTGATGAATCTGACTCTTCGGCACAGCCATCATTGCCACCGTTACATCGGCCGCTTTCGACCGGTGGTATTCAATCATAGCGTCGAAATCCATACGATAAATATGGTCACCGGAGAGGATCACAACTTCATCTGCCCAATTGTGGGTTAAGAAATCTATATTCCGCCGCACCGCATCGGCGGTGCCATGATACCAATCAGACTGCCTTTCACCGGTTCGCGGCGGCAGAATTTTTATCCCTCTACTTCTGCCGGTAAGATCCCAGGCCTCGCCCGACCCAAGATGACTCATCAAGGACAATGGTTTATACTGGGTAAGCACGCCAACTTTTGTCAGCCCGCTATTCATCACATTGCTGAGACTGAAATCAATGATCCTATAGATTCCAGCGAAGGGTACAGCAGGCTTGGCTCGTTTCTGCACCAGGATATTCAAACGACTGCCAACGCCACCGGCAAGGAGAAGAACTAGTGCTTCTTTAGCCCTTTTCATCGCAGCACCTCCCCCGGTTGCACACAAGCCGGCCACGTCTTGGCAACGAGATTAGGGTAAACCGTCGCCCCTTCTCCGATGACTGTTCGATCCGGCACCTGATTATTCCAGCCAATGACTGTAACCTCGGTGTTTGCGTCGCATTTCTCCGGCCCAATCACTACATCCTTGCCATAAACGGTGTTGACATCGGCGACGACCTTGTTAAATCGGCAGTTCTCTCCCACCATGTTACTGAAAAACAAAACTGAATTCTCAACGATTGCCCCCTTCTTCACATGGACACCGGGGAACAGAATGGAATTCCTGACCGTTCCATCAACCTTACAGCCATTATAAATCAGACTATTCTGAACCACGGCATTGTCGGTCATGAGTGCCGGTTCGTAGTCGCGAATGTTCCTGTGGTCGAGATTGGTGCGAAACACCCATTTTTCCATGTCAATACGTGGTTCCGGCCCAAGCAGATCCATATTCGATTGCCAGTATTCATTAATAGTTCGGGTATAGCCCCAGTATCCGCAAAATTTATAGCCATACACCCGGCAATTTTGTTGCAGCAACACGGGAATGATGTCTTTGCCGAAGTGATAGGAGATTCCCTCCTGGTTTCTTTCCAGGGCCTGATATAAAACCTCGGGTTTAAAGCAGAGTATCGTCATTGATGCCCAGTCTGATTCGGGCCGGTCCGGTTTTTCCCAGTAATTGATCACTCGTCCGCCGCGGTCTCCGTCCTCATCGTTGAGTTCGGCAATGCCGAAACGGTTGGCACCCTGCCGAGGAACGCGGGTGAAGGCGATGGTGAGGTCAGCATTTTTTGCGGTGTGATAGTCGATTATATCTTGATAATCCATCTTATAGATATGGTCACCGGAAAGAATAAGAATTTCCTCCGGTTGATGGTGATGGATATAGTCAAGATTCTTATAGATGGCATCGGCCGGGCCGCGATACCAGTCGGCAGCCTCAGAACCCAGAAAAGGCGGGAGGATGGAAATTTGCCGGTAGCGCCCGATCATATCCCAAGCGGCTCCCGTGCCGATGTGATTGATAAGGGAGTAACTCCGATACTGGCTGAGAATAGCCACCTGCTCGATTCCGGAGTTCATGAGATTACTGAGAGAGAAATCGATCACCCGCCCGAGTCCGCCGAACGGCACCGCTGATTTGGGACGGTAATAGGTCAGGACGTTGAGCTCATCGACCCGGCTCCCAGCGAGGATCATAGCCAACGTAGTAGGTTTCAGCATGGGGCACCTCAAGAGCAGTAGGCCAATGTCAAGAGAGCGTAGGAAACGACCATTTCCTCGCCATCCACACCCGACAACTTCACCATACGGTAAAGGATATCAGGATCATGCGCAACCCTTCAGGTGGAAAATTCACAAAAATCGTTAAATATGGTGCATTATGAAGCGCTTGAGAGTATCGGAAGTAAACTCTTTTTCACCGAGTTGCAGATTTTTCAGCGACACCTCGGCTCTCGCAGCTCCTTTATGGCCTCCTGCCGACCCCAGGGAACCGAAAATTCGCTCTGCGAGTTTTCCGGCATTCTTGCGATAACCGTCACAACGAAAAATCACTACTAATTTTTCCCCATGAATGCCGGAAACGAAGGCCCAGTCGATCTCCCCCACATGGTTGAGGAAATCGGCAACGATGACAAGGACATCGGGACTTCGCACCCGGCCCAGATGGGTAAAGTAGCGCCCTTTGGAGTATTTGAGTTCGGCCAGCGCCGTGGCAAAGTATTTCAGTTCCGAGCGCCGCAGGTCGGTCAACTCGAATTTCCGCACCAAATCTCGGTTGGCAATATTAAAGAGATAGCGAAAGGAGATGCCGTCGGCTAAAACCGACTTTTGCTCAAAGTCATGGGTGTCGACCTTTATCCCATAAAACAGCGCCGTGGCCAAAGCCACTGAGGGTTTCAGGCCGGCAGCCCGCAGGTATTCGACGGCCATGGAAGAGGTCGCCCCATACTCCGGACGGATGTCGACAAATTCCACATCGCCAACATGGCCAACCGGGTGGTGATCGATTACCGCGTGAATTTTCAATTTTTCAAAACAGGGAAGATGATCCGGCTGAGAATCAACCATTACCCTTTTACTGTAGTTTTCAATCTTGACGTCTTTCAGCCGCTCGAGGGGAATCTTCAGTCTCTCGACCATCGCCATATTATTAAGGCGCCTGATTTCATTGGGATGGGCAATTGTTACCGATTTAACCTTGTAGCGCAACAATCTCTTGACCGCCAGTGCCGCTGCCAATGCATCGGGGTCGGCATTGATTATGACAAGAACATCATCTTCTTTGACAAAGAGATTCCAGAAAGCCTGGAGACGATCCGAGGCGGTATTCTTAAAGGCTTGTTTACACTGAAGAGGGTCTTTTTTCTTTCGTTTATGCGCCATAGGGTAACAAGTGGTATTGGGTTGAAAAAGAATGAACAGAACTGCTCAGCATCACCAAATGTCTAATAATCCCAACACTTCCAGGCCATGGATGGTTAACAACAAAAATCGACTATACCACACGGAATACGACCAATGCAAGGCCTTGAAAAAATTGCCGTGTTACAGAAAGGCCAATATTGACGCCGGCCGGTGATAATGTTACCTACAGTTGGATCAGTAGAACACTCAGGCTATTTTAGCCGCATGGATATTTTCCCATTTATCGATTCTTTCGCCTGTCGAGGTTTTGCGTGAATTTGCTTAACCGTTATTTGCTCAGCCAGTTTGTCAAATATTTTTTAACCGTCAACAGCGGTTTTGTCGCCATCTACCTTCTCGTTGATTTTTTTGAGAAATATGATGATTTCGTGAGCGCCGGAAAACCTCTCTGGCTGGCCATCGAGTATTTTCTGCTGACTATTCCCTTTATTGTTGACCAATTAGGGCCGGTGTTCATCCTGCTTGCCGGAGTCATCAGTTTGGGCATCCTGAACCATTCCAATGAACTCAACGCGTTGAAGGCCGGCGGTATCCCTCTGCGCCTGATCATTCGTCCGCTTATTATCGGCTCGGTAGTATTTACCCTGCTCTTTGTCGCCGCCGCTCAGTGGCTTTTGCCAATCACCATCAGTAGGACTAATACTATTTGGTTTGAACAACTTAAAGGCAAGGTCCCTCTGGGAATACTCCGCAATAATCGCTATTACTACAGAGGGGCGGAGGGGTTCTACTCCTTCGCCTGGCCCAACCCGAAAATCCATGTTTTAAAGGATTTTTCCTATTCTCGCTGGGATGCAACCTATAATATCGGTTCCCTGATAACCGCAGGAATGGCCAACTGGGATAAACAAAACAACCACTGGATCCTGGAAAACGGCCAGATGCAGCAACGCCAGGAGAATGGCCATTACAGCATCACCAATTTCCCTGTAAACGAATTGCAATTCCCGGAAAAGCCTGAAGATTTTTTAATTCCGGCAAATAAGTCCGCGGAACTATCGCTCACCGGTCTGTATCAGGAGATAGGGCGGTCACATGCGGAACATGAGGTTCGCGCTGCCTGGACGGCTTTTCTCAGCCGCGCTTCGTATATCCTCCTCGGCATTCCCCTTCTTCTGCTCGGATTGCCTATCCTGCTGTATTCCTACCGTAGATGGGGCCGTGATCTCTCCGTGGCCATTCCAGCAAGCTGCGGCCTGGCCTTCGTTGCCTGGGGCATCTGGGGGGCATTGCAGTCTCTGGCCACTGTCGGCTATGTCCCACCCATCGTCGCCGCTGCCGGCATCCATATCATTTTTTCCATCGCCGGCACCATCCTTCTTATGCAAAATGATCGATGAAAGGAAAAAGGCCGTCCGAGATATACTCTCGAACGGCCGCAACTTTTTCCCGCACTTGCCTTTTTCTCGACTTATTTAGGAGCCGTTAGGAAATATGGTCCGCTCTTTAACCATTCCCTTACGGCTCCTTATGCCGTTTTCGGCACTACCTTAAGGTATTTCTTTACAACGGCTTCGCTTGGGCTATGGAAAGCATCTCTACATCAAAGACCAGCACTGAATTCGGCTCGATCATCGGAGCCGCCCCATTCTCACCATAGGCAAGCTCTGCAGGAATAACCAAGTGCACTTTGGAGCCGGCATTCATCAGCTGCAGTGCCTCACTCCATCCTTTAATCACCTGGTCTACCTGAAATTCCGCCGGCTCACCATGTTTTGCGGTACTGTCGAACTCAGTGCCGTCTATCAACTTGCCGGTATATTCAACCTTGACCGTGTCGGTCGGAGCAGCATTTTTACCTTCGCCTTTTTTGACAACCTCATACTGCAACCCACTGGCAGTGGCTGTAACACCTTTCTTCTTCTTATTATCTGCGAGATAGGTTTCACCGGCCGTCTTGTTTTTGGCCTTCATCTCGTCCAGTTTGGCCGTTTGCTTGGTCTGCATCTTGGCGGCAAACTCCTTCTTGACCGCCAACATTTCGTCTGCAGTCAGTGGCGGCTGCGATCCTTTAAACGCATCTTCAATACCGATGAGGAGAAATTCCTTCTGGATGTCTCCACCGGCACTTTTAAAATAATTTCCCACCTCGAAGCCCATGCTGTAGCTGATCTTGTCTTCAAAGCTTGCCGGCGGTGCCGATTGAGAAAGACAGGGAACCGTAAGACAGACTCCCAACACTGCCGATATGAAACTTTTTTTCATCGATAACTCCTCCCTAGAGGTTAAAAGACGTAAAACATTGTACGACTGACAAGCCGCATAGCTCATTGACATTGCACAAGGGTAGTAACATGCTGTACACCCTAGAACAAGATTACCAGAGTAATACCTTGATTACCCTGGTTGAAATTTCTATCTTTGGCCAAGGGAGAATAGCGCTGCAAAAGTGCTCGCACCCGCCCCGACCTTTTGTGAAAATCTTCTCCAGCGATATAATCGCTGATCACTCTTTTACTCTTCATATACTCAAGGGCCTGCCGACACTCCGACCGTATCACACCGCCCTTGCCACTCGACCCATATCCGTGAATGAACGTGATGACACTGACTTTATTTCTTATTGCGTCATCAATGACCTCACGGCACCGATTCATGGCGACCTCGACCACCGGCCGTCCGGCTTCGAGATTAACCGTTTTGTGGATAAATACTGTTTTTTCGCGGGTATCCGACTCGTCAGCGACAGCACCGCAATAGGGACAAATCGAGTTTGCAACAGGGCTCCTATTGCCGCAGATTTGGCAGGTCATTGTTCGCCTTCTCCCTTGCTACAATCTCCTGACGCCAATAACGGCCGGCAACTGTCGCAAATGCTGCATCAACGTGTGAAGATGTTCAAGGTGCCCCACCTCAAGCGAGATAGTCATCTCTGCCCGATCTGCCACTGTCGTATGGGCGGAAATATCAACGATATTGGCATTGTCGGAACTGATTGTACCGCTGATTTCCGCAAAAATGCCCCTCCGATTTTCCGCACTGATATGGATGCCGACCTTATATGCCTTTTCAACTATACCACTCCAGGAAACGTCGATCCATCGCTTGGGATCGGAGCTGAGAAGGTTGACGCAATCGGCCTTGTGAATGGAAACACCCCGCCCCATGGTAATGAAACCGACAATAGGATCCCCCGGCAAGGGTTGACAACATTGGCTGATCTTCACCAGCATGCCATCGATACCGTCGATCTTGATACCCGACTTCCCCTGTTCCGCCCCACTGCCCTGCTGGCTGACCATGAGGTTTGCCAACTCTTCCGGCGGCAACTCGCTTATGTGCGTTTCCAGGTCGTGGCGTAGCTCGACCGGTTGCAAGCCCTTAATAAGGTTTTGTACAGTGATTGCCCCACTGCCGACCTTGGCAAGCAAATCGTCCAGGGAGTTGCAGCGAAGCTGCTTGAGAATCAACCGAATATGCCCGCTTTTAATAATTTTCTTCAGTGATGTGTCATATTTTCGAATCTCTCTTTCACAGATTTCCCTGCCAAGCTTCAGAGCCTTTTCCTTTTCTTCACGCCGCAACCAGGAGCGTATTCTGGTTCTCGCCCGACTGGTTTTAACAAGATCCAGCCAACCTTGTCGGGGGATCTGGGTGGGAGAGGTGATGATTTCGACGATGTCACCTATCTGCATCTGGTATTTAAGCGGTACCTGACGACCGTTGACCTTTGCGCCAACACAATGATCACCAACCTCGGTGTGAATGGAATAGGCAAAATCAATCGGGCAACTGCCGAGGGGAAACTCTTTGACTTCCCCTGTCGGAGTAAGGGCGTAGACTTCCGGGTCATAGAGCTCACCGATGACACTGTCAAGAAACTCGCGAGGATCCTCAACCTCCTGTAGCGATGCAACGAGTTTCTTCAACTCACGGAAGAGCTTGACATCATTTTTATTTATCTTCTGGCCTTCTTTGTAGGCCCAGTGCGCGGCGACTCCTTCCTGGGCAACACGGTCCATCTCTTCGGTGCGAATCTGGATCTCGATGAAATGCTCGCGAGGACCGACGACCGTTGTGTGCATCGACTGGTAGTTATTGGCTTTGGGTACAGATATAAAGTCTTTTATCCGACCTGGAACCGGTGACCAGTCTGCATGGATGGTTCCTAGTGCCTCATAACACTCGTTTACATTACTGACGATTATCCGAAAGGCCACCTTATCATAGACCCGTTCAAGGGGAATATTTTGGGCTACCAGTTTTTTATAGATGGAATAGAGATGCTTGGGGCGACCGATAATCCGTTGCGGCTTGATCCCGCTCTGTTGCAGTTTTTCGTAGAGAATCTTGATGACTTCGTCGACATATGCCTGCCGTTCATCGAGGGAACTTTCAAGCTTATGCGACAGTTCATAATGCTCTTCCGGGTACAGGAATTTGAAGGCGTGGTCCTCAAGCTCCCTTTTCAACCAGTCAATTCCGAGACGGCTCGCCAGAGGGGCATAAACATCCATTGTTTCCCGGGCGATGTCCAACTGCTGTTCCCTATCGACCATGTCAAGGAGGAACATATCGAGCAAACGATTAACCAGTTTTACCAGTAAAACCCGGATATCGGCGGCCATGGCCAAGAGCATTTTCCGGAGGTTCTCCGCCTGACTCGCCAATTTACTATTATACTGAACATGGGTTATGCGCGTTGTACCCTCGACTATTGCCGCAACATCCTTGCCAAATTTTGCGGAAAGCTCGTCTACACTCAGGCCCTCATCTTTGTCGCTGTCACTCTCTTTAAGTACCCCATGCAGCAAGCCGGCGAGAATAGTGTCAAGATCAAGATGCATGGAGGCAAGCGTTGACGCCACCTCCAGCAGATGAATAACGTAGAGTTCCCCAGAGAAATGGCGACGCCCCTTATGCACCCGAGTGACAATTTCCCATGCAGCGTCAATCCGGGACAGATCAACGCCCTGCAGATATGTGGCCGCCAGGATCTTCAGTCCGTGCGGATTTATTGTTGTTTCGTTGGTCATCGGATACCCTATCAGACTATTTCCCGAGTTCAGCGGTGATTCGAGCATACAGATTTTTTACCGCCTCATCCGGGGTCATCTCTTCTATTACCCCGTCGCGGCGCCGCCGCACCTCGACTCTGCCGCTTTTTGTGTAACTGTTTCCGACCGTCAGCCGATAGGGGATACCCAACAGATCGGCGTCCTTGAACTTCAAGCCCGGCCGCTCATCACGATCATCAATGAGGACCTCCAGACCTGCTTCCTGCAGATCCTTGTAGAGTTTTTCGGCGACCGCGGTAAGCCGCTCGTCCTTGCCCCCGAGATTCACGATAATAACCGTACACGGTGCCAGAGGCACCGGGAAGATGATGCCGTTTTCATCATGATTCTGTTCAATGGCCGCAGCCACCACCCGGCTGACGCCGATGCCGTAACAGCCCATAACAAAATGCTTTTCCTGCCCGTCACTATCTTGGAAGGTGGCGTTCATCGACTCGGAATAGCCGGTGCCGAGCTTGAAGACATGTCCAACCTCGATGCCTTCCGTTAAGCTGAGTGCACCGCCGCATTCCGGACAAGGATCGGTAGTGGCAATCTGCCGCAGATCGGCAATTGCCTCTACCTGAAAATCGCGACCGAGATTAACGTTCTGCAGATGGTAATTTTTTTCATTACCGCCGACATAGAAGTTTTGCATCGCCGCGACTTCCTGGTCGGCAACCACCCGGATTGCAATCCCGACAGGCCCCAGGTAGCCGGTCGGCACACCAGTAGCATTAAAAACCTCCAAGTCATCGGCCAAAGCCACATCGGCCACCCCGAGAAGATTCTTCAGTTTCACCTCTTCCACTTCCCGGTCTCCCCGCACCAGCACCGCCACCGGTTTGCCATCAGCATTAAAGACCAGGGTCTTCACCAGCTTTTCCGGGCCAATGCCAAGAAATTCACAAACCGCATCGACCTTGCGTTTGCCAGGGGTTTCAACCCGTTTCAACTCGGCAAGCGGTTCCGGGGGAGCACCGACACGCAGCTTCACCGCCGCTTTTTCCATATTGGCGGCATATTCACAATTGTTGCAAACAACTATGGTATCCTCGCCGGTTTTCGCAAGAACCATGAACTCATGGGAAAAACTGCCGCCAATCGCCCCTGAATCGGCTTGTACTGCCCGAAAATCAAGGCCGCAACGGGTGAAAATGCGCTTATAAGCATCATACATTTTCCGGTAGGAAACCTCAGCCGCAGAATCGCTCACATCAAACGAATAACCATCCTTCATGATGAACTCCCGACCACGCATAAGACCGAACCTGGGACGAATTTCATCGCGAAATTTGGTCTGAATCTGGTAGAGATTGACGGGGAGATCTCGGTATGAATGGAGTTCTTTTCTGGCAATATCGGTGATGACCTCCTCATGGGTCGGTCCCAGACACGATTCCCGGTCATGTCGGTCACGGAATCGTAACAATTCCGGTCCATATTTTTTGTAGCGTCCGGTCTCAACCCAGAGATCTGCCGGCTGAACCATCGGCATCAACAACTCCTGGGCACCCGCTCGGTTCATCTCTTCGCGGACTATATTTTCCACCTTGCGGATTGCCGCAAGACCCATGGGCAGATAGGAATAAATCCCGGCGGTGAGCTTACGGATAAACCCGGCTCGTAATAACAGGACATGACTTACTATTTCGGCATCAGCCGGAATCTCTTTGAGAGTCGGCAGCAACAGCTGAGAATAACGCATATCTTTCTTTCCGTATGATTATTGATAATGTTTATGAAACAACCTCAATTTTAGCAAATTTTCGCTCTTTCCGCCCTTCATCTTCCATCTTTTGCAATTCATCCAAAAAAACTTCGAGCAATTGTTCTTCCGCGACCTTTTTCCAGATGACACCCTTCTTAAAAATAATCCCCACGCCATTGCCGCCGGCGACACCGATATCAGCCTGCTTAGCCTCTCCAGGACCGTTGACGACACAGCCCATAACTGCGACTTTCAGAGGACTCTCCATGGTTTGAATGTGCCTTTCAACCGCCTCGGCGAGGCCAAAAAGATCGATGCGGGTGCGACCACAGGTTGGACAAGAGATGAGTTCCGGCCCACGCTCGCGAATTTTCAAAGACCGTAGCAGTTCAAAACCGACCCGAACTTCATCAACCGGATCCCGGGTAAGGGAAATGCGCAGGGTATCGCCTATCCCAAGGCTCAGCAAAATCCCCAGGGCGACACTCGACTTGACCGTTCCGGCAATGAGCCCCCCTGCTTCGGTAACCCCAAGATGTAATGGATAATCGGTGCGTTCTGCAAGTAATCGATAGCCGCTCATGGTAGTGAGAACGTCTGATGACTTGATAGAGATTTTGATTTCCTCAAAACCGTGCTTCTCCAGGAGTCGAACATTGCGCAGAGCACTTTCAATCAATGCCTGGGTGTTTTCAGGAGTTGGGTAACCATAGGTTTTCAGCAAATCCTTTTCAATTGAACCACTGTTGACCCCAACGCGAATAGGCACTTTGTGCAGTTTGGCGGCAGCCACCACACTGGCCAGTTTATCCTCACCGCCAAGATTGCCTGGATTGATGCGAATGCCGTCGGCACCGTTTTCCATTGCAGCGATGGCCAGTCGATGATCGAAATGGATATCACCGATTAAAGGGATGGAAATTCTCTCCTGAATCCTGCGGATAGCCGCAGCCGCATGGCTGTCGACAACCGCAACACGAACAATATCGCACCCGGCAGCCTCCAGTCGCTTTATCTGGGCAACGGTTTGTTCTACATCCCGGGTATCGGTATTGGTCATCGATTGGACGGATATTGGACTTCCCCCGCCAATGGCAACAGCGCCTACCTGGATTTGTCGCGTTTTTTTCCTGACAATCATCTCTTCATTACCGACCCAACATTTTTCAGCAGATTCAACTCGGCATCGGAGCTTCTAACATACATCGGCACGCCCTCAGCCAGATCAAGGACAAGCCCCTTTTCCAGCAACTCCCCGGCAAGCATCCCGAGCGAAGCGGCTGAGGGTTCATGTAACGCCGCAGGAGCAATCATACATTTTTCCTGGAGGATCGCCTGCAATACATCGCCATATACGCGAGCTCCATCACCAACCAGGAGGACCGGTTCGTTTATGACAGCAGCAAGACTCGCCGGAGTCAGTACTACCGGACCTCCGATCCTTTCGCTCAAACCATCATTATTGCAGCGATAAAAGGCGGCATACACCTCCTTCTTTCGAGCATCAAGAAGGCTGCAGATAAGTCGGTGAGTTACACATTTTGCAGCCAAGGAATCGAGGGTGGAGACTCCGAGCAGCACTTTTCCAGCCGCGGCAGCAAGGCCTTTGGCGGTTGCCATGCCAATTCGGAGACCGGTAAAACTCCCGGGCCCGAGGCTCACGGCAATTCCATCCATTTCCGGCCAATCTACCCCGGATTCCTGCATGATCCAGTCGATGGCCGAAAGTAATCGTCGCGAATGGGTAACCTTGCCGGTAAGACAGAGCGTCGCAACCACCTCGCCATTTTTTCGGGTTCCAACAGTAAGTGCCACGGAACTGCACGGCGTAGATGTATCTATCGATAAAATGAGCAGCTTTTTAGGCTCCATCATTGAAACAGCCGGGCAATATCATTATAAAAGACAAATATCATGAGTGTACCAAGAAGGCCAATGCCGACTTGCTGGGCAATAATCTGTACCCGCATGTTCAGAGGTTTACGCCGCAAGCCTTCAATTGTCAGAAAGGCCAGATGCCCGCCATCGAGAACCGGGATGGGTAGGAGGTTAAGCAGTCCCAGGTTGACACTTAATAAGCTCATAAAATAAATAAGATTCACCCATCCCGCCCGCATCTGTTCTCCGGCAATTTGGGCGATGAGTATTGGACCCCCGAGCTCAGAAGCCGGGACAACCCGTTGAACAATTTTTGCAAAACCGACAGCGGTCAGGGAAATATACATCCAGGTCTGGAGACAGGCATTTTCAAGAGATGAATACAATGAGCTTTCTTGCCAAACCATTTCATCGGCTTTTTTAATGCCGATCATAAAACGTTGCTCAACCACTTCGCCAAACACATTTTTTACCGCATCTATTGTCGGGGTTACCGTAAGATGAACCTTGTCGCTGCCACGTTGCACTTCTATGACAAGTGGTTTCCCACCGCTGCCCTTTACTCCTTCAAGAACCTCGTCCCAAACAACAGTTTCACGTTCATTGATTCGTAAAATCACATCATTTTCCTGCAGACCTGCTTCAGCTGCCGGAGACTTGATATTGACCTTACCGATACGGGTGGTATCAACTGAAGTTGGGATACCAAGAAAGGCGAAGACCATAAAAAAGAGAAGCACTGAAAAGACAAGGTTGAAAACCGGTCCAGCCAAAACTATCAAAAATCTTTGCCATACCGGCTTATGCGCAAAAGAAACCTGTTTTTCAGCCTCCGGAACCTCTTGCTCATCGGGGTTTTCGCCAAACATCTTGACAAAGCCTCCAAGCGGAAAGGCAGAGATGACATATTCAGTTTCCCCGATCATCTTGCCAACAATCTTTGGACCAAATCCTAAAGAAAATTTTAAGACGCGTACCCCAAAAAGTTTGGCAAAGATGAAATGGCCAAATTCGTGGACAAAAATGAGCAAACCGAGAACGAGAACAAAAGACAATAGAGTATTCATATGAGAAAACACCGGCTAGGAGACAATCTCCAGGCGAATTAAAGTTGATCTTACGACAGGTTCTCTTGAACAAGCCTGCGGGTGACCCTTCTAGCCTCGCCATCGGCTTGCAATATATCGGCAAGGCTGGTATCACTTCCTTCGTCTACAATATCCATTGTCCTTGCGACTGTCTCGGCAATTTGAGGAAATCGTATCTGTGCGGAAAGAAATGCCTCAACCGCAACTTCGTTTGCAGCATTGAGGACAGCAGGATGGACACCACCCTTCTGTATTGCAGCAAAAGCTAGCTGCAAGGCGGGGAAACTGCCGTGGTCGGGCTTCAAAAACTGGAGGCTGGCACATTCAGCCAGATTCAGAGATTGCAGCTGCAGAGGGAGTCGCTCTGGATAAGAGAGAGCATAGGCTATGGGAGTACGCATATCAGGGATGCCCATCTGCGCAATTACTGAACCATCCTGATACTCCACCAGGGAGTGGACTATTGATTGCGGGTGCACCACCACATCAATAGCCTCAATATCCACATCGAAAAGCCATTTTGCTTCAATGACCTCGAGTCCTTTATTCATCAGGGTGGCTGAATCGATGGATATCTTTCGGCCCATGCTCCAATTCGGATGTTTAAGGGCCTGTTCCCACGTAACCATTTGCAGCTGTTCCCGGCTCATGCCGAGAAATGGCCCGCCCGAAGCAGTCAGGATAATTTTTTTCAGGTCCTTTTTTTGCCCCGCTTCAAGGGCCTGGAAAATAGCCGAATGCTCTGAGTCTATAGGCAACAGCCGCACACCATTTTCAAGCACCGCCGCCATGACAATTCTTCCCGCCATGACCAGGGTTTCCTTGTTGGCTAGGCCAATGTCCTTACCCGCGGCAATTGCCGCAAGCGTCGGCAGCAACCCAGCAGCCCCGACCATTGCCGAAACGGTTGTTTGGGCCGTTGGAAAAGCCGCGACAAGACTATTACCTTCCTGGCCAAAGACAATCGTTACATGGCAATCCTTGGGCAACAATCCAGCTAAATCCTTGGCCCGCTGTTCGTCACACACGGAAACCAGTTCCGGCTGAAAATCTCTAATTTGCCCTGCCAGTCTTTGCACATTAGTGCCGGCAGCCATGGCAACAACCTTGTAACGTTCAGGAAATTGTCTGACAACGGCAAGGACATTGACACCGATTGAGCCTGTTGATCCGAGCAAGGCTAAATATTTCATCTTGCTCCCGTGAAAACCAGAAGATAGTAGAGCACCGGTCCAACAAAAAGGAGCGAATCGACTCGATCCAAAATACCTCCATGACCGGCCAAACAGTTACCGGAATCTTTGGTGCCTGTACCACGTTTGATTATTGATTCGGTAAGATCACCGACAATACCAACGAGAGCCAAGAGCAGAGAAAAACCGGCAACAAAAAACCAGTTGGTGGAGGGTAAAAAAAGGAGAGCGAATCCCAACCCTGCAACAAGTCCGACAAACACACCCCCCACAGCCCCCTCTATGGTTTTATTGGGACTGATATTAGGACAGAGCTTTCTTTTGCCAATAGCCTTGCCGATAAAGTAGGCGCCCGTATCGGATCCGGCGGTTATGGCAGTTCCAACTATAAGCCAAGCACTGCCCTCCGGCAAAAATCTCAGCAACACCAAATGGGCGCCAAGCAGTCCTATGTAGAAAATGCCAAAATTCAGGTGACAAAAATAATTAAATTTATCTTCAATATCCTTATAGCGATAGAGAAAATAGCCGATGGCAACTGAAAATGAAATGAGGGCGGCAGGAGTAACGGTTGCAGGTCCCGGATAGAGGCAAGTAATAGCAACTGGAGCGGCTAAGCAGCTGTTAAGAAGCCAGCGCTCGAGAAAGTGAATGTTTCGTAAATCGACCATTCGCAGATACTCATCGGCAGCCAACATAACAATCAAAACAGCGATGAAGCAAAACAACAACGGTGATCCTTTCATTAACAACAAGAGCCAGAGAGCAGCGATGATAAAACCTGGAACTACACGCTTTTTCATGTTCTATTTTGTATGCAGTTGATCCCCGGTGCGACCGAAACGTCTCTCCCGCACCTGATAATCGGTCAGTACCTGGAAGAACACTGCTTTGCGAAAGTCAGGCCACATGACGTCGGTAAAATAAATCTCAGCATATGACACCTGCCATAGCAGAAAATTTGACAGTCGCGCTTCTCCCCCGGTCCTGATAAGGAGATCAGGATCAGGAATTCCGGCAGTATCGAGATTTTCAGCAAGAGTTATATCGGATATCGTAGCAGGATCTAGAGTTCCCTCAAGGCAAAGACGACTAATCTTCTTTACCGCTCTCACCAGTTCATCCCGACCACCATAACTTAATGCCAGATTTAAGGTAAGTTTTGTGTTGCCGGAGGTTTCAGAAATCGACTTTTCAAGAGAGGCCCGCACTGCCTCAGGCAATCGCTCTCGATCACCAATGGAGACAAGTCGGATATCGTTTTTTTGCATGCGCGGTAATTCTGAGTCAAGATACCGCTTGAGGATGGACATCAACCCGCTCACCTCCTGAGTCGGTCTTTGCCAGTTTTCAGAAGAAAAAGCATACAGCGTCAGATACTTGATGCCAATTTCCCGACAGGTTTCAACAATGTCACTCACTGAATCAGCGCCCACCTTGTGCCCATAGAGCCTTGGCTTTTTCCTCTTCTTGGCCCATCTGCCATTCCCGTCCATAATAATAGCAACGTGACGAGGAAGACGTTCTAAATCAATGGTGGTAAAAGGCATAGTTGATCCATAAAAGCAGTAAACAAAACAACCGACCAAGACAATAATTGCCGGCCTCACCAGCCTTCACGTGGAAAACCGAGAAGTTATTTGATGACTGTCCCTAAACTTCCATAACTTCTTTTTCTTTTGCAACCGTTGCGTCATCAATTTTCTTGATATACGCGTCTGTTTCGTTCTGCGCCTCTTCTTGAAATTTGAAGAGATCGTCTTCGGAAATCTCTTTATCTTTTTTCTGCTTTTTCAGAATGTCGATGGCCTCTCGACGAAGATTGCGAATTGCTACTCGAAATTCCTCGGCAACTTTCTTCACAGCTTTTACTAACTCTTTGCGGCGTTCCTGGGTCAATTGTGGAATATTCAGACGAACCAGTTTTCCATCCCCGATGGGGTTAAGACCTATGTCCGACTTAAGTATGGCCTTTTCTATGGCCGGCAACAACTGCGGATCCCACGGTTGAATAACGATGAGGCGACTCTCCGGAATAGTAAGACTGCCCACCTGACTAAGAGACATGGAACTGCCGTAGGCATCAACATGTATCCCATCAAGAATGGCCAGAGAAGCCCTTCCTGTTCGCACTTTTGACAATTCTTTTTTAAAGGAATCAAGGCTTTTGTCCATCTTGTCAGCCATTTCAAAAATAACATCACTCATGGGAGTATCCTTTGTTCAGAATAAATACTCAATTACGGTCGCGACGCAGTAATCAGAGTACCGACATTTTCGCCAAAAGCGGTCCGCTTGATATTTCCAGGGACACTCATATTTAACACCATAATTGGCAGGTTATCTTCCTTTGCCAAGGCGATTCCTGCGGCGTCCATCACCCGCAGTCCCTTCTGCAATACCTCATCATAGGTGAGGTGATCAAATTTCACTGCGCTTTTATCAAGAAACGGATCCCGGTCATACACCCCATCCACCTTTGTCGCCTTGATAACGATTTCAGCATCAATTTCCAAAGCTCGTAGGACACCGGCAGAATCGGTAGTAAAATAAGGATTGCCCGTTCCGGCGGCAAAAATTACAACGCGACCTTTCTCAAGGTGTCTGGTCGCTCTTCTTCGAATGTAGGGTTCGGAAACCGACTGCATGGGGATGGCAGACATCACTCTGGTGATTACACCTATACGCTCCAAGGCATCCTGCATAGCCAAACTGTTCATGACCGTTGCCAGCATCCCCATATTATCTGCGGTCGTACGATCCATTCCCTTACTCGCACCGGCTACTCCTCTAAAGATATTGCCGGCACCAATGACCAGGCCCAATTCAACTCCTGCCGCAACCACTTCCTTTACCTCGGCAGCGACAAACTCGAGAACCCTGGTATTGATACCGTAGGAATCCTCGCCCATAAGCGCTTCACCACTGAGTTTTAGCAGCATTCTGTGGTACTTTAACTTTTCAGTCATTGAGATATCCTCAGGAGAAGATCGAACGGAACCAGCGCAGTATCACTTTCAGCAGGTCATGAACAGATGCCAAGACAATAAAAGACCGTTGCTATTCGACGCCAACCTGGAAACGAGAAAATCTTTTTATGGAGATGTTTTCTCCCATCTTTCCAATAAGTTCATTGAGTAGATCTTGAATTGAAAGTTTGTCATTTTTAACAAACTTCTGCTCAAGGAGTGCAACTTCAGCGAGGAATTTTTCGATCTTCCCCGTTATCATTTTCTCTTTTACAGCGTCAGATTTGGTCGACTCTAAAGCCTGTTGAATAAAGATATCTTTTTCTCTTTCAATAACAGCAACCGGGACGTCATCTCTGCTGATTGAAATAGGATTGGCGGCGGCGATATGCATTGCGATGTCTTTAGCAAACTCACGAAAGTCGTCGTTTTTGGCTACAAAATCGGTTTCACATCCTAGCTCAACCATAACTCCCAGTTTGCCGCCGGCATGAATATAGGTTGCGACAACACCTTCACTTGTTGCACGATTTGCCCTTTTTGCGGCAACTGCCAGGCCCTTCTGACGGAGTAGATCTATGGCTTTTTCCATATCTCCATTGGTATTTTCGAGGGCCTTCTTGCAGTCCATCATGCCTGCTTGAGTTTTATCCCTCAGATCCTTTACCATCTTCGTTGTAATGGTCATGGTAAATCTCCTTTTATAGTGTCTTGCGCAGCAATGGGAAGATGCTTCCCATTGCAAAAATAAATACGCTGAATATGAAAAAAGGGGCGGTCGCATGACAGCCCCAAACGTAAAACGAAACGTTTTTAAAAAACTGCATATGGCTAGGATTACTCTCCCGAAGCATCCGCTGAGTTTTCCATCTCATGCCCAGCATCACCCATGGCTGCGGCAACTGCCTCTTCGGAGGCTTCATCCCCATCACGAGATGCTTGTCCGGCAAGAACTGCTTCTGCGATGTTATGACTTATAAGACGAATCGACCTAATAGCATCATCATTACCGGGAATAAGAAAATCGATGCCAGCAGGATCACAGTTTGTATCGGTAATAGCAACTACAGGCACCCCAAGCTTTACAGCCTCACTCACGGCAATATCTTCTTTACGCGGGTCTACCACAAAGAGTACGGAAGGAAGATTTCGCATGTCCTTGATCCCACCGACATTTCTCTCCAGTTTTATCCGTTCTTTCTCCATTATGAGAATTTCTTTTTTGGGAAACCGGTTAATCGACCCATCAGCCTGCATTGATTCAATTAATTTGAGTCGATCTATGCTGTTTTTAATAGTCTGGAAATTGGTGAGCATGCCACCTAACCAACGGTGATCAACGTAATACATACCACAACGCCTTGCCTCTTCCTTTATGATTTCTTGAGCCTGACGCTTGGTACCGACAAAAAGGAGCGTTCCCCCTCGCTTGATTTCCTCAGTAATGAAATCACATGCCTTATCAAATAGCTTTTTTGTGATATCAAGATTAATGATGTAAATCCCGTTCCTTGGCCCGTATATATAGGATTTCATCTTGGGATTCCAGCGCCTTGTTTGATGTCCAAAGTGGACACCAGCCTGAAGCATATCGCGCACTGATACAGTTGTCATACGTTTCTCTCCGGTCCTGGTTATTCCGCCATCTTCTGTAATCGTTTAGCATCAAAGTTGATGTTCCGCGACACCAGTTTTTACGTGAAGATGTGTGTGATTGGAAGGCCTCTACTACTGTCTAACATATAAAACGAACAACACTCTTATTTACCATGAATTGAGTCGTAATGCAACTTAAGGTTGTTTTCATTTGGGGAATTCTTATTTTTGAATTAATGAAGATACTTTCGAAAAAACGAACTTAAGCCATTCAAAACCGAATTTTAGCAATTCAGTGTCTTCTGCAATTAACCTTCGCCGAACTTCTTTCTGCAGTTGAAACTGGCTTAAAAGTTTGTGCTTGTCGATAAATCTTCTGAATCCATCAATATTGTAACATACAAGAAAGGCCAATTGCTGCTTTTCGCCTGCAACCCCTTCACCCTTCCAGGGGTTTCCAGAAAATATTGTGTCAATTTCGGTCCAAAGATCATTCATCATGTTATGTTCATAAAGCTGTTGGTTGCGCAACCAGCTTTTTACATTAAATTTTCGTTTCTCATCGTGCCCAAGACAATACGAATGATTTGTCGTGAAATAAAACTCTTCGGGAGATCCTTTTTTTTTTGATCGATCAACAGCTCTTTCAAGGGGATATGTTCTACAGGCGGTTGGTCGATCAAAATAAACACTACAACCATGCGGAGCAAGGAATGGACAAGACTTGAGCTCGTCGTCATTGAGCTTTAACTTAACTGTCGGAAAATAGATATTATCACCTGATTCAAGGGTAGTATGCCTGCGAAGAAACTCTTCAGAATCAAGGTCTAATGAGGCTTTTAGTCTAATTATGTCATAAGGATACAGAATCAGTGAAACATTACGGCAACACAAGGTATAGCATTGCACTCCAAGGTGACACTCAAAATTAAAACCAGAATCCCCTAGGGGAGCCATTCCATCAGGGAACTGTCTATTTTCAGTCATTCGATTTGTCTCCTGCGGAATGATTCGTTTTTACAAAAAAAAAGCTGGCAGGAACAGATGTCCCAGCCAGCCTCTTTCTATATTTCTAACTTCTCAAATCTCGGCTTTTGGTGCCTCAATGATTTCCTCGTAACCAACAAGTTCAAAAATCGCCATTGCTGCGGCATCACCTCTTCTAACACCAGTCTGCAGTATACGGGTATATCCTCCATTGCGATTTACAAACTTATCTTTAATGACAGTAAACAGCTTTTCGACAACTGCCTTGCTCCTCACATATCCTAGAGCTTGTCTTCTGGCGTGTGTATCACCACGTTTTGCCAAAGTAATTAATTTTTCTGCTATCGGTCTGACTTCTTTGGCTTTCTCGGTGGTAGTAATTATGCGTTCATGCTCGAATAGGGATGTAACCATGTTTCGAAACATCGCAACTCTATGTGAACTCGTTCGTCCTAATCTTTTTCCTGCTTTTCTATGTCTCATCTCAAATCCTCAGCTTCTGCGCAATATCAGAATTGGTAAAATCTGTTTAATATCGATTACAATATGGCGTCTTAAGCCTTGCTTTCATCTTTATCAGTCCGTTGATTGGGAGGAATCCAGTTTTCGAATTTCATACCCAAGGTGAGATCCATCTCAGAGAGCAGTGCTTTGATTTCATTAAGTGATTTACGGCCAAAGTTTTTGGTCTTCAGCATTTCCTGATCAGTTTTTTGTGCTAAATCGCCAATAAAGTTGATATCCGCATTCTTCAGACAATTTGCCGATCGCACAGATAACTCAAGATCTTCAACCGGCTTATCCAAGAAGGGATTGAGAGGCTCAGCATCTCTCCCCGACTCAGTAAGAACTTCGGGTTCGGCATCTTCTTCGTCAAAGTTGATGAAAATAGTCATCTGTTCTTTGATAATTTTTGCACCATATGCTAAAGCATTTTCGGGATTCAAACTACCATCTGTTTCAATCTCAATAGTAAGTTTATCGTAATCGGTCTGTTGGCCTACTCGAGCCTGGGAAATCACATATTGGATTTTTTTGATAGGTGTGAAAATTGCATCAATTGGAATCTGCCCTATCGACAAGTTCTCTTTATTCATTTTTTCAGCAGGTTGATACCCTTTACCCCACTCTACAGTCAACTCGGCCCGAAAGTTTATTGGGCCTGTCAGAGTGCAGATGAGCTGCTCCTTGTTCATTACCTCAACGTATCCTGAGCCACTAATATCCCCAGCACAAACAATCCCAGGACCATTTTTTTCGATGACCACTCTTTGTGATTCGGCAGAAAAAAGCTTGAGACGAACCATTTTGAGATTTAAAATAATCTCACTCACATCTTCCAGAATGTCTTTCATTGATGTGAATTCATGAAGAGCACCGTCGATTTTAACAGATGTAATAGCAGCGCCCTGAATGGAAGAGAGAAGGATGCGTCGCAGTGAATTACCAATTGTAGTTGCAAATCCTCTTTCGAGAGGTTGGCAAATAAATTTTCCGTAGGTGTCGGTGTGCTTTTCTTTGTCGACTTCCAACTTTTCCGGTTTTATAAGCTCATTCCAATTGCGGTGAAATGGTATTTTTTCATCAGCAGCTTGAGTCATGGATTTCCTTCTCTACGTTTCTACTAACTATGTAGTTTGGCTATAGTTACAGTTTGTTACAATTTGCCATACTCATCGACTTGCTAACAGGTAACCCTATAATAGATTTAGTCGGTTCCTGTCTTATACTCAACTATTACTTGGAGTAAAGCTCAACGATAAGTCTTTCTTGGATCGGCATTGTGACTTCATCCCTGTTTGGTAATGTTTTCAAAGTCGCCTTGAAATTGTCTTTATCCAATTCAAGCCAACTGGGCACTCCCCGTCTCACTACTGCCGCGAAATTTTCAATGATCATAGCGTTTGCACGACTTTTCTCTTTCAAAGAGATAACATCCCCGGCAGAGATCAAAAACGAGGGTATATTGACCTTACGTCCATTCACCAAAACATGATTATGCCGTACAAGCTGTCGTGCCTGATTCCGCGAGGAAGCAAAACCAATTCTAAAAATTGTATTGTCCAAACGACGCTCAAGCATTACAAGTAGATTTTCGCCTGTAACACCCTTTTGCTTCTCAGCTTTTTCGAAAAATAACCTAAACTGACCCTCAAGCATGCCATACATGCTTTTCACCTTTTGTTTCTCTCTTAACTGAACAGCATAATCAGATTGTTTCTTAAATTTAGCCTGACCATGTTGCCCGGGACCAAATGCTCTTCTTTCAAAAGAACACTTATCGGAGAAACATCGATCACCTTTAAGGTATAATTTTAGACCTTCTCTTCTGCATCTACGACAAGCAGCACCAATATTTCTAGCCAATTTAGGCCTCCATTCAGTTATGTTAATGCTATCTCAAGATCAGACGTCGTTACACTCGACGTCGCTTAGGAGGTTTGCAACCATTGTGTGGGATAGGTGTGACATCATAGATACGGCTGACCTCTAATCCTGTCGTAATCAGGGCTCGCAATGCTGCTTCTCTACCAGGACCGGGGCCTTTGACTTTCACCTCAACCTTTCTCATGCCAATATCGGTAGCTTTTTTTGCTGCATCTGCCAGAGCATTTTGTGCTGCGAACGGGGTGGATTTTCTTGATCCTTTAAACCCTAAGACACCGGCACTACACCAGGAAATAACATTGCCCTGCTTGTCCGAAATAGTCACTATTGTATTGTTAAAGGTAGAGTATATAAATACTATTCCCTCAGGAATATTTTTTTTAACCTTTCTTTTTTTTGCAACAGCCATAACTTACACCTGTTTGAAGTTCAATTATTTACGACGAGCAGCACCTTTTCGAGGTCCTTTCCGGGTACGTGCGTTAGTCTTGGTTTTTTGTCCTCGACATGGCAACCCCATTCTGTGGCGCCTGCCGCGATAACACCCGATATCGGTCAACCTTTTGATATCCATGGATACTTCACGCCGGCGATCGCCTTCAACAACGTATTCATCCTCAATCACTTTGCGAATTCGATTAACATCATCTCCGCCAAGGTCATCACTGCTCATTGTGTACGGCAGATCCACTTTATCAAGAATCTTTCGAGCCGATACCAACCCGATACCGTGTATGTAAGTTAAAGCCCGATCCATATGCTTATTTTTCGGAAGGTCAATTCCTGCTATACGTGCCAAGGTATATCTCCTTAAAAGAAGTAGGTTTTCTGAAATGATGAATTCAATTTAACCCTGCCTCTGTTTATGTTTTTTAACTTTACAGGATACGCGAACAACACCGTTGCGTTTGAATATTTTACAATCACTACATATTTTTTTTACCGATGCGCGTACTTTCATGATCAACGAACTCTCTATTTTTTCTTTTTGGCGGTTTTTGCCCGAAATGTGACCCTTCCCCTGTTCAAATCGTAAGGAGAGAGTTCGATTGTAACCCTGTCTCCTGGTAGAATCTTGATAAAATGCATACGCATTTTCCCGGAGATATGGGCGAGCACCTTATGGCCGTTGTCAAGTTCGACACGAAACATAGCGTTCGGCAGCGGCTCAATAATGGTGCCTTCAACTTCAATTGCTTCTTCTTTGGCCATGGAATATCCTGAAAAATCAAAGTTCCAGTTAAAAACGGAATATTATAATACAACTTCTCACAAATGAGAAGTAATTTCTTCCGTAACCGCTAGTTTTCCCGAGAGCTTAGTATAAGAGGCCCATTCTCCGTCACAGCAACCGAATGCTCAAAGTGAGCAGAAGGCTTATTATCACTGGTGATTACAGTCCATCCATCTCTCAGCACTTTAACTTTATGTGTACCCATGTTAACCATTGGCTCAATCGCCAAAACCATACCTGGGAGCAACCGAGAAGTCCTTTCTCCTTGATAAAAGTTTGGTATTTCAGGAGCCTCGTGCAGTGCAGTTCCTATGCCATGGCCAACGAACTGTCTAACAACAGAAAGCCCATGACCCTCAACATATTCTTGTATCGCCTTAGATATATCACCAACTCTGTTGCCAACTAAAGCCTTCGAAATACCTCTGTTGAGAGACTCTTTGGTCACAGCCACTAATCTTTCTACATCTTCACTGACATTTCCAACGCATATCGTTAAAGCTGAATCTCCAAAATAGTTTTTGAAGAGAACTCCAAAATCGATGGAAATAATATCGCCCTTTTTAATCTTTCTTTTTCGAGACGGAATTCCATGAACAACTTCTTCGTTAATCGAGAGACAAAGACTCCCTGGAAACCCTCGATATCCCTTGAATGCGGGCTTTGCCTTCATCTGATAGCAATGTTCTTCAGCAATTTTATCAAGTTCCCAAGTCGAGATCCCGATGTCAACTATCTTTTTCAATTCTGTTAATACTTCCGCCACAATCTGGTTGGCTTCCTGCATTATGCAGATCTCATCTGCATTCTTTATTACAATAGCACGGCTATTAGGCTTTTCAATCGTGGAACCTAACACTTCTTCTACCGACGTCCTTTAATCTTGCCTTGTTTCATGAAACCTTCGTAGTTGCGCATATGAAGATGCGACTCTATTTGGGCAATTGTATCAATTCCAACGCCCACAACGATCAGCAACGCAGTACCACCGAAATAGAAGGGAATATTGAACTGTGAAACAAGAATGGTAGGCAATACGCATACGGAACTGAGATAAATGGAGCCGACAACCGTAAGTCGTGTGAGAATTTTATCAATGAATTCTGCAGTTTTTTTACCAGGGCGGATTCCTGGGATAAACCCTCCATGCTTTTTCAGATTCTCTGCCACATCATCAGGCTTAAAGGTAACGGCAGTATAGAAAAAACAGAAGAAGACAATCATGAAAATGTAGCAAATGTAGTAATATACGGTACCCGGAGACATTGCCGCAGATGCTCTCTGTACCCAATCTATCTGAATGAAACTGCCAATAGTAGCAGGAAACATCATAATTGAAGAGGCAAAGATCGGTGGTATAACCCCAGAAATATTAATCTTTAGAGGCAAATGTGAGCTTTGCCCGCCATACACTCTCTTGCCGACAACTCGTTTCGCATACTGTATTGGAATCCTTCTTTGCGAAGTTTCACAAAAAACGATAAATGCAACAACAAGAAGCATGAAAATTATTAGAAAAGGAACGAAGAAAAGAGCAATTTCTCCTGCCTTGATCAACTGGATCGAGTTCACTATTGCGGCAGGACCACGAGCTACAATACCAGCAAAGATAATGAGCGAGATACCATTGCCGATTCCCCTCTCAGTCATCTGTTCCCCAAGCCACATAATAAACGCGGTGCCTGACGTTAAAGTGAGCATTGTCATGAGTTTGAATTGCAACCCCGGATTCAATACTATCGCCTCACCGCCAGGACCAGTCATCCCTTGCAACCCAGCCGCAATAAAGGTACCTTGAATAATACTCAGAAAAACTGTGCCATATCGAGTGTATTGCGTGATTTTTCTTTGCCCGGCCTGACCTTCTTTTTTAAGTGCTTCGAGTTGCGGAACAACTACCGTCAACAATTGAATAATAATAGACGAACTTATGTACGGCATTATGCCCAAGGCAAAAATCGAGAAATTCTCTAGTGCTCCACCCGAAAACATATTAAACATGCCGAAGAGAGTGCCAGCTTTTTGAGAGAAAAATGCCGCAAGAGCTTCACCATTAATGCCAGGTGTAGGTATTTGAACGCCAATTCTGTATACTGCAAGCATGATAAGCGTGAACAACACACGCCGACGTAGCTCAGGGATATTTGCAGCACTCTGTACACCACTCATCATTAATACCTATATCCAATTCCACTTATTACTGTAGAAAGTTTTAATCAGGGAAGATTACTTTAACAAGCATTCTACACTTGTGCAGTCTCATCGATAACAACAGTCCCGCCGGCGCCCTCAATTTTGCTCTTAGCTGTCTCACTGATTTTATCGACCTTAACAGTTAAAGGTTTTGTCACCTCACCATTGGCTAAAACCTTAACGAACATCCCCTTCTTTACTATCTTGGCGGCAATAAGCGATTCAACGGTAACAACATCACCCGCTGCGAATGAATCTAATTGTGTTAAAGAAACGAGTGCATACTGCTTTTTGAAGATATTATTAAACCCTCGTTTCGGTATGCGCCTCTGTAAGGGCATCTGTCCACCCTCAAACCCAGGTTTCACTCCGGAACCGGATCGTGACTTAAAACCTTTGTGACCCCGGCCAGCGGTTTTTCCGTGCCCACTTCCCGGACCTCTACCAAGCCGCTTTCTCTGCTTAGTGGATCCGATTTGAGGTGCAAGATTTGCTAAGGATAGCATATTAGTTCTCCTCTATGCGTACAAGATGTGATACTTTTCGGACCATTCCCCGAATGGAGGGAGTATCTTTTCTTGTTACAGTCTTATTCAATTTGGTTAGCCCCAGTCCAGTTAAGGTCGCATTGATTCTTTTTGTCCCGCCAATGCCACTCTTAACAAGAGTAATAATTATTGTCTCCAACATTTGACTACCTTCTATAAGCAAGTATTAAACAGTAATGGTTTACAACATAGTGTGCCGCAATACCGTACTGTAATTAAGCCGTTATTTCTTCAACGTTTTTTCCCCGTAGTTCGGCTATACTCCGAGCGGTCCGAAGATCTTTAAGCCCTGCGAGAGTAGCCTTAACCATATTGTGTGGATTATGCGATCCAAGGCATTTTGTAAGAATGTTCGATACTCCGGCTGCTTCGAGAACTGCACGAACAGGACCACCAGCAATTAATCCCGTACCGGCTGATGCAGGTTTCAAGAGGACTTTACCGGAACCAAATTTGCCTATAATCTGATGTGGAATTGAGGTCTCAGTGAGAGCTACAGAACACATACTCTTCCGAGCTTGTTCTACGCCCTTACGAATTGCATCAGGTACCTGATTTGCTTTTCCAAGTCCGTAGCCCACCTTTCCATTGCCGTCTCCAACAACAACGATGGCACTAAAACTGAAGCGACGGCCACCCTTTACAACTTTAGCAACCCGGTTAATAAAAACAATTTTCTCTATCAGTTCCTCAGTGGCAACACTTTTGGAACGCTTGAAATCAGACAAGGGGCACCCCCGTAATATGAAGTATCATTAAAAATCTAGACCACCTTCCCGAGCACCTTCGGAAAGTGATTTAACTCTACCATGGTAAATAGAACCGCCGCGATCGAAGGTGATCTTACTGATTCCTGTGGCTTTTGCTCGTTCTGCGAGAATTAAGCCAACCTTTTTTGCAGCGGCAATTTTCCCCTTTTCTTCACCCAGAATGTACTCTTTATCGACAGTCGACATTGCCACAAGGGTATGTCCGACAACATCATCGATAAGCTGGGCATATATATGTTTGTTGCTTTTAAAGACTCTCAGTCGAGGGCGTTCCGGCGTACCAGATATCTTCTTTCTAATTCTTTGGACGCGTTTAGCCCTCGCTTTCATCGCGGGATTCGTCTTAGCCATTGCTATGTACCTTCTAATATTTAAGGACCTTGAGGACCTGAACAATTATTTAGTGCCTGACTTGCCGACCTTTCTAATTATATGCTCATTTTCATAGCGAATGCCTTTCCCCTTATACGGCTCAGGTTTTCGGATTTCACGTATTTTTGAAGCAGTAAGGCCAAGTAGCTCTTTGTCTATTGATTGAAGAATAATCTTAGTGTTTCCCTCTACGGAAGCCACAACTTCCTTTGGCAAGACATAATCCTTCGGACTAGAATAGCCGACATTCAGTGTGAGAGTAGAGCCACTAACACTGGCTTTATATCCAACACCTTCAATGATCAGAGTTTTTTTGAAACCTTCAGCAACTCCAATAATCATATTATTAAGCAGGGATCGGGTAAGGCCCCTAAAGGCATTAACTTTAGTGCTCTCTATGCGGTTATTCACCTTTAATATATTGTCTTGGAGATCCACTTCCAATTCAGAGATGATATCCCGCTTTAAGCTACCCTTAACTCCTGTAACTACTATATGCTGACCGTTGATGTCAATCTTCACTCCGGTTGGAACCGGAATCGGTTGTTTCCCAATTCGAGACATAAAATCCTCCGTTATTCGCGGGTCTACCAGACCTCACAAATTATCTCCCCACCAGACTTCAGGGCTCTAGCTGTTTTATCTGTAACAACGCCCTTGGATGTGGATATAATTGCAATTCCAAGCCCATTCAGTACCTTTGGTATATCGCTTACCTTGGTATATTTACGTAAGCCTGGTTTGCTTACCCTCTTTAGCCCGGTGATTACAGCTTCTTTATCCGGACCATACTTGAGATCAATCTTCAAAGTACCCTGAATATTATCTGATTTAACCTGGTAATCACGGATATATCCTTCTTCCTTGAGTACCTTTGCTATATCGACTTTAACAGTAGATAAGGGCATCTCAACGGAATCGAATTTAACCATTACTGCATTTCTTAATCTGGTCAGCATGTCTGCCAGTGGATCGCTCATAGACATAGCGAACACTCCTTATTTTTCAAAATAGTAAACAACAACATAATACAGTGATAGAAATAAAATATTACCAACTAGATTTAGTGACCCCAGTTATTTCTCCGCTGGACGCAAGTTTACGGAAGCAGATTCTGCAAATCCCAAATTTCCTGATAAACGCTCTTGGCCGCCCGCAAAGTGGGCATCTATTGTATTTACGCACTGAAAATTTTGGTTTCCGCTGTGCTTTTGCAATTATGGATTTCTTAGCCAAACCGACCTCCAAATACTTTCTGTTTTAGATCTTCAAAAACGATTTTCGAATTATTTCTTGAACGGCATGCCAAGTAGTTTAAGAAGGAAGGTTCCTTCTTCGTCTGTCTTGGCTGAAGTTACAATAGTAATATTTAACCCTTTAATTTTATCAATTTTATCGTAATCGATCTCGGGAAAAATAATTTCCTCTTGAATTCCCATGGAAAAGTTGCCTCTACCATCAAATCCTTTGGCGGACAACCCTCTAAAGTCACGAACACGAGGCAATGCTATATTTACCAGTTTGTTGAAAAATTTATACATTTTATCGCCGCGCAAGGTAACGCAGCAGCCAATTGGCATACCTATCCTAAGTTTGAATGTCGCGATAGATTTTTTGGCCTTGGTAATTACAGCTTTTTGCCCAGCAATCATGGTGAGTTCGTTAGCTGCACCTTCCACAATTTTTGGATTCTGTACAGCCTCTCCCAACCCCATGTTGAGAACAATCTTTTTAATCTGAGGAATTTCCATGACATTCTTGTAGCCAAATTCCTCTTTGAGTGCAGGCACGCACTCGTTTATGTACATCTCTCTAAGTGCACCCATTTCTAACTCCTAGCGTATCCTTTAAAATTTCCTATCCTATGCTTTGCTTTCAATGGAACCACCGCAACTCTTACAGCAGCGTACTTTTGTGCCATCATCAAGAATCTTCTTTCCTATGCGGCCAGTCTTGGTGCACTCAGGACAGATAAGCTGAAGATTGGAAACATGGACAGGAGCTTCTTTTTCGACAATCTGCCCTTGTTGGTTCATCTCTCTCGGCTTGGTATGTTTTTTAATCATGTTGATCCGCTCTACCACAGCTTTATCCTTATCTCTAAGAACGCGGAGTACTTTCCCAACCCTGCCCTTATCTTTCCCGGCAATTACTTCAACCTGATCATTTTTTTTCAGGTATGTTTTACCCTGTCTCATCGTTGTACCTTTTCCAATCAATGTTACTATACCCAATTCAGATACGGGTGGTTATAGTGCTTCAGGGGCTAATGAGATGATTTTCATAAACCCTTGATTCCTTAATTCGCGAGCAACCGGTCCAAAAATACGCGTTCCTACAGGTTCACCAGAAGATGCTAACATAACCGCAGCATTATCATCAAACCTAACCCAAGTGTCGTCTGATCTCTTTATCTCTTTCTTGGTTCTAACGATGACAGCTTTCATTACGTCACCTTTTTTTACCTTCGCGTTGGGGGTAGCTTCTTTAACCGTTACAACGATTACATCCCCAATTGTCGCGTATCTCTTGCCGGTACCGCCAAGAACTCTTATACAGAGCACTTTCTTAGCTCCGGAGTTATCAGCAACATTAAGTACTGTCTCTGTCTGAATCATAATTTCACCTGATATCTCTTCTGAAACAAGTTGTCAAAGTCGAGTATATACTGTTTTAAGGCATCACACCGCCTGTTCCAGTATTGTTTTGACACGCCATCTCTTTCTTTTACTCAGAGGACGACACTCTTCTATGAGAACAAAGTCCCCTATATTACAACTATTTTCCGGATCATCGACCAGATATTTCACGCTTGTTTTCATGAATTTGCCATACAGCTTATGGCGAACCTTGCGCTCTACCCGAACGACAACACTTTTCTCCATTCTGTTGCTGACCACAGAACCAGTTCTTGTCTTTCTTGATGTATTTAGATCACTCATAATTTCGTCAATTAGTGTTGTTTTTTTTGAACCCGACGCTATCTCGATCAATTGTCAAACATGACAATCAGTTTAATGACTGCCTTTCGATAGTCGCAATTCTTGCAATGTCTTTTCTAATTTTCTTCAGTCTGGATGTATCCTCAAGAGGCCTGATATGATGCTGAAATGAAATATTCCCTAACTCTTCACGCAGATCCTTCAAGGTCTTGGCAAGATCTTCTACAGACATTTTCCGAATTTCATGCGATTTCATAATGTGTTCACCTTGGAAATGACTTTAGTCGAAAATGGCAGCTTGTTGCCTGCAAGACCAAGTGCTTCAATTGCCAGTTCTTCACTGACACCAGAAATCTCGTAAAGAATCATACCGGGTTTAATAACAGCAACCCATGATTCAGGGGTACCTTTTCCTTTTCCCATGCGCGTTTCAGCGGCCTTTTTGGTGATTGGTTTGTCAGGAAATACCCGTATCCAAACTTTACCGCCACGCTTCATAGTTCTATTGATGGTAATACGAGCGGCTTCAATTTGCTGTGCTGTCATCTTGCCACATACGGTGGCTTTGAGTGCGAATTCACCGAAAGAGATCGATGATCCTCTATAGGCAACTCCCCTAGAATTGCCTTTAAATACTTTTCTATGTTTGACTTTTTTAGGACTTAACATCTTCTACTCCAAGAATTAATATGGAATTTCCTAGAACAGTATCCTACTGTCCGGAGCCGCCATCCTTATCGCTCAATACTTCACCATTAAAAATCCAGACTTTAACGCCAATGATTCCATAGGTGGTGTTAGCTTCGGCGAGTGCGTAGTCAATGTCTGCACGAAGTGTATGAAGTGGTACTCTGCCTTCACGAACCCATTCGCAGCGTGACATCTCTGCGCCTCCCAACCGTCCAGAGCAAGAGATTTTTATACCTTGCACACCAAAGCGCAAGGCAGAGCTTACTGCCTTCTTCATTGCCCGCCGAAAAGCAACGCGTCGTACAAGTTGCTGTGCAATATTTTCAGCAACGAGTTGAGCATCAGCCTCTGGTCTCCTCACTTCTTGGATATCCAGGGAAACCTTGCGAGGTATGAGATTTTCGAGTTCTTTCTTGAGAATCTCAATTTCGGCACCTTTTTTTCCGATCACTATACCCGGTCTGGCAGTAAATAACTTGACTCGCACCTGTTCACCGGTACGTTCAATATTTACCTTGGATAGTCCAGCATGCTGGAGCCGTTTTTTAAGAAACTTTTTGACTTTTTGATCTTCAATCAGATAAGTGGTATACTCCTTATCTGCATACCAGATCGAGTCCCACGTCCGGGTAATATTCAATCTAAGTCCTTGTGGATTAACCTTCTGCCCCAAAACAGACCTCCAACAATTCCATTGTTCAATTAAGAGTTAAAAGTGAGTCACAGTCTCATCAAGATGAGAATTAATTAATTCTCATCTAGAACAACAGTGATATGGCTTGTCCTTTTAATGATACCAGTAGCTCTGCCCTGCGCCCTTGGACTAATCCTTTTAAGGGTAGGCCCGCCGTCAATAATGATCTTTTTAACAAAAAGATTGTCAACATCAGCCTGGTCATCATGAGTGGCGTTGGCAACCGCAGATTCGAGGACTTTTTTAATGATACCAGCACCTTTTTTGGGCATAAAGCGAAGTGTCGTTATAGCCTGATCAACGCCCATCCCTCTTACCACATCAGCAACAAGTCTTGCCTTTTGTGGCGAAATTCTAATATTTTTTCCTACGGCTCGTGCTTCCATAGATCTTACTCCTGATGAGTATTCAGCCGGAAATCAATGATTTCCATTTATTTTTTGCCCTTCTTATCTGCTGCATGTCCGTAAAAGGTTCTTGTTGGAGAAAACTCTCCCAACTTATGACCAACCATATTCTCGGTTACAAAAACAGGTATGAATTTTTTTCCGTTATGCACGGCAAAGGTTAGTCCAACCATTTCCGGACCGATATCGGAACGTCTTGACCAGGTTTTAATAACTTTCCGTGAGCCACTTTCGGCAGCTTCAACCACTTTTTTAAATAAATGATCGTCAACGAAAGGACCTTTTTTAACTGAGCGTGACATACATTACTCCTTGTTCCTTATGATCTCTTCTTAACAATCATCGTGTCAGAAGCCTTGTTTTTCCTGGTTTTATAGCCTTTTGATGGTATACCCCAAGGACTACATGGATGTCTTCCGCCAGAACTTTTCCCTTCACCACCACCCATCGGATGATCCACTGGGTTCATCGCGACACCACGAACATGAGGGCGGATTCCTTTCCAGCGATTTCTACCTGCTTTCCCGAGTTTTTGGCTCTCATGTTCCCTGTTGCCAACCTGACCAATACAGGCACGACAGAAGTTATTAAACTTCCTCACTTCTCCTGAAGGCAATCGAACAAGCACATAGCCACTCTCCTTGGCCATCAGTTGAGCACCCGCACCCGCACTGCGGACCAATTGCGCACCCTTTCCTATCTTCATTTCAATGTTATGAATAACAGTTCCAAGGGGTATATTAACTAAAGGAAGACAATTGCCCGGTTGAATATCTACAGTATCACCCGCAACAATTGTATCACCTACCGAGATTCCATCTGGTGACAAGATATATCTCTTTTCTCCATCGACGTAGTTCAATAAAGCGATATTTGCAGAGCGATTGGGATCGTACTCGATCGCAACAACCTTTGCATCAATATCTGTTTTATTGCGTTTGAAATCAATCAGACGATACTTGCGTTTATGCCCACCACCGATGTGACGAGAGGTGATTCTGCCGTAATTATTTCTTCCGCCGGTTTTTGTCAGACTGCAAACAAGACCTTTCTCAGGCCCGTTCTTAGACAGATCTGGATTCTTTGCCGACACATGTTGTCGCTTACCAGCAGATGTTGGTTTGTATACTTTAATAGCCATGATTTCCCAATCGCTCCATCAATATTAGATTAGATAGAATCATTCACATAGAAGGTGATGATGAAATTAAAATCGAAATATGAATGATTATAGTTCATCTGCGAAGTTGATTTTCCCTTCTGACAAGGTAACATAGGCCTTTTTCCAATCACTGGTAAAGCCAACTGTTTTTCCAACTCTTTTTTTCTTTCCGTGAATTTTGGCAGTCTTAACATCCTTGACCTTGACATTAAACATAAGTTCAACTGCCTTTTTTACTTCTATCTTGTTCGCCTTAGGATGGACTTTGAATATTACTTTGCCATCTATTTCTTGTAACAAGGCGGCTTTCTCGGTGAGACAGGGCCCCTGTAATACACTATAAATGTTTTTCATGCCATCAACCTCTTTTCAAGGCTTTCAATTACCGGTTGTACCAAAATCAACTTTTTATGAAGAAGAATATCATAAACATTGAGTCCGTCAGAAGAAAGCACTTTATAACCATGAACGTTGCTTGACGATTTTGTTAGATTCTCGGAAGCAGAGTCCGTAACGATAAGGCCGTTTGCAACATCAAGTACGTCCATCACACCAACAAAGTCCTTCGTTTTAATGCGCTCCAAAGTAAATTCGTTTATGACAATGAGGTTACCTTCCTGGAAACGAGCGCTGACAGCCATAGCAACAGCTTGTTGTTTCACCTTGCGATTCAGCTTGAAACTGTAATCTCTCGGCTTCGGACCGAAAGCCACACCACCACCTCGCCAAAGCGGCGAGGTATTACTTCCTGATCTCGCCCGACCGGTTCCTTTTTGGCGCCACGGCTTTCTGCCGCCGCCACTCACCTCAACTCTTGTCTTGGTGCATGCATTACCAGCTCTTCTGCCAGCGCGCTGCATACGAACAACCTCATGCAGAACATGCTCCTTAACTTCTCGGTTGAAGACTTCGTCATTGAGCTCGATTTCGCCAACACTTTCATTCTTGGTGTTAACTATATTAATAGTAGACATATGTATCTCCTCGAACCTGTTCAGACCCAAATTTTATTGTTTTGTGAAAATCTTCAACAGGCCGTTTTTCGCTCCAGGAAGTGGTCCTTTCAAGAGAACAACATTTTCTTCGGTGCGGATATCAACTATTACGACATTTTTTCGTAAAACGCTGTCATTGCCCATCCGTCCCGGCATCTTTTTTCCTTTTATAACCCTTGAAGGGTAGGCACTGCAACCGATAGAGCCAGGGGCGCGATGAAACATCGAACCATGCCCTGAACCGCCACCACTAAAGCCATGACGTTTGATGACACCCTGAAAACCTCTGCCTTTACTTGTGCCCTGAACATCGACTTTATCGCCAACTTTAACGACAGTGTCAAGTGAGATTTCCTGGCCGACCTCATAAAGAGTAGCATCGGTCACTCGAAATTCTCGGACAAAATAAAAGCTTTGAGAGCCTGATTTTTTAAAATGACCGGCCATTGGCTTGCTTACCCTGGATGCTTTCTTTTCGGCAAAACCAATTTGGATGGCTGAATATCCATCGCTCGCCTCGGTTTTAACTTGAAGAACCTTACAAGGTCCGGCTTCAATAACAGTAACTGGAATAGCCTCACCAAGTTCGCTGTACACCCGGGTCATTCCAATTTTTTTCCCTAATATACCCATTGACTTTGGCATAACTTTACCCGATGCTTCAATTAACTTTTAGGTATTGCCGATTACGGCAACTTAATTTCAACATCGACGCCCGCAGACAATTCAAGCTTCATGAGCAAATCGATGGTCTGCTGAGTCGGCTCTAAAATGTCTAATAAACGACGATGGGTCCTCATTTCAAAATGTTCTCGCGACTTTTTGTCGACATGCGGAGACCGAAGAACACAAAACTTATTTATGGTAGTCGGCAAAGGAATCGGCCCAGCTACTGCAGATCCGGTTCTTCTTGCGGTGTCAACGATTTCAGTCGTTGATTGATCGAGCAGTTTATGATCGTAGGCTTTCAGACGAATTCGGATTTTTTCTGTAGGTATCATTACTAACCTTTAGGCAATAATTTCACTAATAACGCCGGCACCAACAGTACGTCCGCCCTCACGAATGGCGAATCGCAAACCGACATCCATGGCAATCGGAGTGATGAGTTCAACTGACGCGGTAATGTTGTCACCGGGCATGACCATCTCAACTCCTGCTTCAAGACTCACG
>JBBQVT010000003.1:0-65150 GCA_038211245.1 Desulfobulbales bacterium | reverse complement strand
CGGGTTTAGGGATTATCCGCTTCAAGACCAACCCATGCTCGAGGTATTGGAAAAAACATCGGAGAATGTTTTCGTCCCCCTCACCATCGGTGGTGGGATAAGAGAATTCACAGACGCTGCCGGCAAGGTCTCGACTTCTCTTGATGTTGCTTCCACCTACTTTCGCTCCGGTGCCGACAAGGTATCGATCGGCAGCGATGCGGTGTATGCCGTGGAGGAATATCTGAGGACTGGCAAAAAAACGGGAAAAAGTGCAATTGAACAAATATCATTTGTCTATGGCGCACAGGCGGTTGTCATCTCGGTTGACCCGCGCCGCGTGTATGTTCATTCCCCGAAGGAAACTGCCCATACAACCATAACTACGGTATATCCAGGCCCCGGTGGCGAGGCGTATTGCTGGTATCAGTGTACGGTCAAAGGCGGCAGAGAGGGACGGGATATTGATGTTGTTCAATTGGTCAAAAGCTGTGAGGAATTGGGAGCCGGTGAAGTGTTACTGAATTGTATAGACCGGGATGGTACCAGCAGTGGTTTTGACCTGGAATTGATAAACCTGGTGAAACAGTCGGTAACCATTCCCGTTATTGCCTCAAGCGGCGCAGGCCGAGCCTCGCACTTTGTCGATGTTTTTCAGGGAACAACGACAGACGCGGCTTTAGCAGCGGGAATTTTTCACAGGCAAGAGGTGACTATTTCAGAAGTCAAGGAGGCTATCCGAGCTGTTGGTATTGAGATAAGATAAAGGTGGCAGGTAGTTTGCATGAATAGCTTATGTCTTAGAAAGTATTGTTCATCATCTCCTTCTATGTAATTGATTTTCCCTCGTCCTTCAACAAGAAGGTTCATAAACTGTTTTATAATTGAATAGATAGCAACTATGAGGATGATCGTAACGAAGAGGCAAAAAGGAAGTATCAGTTTTCTCGTATTTTGCATCCTCCTCCTCATCATACTCAATGCAGTATCCACCTGGACTTACCGGAGGGGTTTGGTGGAACTTAAAGTTCAGGGAAATATCCGTCTTGAACTCTATATCAACTATCTTCAAGGAATATTGGGCAAGTATGAAAGTCTTCCGGAATTGTTGGCGATTGACAGCAATCTGCTACGTACGCTTCTTGACCCCCTTGACGACCATCGCCTTGAAACCCTCAACAAGTATCTGGAAACCATTAACCGGGTGAGTGACGCCCTGGACACCTATTTGATGAACAAGGATGGATTAACTATTGCCGCCAGCAATTGGAATGAAAAGCACCCTTTTATAGGCATCAATTTCAGTTATCGGCCTTATTTTCAAGAAGCGCTGAAGGGTAACCTCGGACGGTATTTCGCCATCGGCACAGCGTCTTCCAAGCGCGGTTATTATTTTGCCTATCCAGTCAGAAGTGACGATGAGGTCCTGGGCGTGGTTGCCATTAAAATCGATATTGATTCCATTGAACAGAAGTGGGCGGACCGGGATGAAATTTTTCTGGTAAGCGATCCGGATGGAGTCGTTTTTATCACGACCAATCCGGATTGGCGATATAAAACCTTCCAGCCCTTAGCTCCAACCGTTTTGAAAAGTATTGAGGAAAACAGAAGATATCCGGATACCGCCCTTATCCCGCTTGCTGAATCGACTGTTTCCTATGGAAATGGCATGCAGATTCTCACTCTTGATGGCGGAAAAGGTGCAGGGAAGAAGAGCATATTGAAACAGTCGCAGTTGATGCCGCATGCCGGGTGGGATGTCCATATTTTGTCGGACACCAAACAACTGCAGACGAGAGTCCTGCTGGTAAACATTCTAGTAACCCTGGGATTGACAATTTTTTACATTATGACACTCCTTCTTGTGCAACGAAAACATCGCCTGACAGAACTGGACAGGATAGAGAAGGAAAGCAAGAAGGCCTTACGGGAAGCCAACGAACTCCTGGAATCCAGGGTTCTTGACCGAACACAGCAACTTACCGAAACCAACGAATTGTTGCGGCAAGAGGTCCTCGACAGACAACAGACGGAAGTGAAGTTAAAGAGAACCCGCAAGGAACTTATCCACGCAGCCAAACTCGCCGTTCTCGGGCAGATGTCAGCAGGAATCAATCATGAACTCAATCAACCCCTGGCTGCTATTCGCAGTTATGCCGATAACGGCAAACAATTCCTTAAAAAAGGGCGCATGGATGAGACCATGTGGAACCTTGAACAGATCGGCGAATTAACGGAACGGATGGCGCAAATCGGAGTTCAGCTGAAACTCTTTTCAAAAAAATCGAGCGGCCAGATCGTTGCCGTACCTTTGCATGGGGTCATCGACGGCGCTTTGGAAATTTTAACCCCGAGCTTGAAAAAAGCCGATATTGTACCGATCATCAAGGTGCATCCTCCTGATCTTGAGGTTCGTGCCAATCATGTACTCTTGCAGCAGGTGCTGGTGAATCTCATTTCCAATGCTATGCAGGCCATGGAAGGACAGGACGTCAAAAAAATAAAGATAGAATGTACCGGAGCGGAAGCAAAAGTGGTGGTTGCCGTTGAAGATAATGGACCGGGGGTTGCGGAAGAACATCTTCAAGACATCTTTGAGCCCTTTTTCACCACCAAAAAATCGGGGCAGGGGCTAGGCCTGGGTTTAACCATAAGCGACCGAATAGTGAGGGATTTTGGTGGGCAGATACGTCTTGTTATGAGCAAGGGCGGGGCTCGCTTTGAATTTATCTTAGAGAGAACAAAATAGTGCTATGGCGGCAAATGCAAAGGTCCTTTTTATTGATGACGAGAAGCACATACGACAAGCCAACAAACAGACACTTGAACTGGTAGATCTTGACGTTATTTGTGAAGAATATGCAGAACGTGGACTGGAAATTCTCACCAGTGAATGGTCCGGCATCATAGTTTGCGACATTCGTCTGCCGAATATGGACGGACTGCAGTTTCTCCTCGAGGTTCAGAAAATTGATCGAGATTTGCCGGTTATTCTTATCACCGGCCACGGTGATATTACCACAGCGGTCAAAGCGATGCGCGATGGTGCCTATGATTTCATCGAAAAACCCTATTCCGCTGAAAGACTGGTGAAAACCGTACTGCGTGGTCTGGAAAAACGGGCGCTGACCCTGGAAAATCGCAATCTCCGGCGAGAGCTTGAATTGCACAGCGCCCCCGGGCCGAGACTTATCGGCCGAACACCGGCGATGGAAAAACTCCGAAGTACCATTGCCCGGGTTGCCGACACCGGGGCAGACGTACTGGTTCTAGGCGAAACCGGCACCGGCAAGGAATTGGTGGCAAGGGCTTTGCATGAGAACAGCAGGAGAAGAGAAAAAAACTTTGTGGCAATCAATTGCGGCGCGGTTGCTGAGTCAATTATGGAGAGTGAACTGTTTGGTCATGAAGCGGGGGCCTTTACCGATGCGAAATCGATGCGTATCGGTAAATTTGAACACGCCAACGGTGGCACTCTGCTTCTTGACGAAATTGAGTCGATGCCTTTGCGGGTGCAGATAAATCTGCTGCGCGTTTTGCAGGAACGCTCAATTGAACGGCTTGGATCGAACCGCATTATCCCCATTGATCTCCGAGTTGTTGCCGCATCTAAGGTTGATCTGCTGGATGCGGCGGCGCAGGGTACCTTTCGACAAGATCTGTATTACCGCCTCAATGTAGTAAGCCTGACAATTCCTCCCTTGCGCGAGAGACGAGAAGATATTCCCCTCCTCTTTCACCATTTCCTTCTTGTTGCCGGCCATAGGTACCAGCAGGAGGTCTCTCTGCCAAGCAGATCGCAGATGAATGTATTAATGTCCTATGCATGGCCCGGTAATGTTCGGGAATTGAGAAACTTCGCTGAACGCTATGTCCTTTTGGGTCGTCAATTCGATTGGTCACTTGAGAAAATGCAGGCGGGAACCGAACCGCCGCTGAGTCACTCTCTTCCCCAACAGGTCGACTGTTTTGAAAGGAGCCTTATCGAACAAGCCCTGGTTTCTTCCGGCGGAAGCATCAAGGATGTCATGACCATCCTTGATATTCCCAGAAAGACCCTCTACGACAAGATGCGAAAATACGGTTTAAAAAAGAGTGATTATAAATAGTTGTTAACGTAGCAGACGAGATTAATCTGCTACGTCGGCACAAAAAAGGATGTGTCACATCATGCCAAGTGCCCGCGGCAGCCAGATAGACAGAGTCGGCCAGTAGGTTACACCAACCAAGAAAACCAACATGGTCAACAGCCAAGGCCAGACGGCAACGGTAAGTTCAGTGATACCCATCTTGGTAATACCCGAAGCGACATAAAGATTCAGTCCCACCGGGGGATGGCACATGCCGACCTCCATATTCACCACCATCATGATGCCGAAATGGACTGGATCAACGCCAAGTTTTATTGCCACCGGAAAGAGAATCGGGGCGAAGATCAAGACGATGGATGATGGTTCCATAAAGTTACCGGCCATCAGCAGCAGCACATTGACTGCCAACAAGAAGGCGATTTGCCCGAGTCCCTTTGAAAGAAGCCAACTTGCCAGCTCCTGCGGGATATTTTCGTTGGCCAGAATGAACGAGAACATGACGGCATTGGTGATGATATAGAGCAGCATCGCCGACATGTTGGCCGAATTGAGTAAGACTTTCGGCACATCCTTGAGGCCCATGTCCTTATAGACGAACACGGCGACGAAAAAGGCATAGACGGCACTCATCGCGGCGGCTTCCGTCGGGGTAAAGATACCCGAATAAATACCGCCCATGACCACAATGATGAGCATCAAACCCCAGGCTGATGCACGAAAGGTGCGGAGACGTTCACGCCACGAGGCTTTAGGTTGGCGCGGGTAGTTGAATTTTTTCGCCCGGTACCAGGTTACACCGCCGAGCATTGAGGCCATCACCAATCCAGGTATAACCCCGGCCATAAAGAGGGCTCCCACCGAGGTGTTGGTGGCGACCGAATACATAACCATGACGATGGAAGGTGGAATCAAGATTCCCAAAGCCCCTGAGGTGGCAATGACGCCGGCACCAAATTTCATTGGAAAACCGGCTTTTACCATGCCGGGAAGGAGGATGGAGCCGATAGCTACAACTGTAGCAGGTGAAGATCCGGATACGGCGGCGAACAGGGCACAGGCAAGAACGCCGGCGAGAGCAAGACCGCCATACCAGTGGCCGACCATCGACGCGGCAAAGTTAATCATCCGACGGGCAACTCCACCATGGGTGAGAAAGTTACCGGCGAGGATAAAGAAGGGGATGGCCATGATTTCAAATTTCTCAATGCCGGTAAAAAGCTTGAGGGCCACCGCTTCAAGGGGCACTTGGGTCATGGTGAAGAGAAAGGTCAATACTGTAAGACCCAGGGAAATGGATATCGGCATTCCAGTCAGCATCAGAGTGAGCAAGATAGCAAAGATGATGAGGGCGCTCATTTTTTGTCCTCCTGACCGTCTTGTCCTTTCTGGTCGATATCCTGTTCTTCAGGTTGTATTTTTTCTCTTATTACCATTTGCGATCCTTCCGCTGGAATAACCACTTCATCGATACCGTCCACATGCCCATGATCATGGTGTGGCAGCTCGCCGGATTTTACAAAGTTGACCATGACCTGGAGAAAACGAAAGCACATGAGTGAGGACCCAAAGGGTACAGCACTATAGACTATCCAGGTCGGCCATTCGAGATCGGGAGTGGTCGGTCCCTGTGGGAGAGTTCCTGTTGGCACACCCAGAAGAGTGAAAACAGCATAGTGCATACCGTTATCCCAGATAAATAAGCCACCGAGCGTGGCAACAATCGCCGTGAAGGTTGCACCGGCAAGCAAGCCGAAGATAATAAATTTTCCGCGCATCGGCTTTTTCATTTGGTTTATCAGGACATCGACACCAACGTGGATGCCGGTTCGAACACCGTAGGCAGCGCCGAATTTGGCCATCCAAACGAACATGATGATGCACAATTCCTGAGCCCAGCCAAAGTTCAGGGAAAGCATCCAATCCTGCACAACCGGAATTGGCCAACCGGCGATATATCGGTGCCCTACCGCTAGAAAGATGATCAGGGTCGCCCCTCCCATGAGAAAGGTGATGAGCCATTCTTCAAGGTGATTTAAAACTTTCATTTATGCCATATCCTCCCGGGATGGAGGAGGGCGGCGACTGATATCACCCGCCCTCTCACCTTCCGTCTCTAAGTAATCGCTATTTGGTGAAACCAACTGCCTGGTATACCGCATCAATGGTTTCTTTGCCGATACGGCTGGTCATCTTCTCATGCACGGGGATAAGGACTTTTCTAAAAGCGGCTCGTTCTGCATCGGTCAGGACAGTAACTTCGGTCTTGCCGCTGGCTTTGACTGCTGCGAGATCTTCGTCATTTTTCTTCTGGGCGATCGAGTTGGCGTAAACAGTCGCTTCTTTCATGGCAGTCTCAAGTTGACCGCGAACATCGGTTGGGAGCTCTTCCCAGAACTTTTTGTTGACGATAACCGCATAACCGAGGTAACCGTGATTAGTTATGGTCAGGTATTTCTGTACTTCTTGCATCTTTTGGGTATAAAAATTGGAGATCGGGTTTTCGGTACCATCGACAACACCGGTCTGCAGGGCTTGATATACCTCGGAGAACGGCATTACCTGCGGAAGAGATTTCAATTCACGCATCTGCTCTTCGAGGACCTTGGAAGACTGGATACGGAGTTTTTTACCTTTCAGATCTTCAGGGGTTTTAATGGGTGTATTGGCGGAAAAGGATTTAAAACCGTTGTCCCAATATGCAAGGCCTTTGATTCCTTTTGGTTCAAGCTTTGCAAAGAGTGCTTGGCCAACTGGCCCGGCTGTTACTTTGTGAAGATCGGCATCATTGTTGAAGATGAAGGGCAGATCGAAGACCTCAAATTCCTTGGCACCCAGAGGGCCGAATTTGGCAAGTGAAGGGGCCAGCATTTGGACGGCACCAAGCTGCAAAGCTTCCATTTCTTCCTTGTCTTTGTACAACTGACTGTTCGGGTACAATTCAATTTTAACCTTGCCCTGGGTCAATTCTTCGGCCTTTTTCTTGAAAAATTCGGCGGCCTGGCCTTTTGGGGTATCAACCGCGACGACATGACTGAACTTGATGGAAATCGGTTCGGCAAACACAGGGGTGGCCAAAAGGGCCGCTGAAATACTCAGTACCGTAAATGCCTTTGTCGCTTTCTGAAACATGATTCTCCTCCATTACCTGTTGGGTTAAAATGTTGTGTCTTCGATGCAGCGAGGTTATCTTCCTCTGTCATCGTGAGGGTGCCTTGAACCAAACTTCGGTTCAGGCGTGATTGTAGCAAAAATAGCACCAATGATACAAATATACGTGAATTTCAGAGAAATTGTATCACAGTGAAGGATCTTTTACCAATCCTGAATTATAGAGTGGCGGATTCCGGCCAATTATCCTTTCACCATATGGGGAAATCCACCCAATACCTTCAGAATCGATCGATGAAAGAAGTAGCTGGGCAGAAGATATTACAATTGATGAGTCGTTTGTTGAAGATTGGTTGCCATTTCCCCCCATACCCTTACGCGAGAACTGCAATCAAATCTTGTTTGCAAAGCTCATTGCCGGTAGAAAAAAAAATGGTGGATTTCCGCCAACAGAGAGCTGTGACATCCAATCAATTACGTCCATATATATAACATATTGAATATAATTAAAAATATCAACAATTGGTTGCAATTGGAAAATATTCGCGCATATTGGTTGACCTTTTTCATCATTATTATAAATAGCATAACATTAGCTATTCGTAGCAATAATTGGCCTACAACTTGCTAATATCTTATATCTGTTCTTTCCTCTGAGGGTCCCAAACAGTCATTTGTATTTTTATTTCATAAAAGTGGTTATGCTTTTCAAACCGAAATTTTAAAACAACTATTCCGCGACAACACTTTTTTTAAAACCTTTCATCAGGAGATACGTATGAAAAATACCCCAAAAATATCTACGATTTTGTATGCAACCGACCTGGGTGAGCAGACCCGCCCAGTGTTTCGTCATGCTCTGGCCTTGGCTAAATTGTATGATGCCAAGATTATCATGCTGCATGTGGTTGAACCTGTTGGCGAGACTGCAAAGGCTGTCATAAGCGCCTATATTTCACAGGATTTTTCCGAGGCAATGCTAAAAGAGTCGATGAAAGAGTTGCTTGTCAGGATGAAAGACCGATTGCGGCGCTTTTTCGAAGAGGAATGTGAAGAAGAAAAGATTTGCTCAAGTGTTAAAGAACTCATGGTCGTGGCAGGTAAACCCAGTGAAGAAATTCTGCGTGTATCGGAAGAAGAAAAAGCAGATATGATAATCGTCGGCAAATCAACAAGAAGAGTAAGGGGCTTAAGGGTCATGGGATCAACCGCAAGGAGGGTGAGTCGAATTGCTATGGTTCCGGTTTTAATTATTCCAAATTATTAAACGATTTTCATCGGCTAGAAAACTCCATGGTTAAACAATTCACCGTTTTTCTTGCCTCTCCACGCGGCTTTTGCGCCGGTGTGGAGAGGGCGATTGAAACCGTCAAACTCTGCTTGCGGCGATACGGTAAGCCTGTGTATGTCCTGCACGAGATAGTTCACAACAAGCATGTGATCTCCGAATTGGCAGCATTGGGGGCTGTTTTTGTTGAACATCTGGGCGACGTACCCCAAGGAGGAGTATGTATCTTCAGCGCCCATGGGGTCTCCCGATCAATCGAACAAAAAGCTGGAGAACTGGGACTTCGCACTATTGATGCAACCTGTCCTCTGGTCACCAGTGTCCATGGCATGGCGGAGAAATATCATGCCATGGGCTATGATGTGGTCATTGTCGGTCACCATAAACATCCCGAGGTCGAAGGGACTGCCGGTCGTGTGGCCGACCGGGTGCACATTGTTGCAGATGAGCAAGAGGCGGAGGCGGTTGAGGTCGCCGATGTGCAAAAAGTTGCCTATGTTACCCAGACAACACTCAACAGCAATGATATCATTGGCATTGTAACGATTTTAAAAAATCGGTTTACCGATATTAAAGGCCCCGGGTCGAATATCTGTTTTGCCACCCAAAACCGTCAGGATGCCGTCAAACAATTGGCTGAAAAATCAGATCTTCTTTTTGTCGTCGGTTCGAAGAACAGCTCAAATTCCAACAGGTTGAGAGAGGTAGCTGCATTGTGTGGGGTCGAGGCGCATCTTATCGATGATTTTCAAGACATTGATCCGACGTGGATTCTTGGTAAAAAAAGAATCGGAATAACCGCTGGAGCTTCTGCTCCGGAAAGACTTGTCGACGGCGTTAGCCTCTGGCTGCAGGGCTATGGCACGGTGAAGGTGATAGAGATGGCAGGCATCAAAGAAAAGATTCATTTCAAACCGGCAATACTTTCCTACTGACCGGAGCATGCCTTCCTTACTTCTATGGAAAGGACAGAACTTTGTAGACTGACTTACGTTCTGTCCTCGCTGCAGTTTATTGCGGCGACAGCATATCGGTTAATCTTTGCATGGCTTCCCGAACTTTTTCCTGACTGTTAAAGGCGGAAATTCTGATATAGCCGCTGCCGCATTTACCAAAACCCGCCCCCGGAGTACAGACGACACCCGCCTGAGTGAGAAGCATGTCAAAGAAAGCCCAGGAGTCCATTTTACCGTCAATCCAGATATACGGTGAATTCTTTCCGCCAACGTACTCATATCCCAATTTGTCCATGGTGGCGCACACCAGGTCGGCATTGGCCATATAATAATCGATCAGGGCTTTTGTCTGCATCTTGCCTTCCTTGCTATACACTGCTTCGGCGGCGCGTTGCACCGGATAGGAGACACCGTTGAATTTAGTGCAATGACGGCGATTCCACAGAGCATGGATAAAGTGCATATTACCGGCTTTATCGTATGCCCGGCACTGTTTTGGAACGACGGTATACGCACACCTTGTACCGGTAAAACCGGCACTTTTTGAGTAGCTGCGAAACTCAATGGCTACTTCTTTTGCGCCTTCGATCTCAAAAATCGACTTCGGCAGGGATTCGTCACGAATAAAGGCCTCATAGGCGGCATCAAACAAGATGAGTGCCTTGTGTTCGTGGGCATACTCAACCCATTTTTTCAGTTCGGCCTTGGAGATCGTTGAACCGGTAGGGTTATTGGGAAAGCAAAGATAGATCAGATCGACTTCTTGGCTTGGTAGGGAAGGCACGAAATTATTATCCTTGGTACTTTCGAGATAGACTATTCCTGGAAATCTACCGTCGGCGAAGTTGCCGGTACGACCGGCCATAACATTGGTATCGAGATATACCGGATAGACCGGGTCGGAAATGGCAATCCTGATATCTTGGGTGAACAATTCCTGGATATTGCCGGTATCGCATTTTGCGCCGTCGCTGACAAAAACCTCGTCGGCTGAAATATCGGCGCCACGGCTTCTGAAATCATTGACGGCGATCGCCTCCCGGAGAAACTCGTAACCCTGCTCGGGACCATAACCCTTGAAGCTTACATCCTCGGCCATTTCATCGACGGCCTTATGCAAGGCGGTAATACAGGCAGGGGGTAATCCTTTAGTAACATCTCCGATCCCCAGTTTGATGATATCACGCTCGGGATACATTTTTTGAAAAGCGGCCACACGTTTGGCGATATCAGAAAAGAGGTAGGAAGCTTGCAGTTTCAGGTAATGCTCATTAATTGTAATCATTTATAGGTTTCTCGGTTGTTTTATAAAGAAAAGGAGTTACGTTGATGACAAGCAATAATAGTTAAACAAATTGTAAATATAATTAAATGGTGAGTGCTGTCAACCAGCAACTCTTGCACCCCGAGGTTTCCGGTTAAAAGGATTTAACGATGAAAGATGCGCAAAAGGTACCTATATATAGAAAGGATTACGCAGTTTTTGATTATACAATTGAACATCTGCATCTGAAATTTGAACTTTTTGAAGAACAGACCATTGTCACAGCACGCACTGAGTATCGGAAAAACCCTCTTTCAAAAAATGACAACCCGCCCTTGCTGTTGTTTGGGGAAAAACTGGAACTTGTGTCAATCAGCATGGACGGAAGTAATGTATCCGCTCACCGCTATCGTGTAAATGACAAGACTTTATGTCTCAGCGATCCACCAGCCGCCTTCACCTTGACTACGGTCACCAGAATTGATCCGGCAAAGAATACCGCTCTGGAAGGCTTGTATCGCTCCAGCAGCAACTATTGCACCCAATGTGAGGCTGAAGGTTTTCGTACGATAACCTATTATCCGGACCGACCTGATGTTTTAACCAGGTTCACCACCCGAATCGAGGCCGACCGACAAACGTGCCCGATTCTGTTGTCAAACGGCAATTTGCTGGAAAGCGGAAACCTTGACGGCAATCGTCATTATGCCGTCTGGCAAGATCCATTTCCTAAGCCGTGTTATCTTTTTGCCCTGGTAGCCGGTCGACTTGTCAGTCTGGAAGATGAATTTGTAACCAGGTCCGGCAAAAAAATCACCCTGAAGATCTTTGTTGAGAACCGAAATGAGGGAAAGTGTCGGCACGCCATGGATTCCCTCAAGAAGGCAATGCGCTGGGACGAACAGGTGTATGGTCTGGAATACGACCTCGACACTTTCATGATCGTTGCCGTTGAGGACTTCAATATGGGGGCTATGGAAAACAAAGGATTGAACATTTTCAACGCCAAATTTGTCCTGTCTTCCCCGGAAACAGCAACCGATCAGGACTATTTGGGAATTGAAGGAGTCATTGCCCACGAATACTTTCATAATTGGACTGGCAATCGGGTAACTTGCCGGGACTGGTTTCAACTCAGCCTGAAGGAGGGCTTGACGGTGTTTCGTGACCAGGAGTTTTCTTCCGACATGAATTCATCGGCAGTTCAAAGAATCGACGATGTACGGCAGTTGAAAAATTTTCAGTTTAAGGAGGATGCGGGGCCAATGGCCCACCCGGTAAGGCCGGATTGCTATATGGAAATCAATAATTTTTACACTGCTACGGTCTACAACAAGGGGGCTGAAGTCATTCGCATGATGCACACTCTCCTAGGTAAAGAAAAATTTCGCCGGGGCATGGATCTCTATTTTGCAAGACACGACGGGCAGGCGGTAACCTGCGATGATTTCGTTGCTGCAATGCGTGATGCCTCCGACATAAACCTTGACCAATTCCAAAACTGGTACAGCCAGGCTGGTACTCCTTTTCTTCAGGTTCAAGGGGAGTGGCTAGAGAAACAAGAAGAATATCGACTGGTGGTAAAGCAGAGTTTGGCCCATACTCCCGACCTGACGTCGCAACAGCCCTTTCATATGCCCCTTGCCGTCGGTCTTCTCGGAGTAAACGGTGCAAATTTGCTTAAAGAAGAGCACGAGGGCACCTCGATTCTCCAGCTTCGTGAAAGTGAGCAAGCGTTCGTCTTTCACGGGATCAAAGAACAACCAGTTGTTTCGTTTTTACGAGATTTTTCTGCACCGGTCAGGGTGGCGCCGTTTCAGTCCCGTGAACAATTAGCCTTTCTCATGCGCCATGATTCCAATCTCTTTAATCGTTGGGAAGCCTCCGCCCGGTTAGCCGGTGAGGTCATACTGGAAATAGCTGAACAGCTCCGCCACAATCTTCACCCAAGCCTTGACGAACACTATGCTGCTGCGGTTTTTCACAGCCTTAGACGCGAAGTTGAAGACCCGGCGCTTTTGGCCCTCTCCCTGAGCTTACCTCCAGAAACAACATTGGCACAGGATATGGAGATTATTGATCCTGATTCGCTGCACAGCGCCAGACAATTAGTGAAAAGTCAATTGGCGCGTCAAAATGTTCCGACCTTTATGCAGACTTATTTAAACAACCGGGAGAAGGGGAAGTATCTTCTGACCGCCGAGGCCATGGGTCGGAGAAGCTTAAAAAATGTGGCTCTTGCTTACCTTATGGCTCTTGATCCGCTGCCGGAAGAGCACCTCGCCCTGTGTGTCGAGCAATATCGATCGGCAACCAACATGACGGACTGTATAGCTGCCCTTGCAAACTTGGTTAATCTCGACCATAAGATGCGCCAGGAGGTGCTTAGCGATTTTTATAATAAATGGGTTGGCGACCCGCTGGTACTCGACAAGTGGTTTACCCTACAAGCCATCTCAATTCTTCCAAATACACTCAAAAATGTCGACCTGCTTACTGATAATCCGTCATTTTCAATAGAAAATCCCAACAAGGTACGCGCCCTTATCGGTGCCTTCTGCGCCAATAACCATGTTCGGTTTCATGAGAAAACCGGCGCCGGATACACATTTCTTGCCGACAGAATCCTTGAACTGAACACAATTAATCCCCAGATTGCCGCTCGCCTGGTAGCTCCCCTGATTCATTGGAAACGCTATGATACGGAGCGGCAAAGATTGATGTGCGGGCAACTCGAAAGAATCGCCAACATGCAGAATCTCTCAAGGGATGTTTATGAAATAGTTGATAAAAGCAGATAATTTTGGAGAACTCCCAAAGAAGTTATTCCATTTCTAAATCAAGATGGGAACGAAAAGGCAAGCGAGCAGCGACGAGACAGTACAAAGAAGTACGGCGAGGAGCCGCACAGCGCAGCCGCTGAAGTTAACGCTTGATTTAGAAATGGAATTAGCGGTTGCGCTTGTGACAAAATAGACAGCGATACTTTGGGGGATGATTGTCCGGCAGCGGAGCTTCCTTGCCCCGGTCATGACAAGAAAGACAGGATTGCTCTGCCTCTTTTTTGCTTGCTATGGAAAAAAAAGGATTGTGAGTATCATCATGGGGGAGGGGGGAAGTCGTTTCTTTCGGGGCCTTGAAAAGAATAATGAGGATTGCGGCACAGATGACTATGAATGTTGCATTGATCAGTAACAATTGTTTTCTGCTTTTTTTCTGCATTGTCAATCCACAGTGATCTGTTGCAACAAAGAGTCAAAGAGCCATCTCAATGTGGCTGAAATTAAGGAGCTTTGTTTTTAGACAGAAGGTTACAATCTCTGAGACCATTGTTGCAAGGGTGCGACTCTTTCCGGTAATATTTACCATATTTCGGTGAATTGCCTGGTTTTTAATAAGATTTATGAGCGGCCTTGTATCATGATGGGGGTCTGCAAGAATATGGCCTATCGTTTCCCCGGAAATAATCGCCGGATGGATACCTTCTCCGGTAAGGCCGGAGGCCAGTCCGGCGGCATCACCAACGAGAAAGATATTGCCAAAATGCCAACCACGAAAATCAAAATTTATCAATTCCGCCGAGGCCTTATGCTGTCTCAACGGATAACCGTGTTTATCTCCCCAGTGCAGCAGATTGGCCTTCAAAGTACAGGCCTTCATGCGTTTGGAATCAACATACGCACCAATCGATGCGGTATCCCGATGGGGAAAGACCCAGGCATAGCCGTTGGCAAATAAAGAAGTGTTTAAATGCCATTGCATCTCAGGATAGTCTCCGGGAATTTGATAGTTTATCCCTATTCCGATGTCGGTAATGGGCAATCCGAGTGACCTTCGCACCAGAGAGGAAGAACCGTCGGCGCCAACAAGATAGGTAAAATCCAGCCGTTCTTTTTTTCCGGTTGTTTTGTTTTCACAGAGGATATTTTGGGTATCGATGGAAATCACCTGGTAACCGAGACGAATTTCCGCTCCAGCCTGAACAGCCTGCAGAGCCATTTTTTGCCCTAGTGTCTCCCTGTTCACTGTGGCGATTATCGGGGTCGGGGACGATACGCAAATCTGTTGAAAACGGGTAAAAACCTGCTGTTTTGCAAACTGTTTCTCAGAAATATCAAATGGGATCTTTTTAAGCAAGCCATTCCAGGTAATACCTCCGGCACAAACCTTTCTACCAAGAAATTGTTTACGTTCTAAAACCAGGGTGGTTAGGCCATATGAGGCGGCAGTTGTAGCGCAAGCTAGTCCACCAGGACCAGCTCCGATAATTATCACGTCATAAAACATAATGGTAGTATAACAAAAAAACCTGCTTGGCGCCTAAAAGGCATCAAACAGGTCTGGTCTTGTCCCTCGGAAGAATACCAGCCGGCTGCTAGCCTTCGATGAGTACGGCCTTGAGAAATTCTTTATTCATTCGGGCGATATTGCGAATGGAAATCCCTTTCGGACACACAGCCTCACATTCACGGGCGTTAGTGCAATTGCCGAAACCTTCTTCATCCATTTGTGCAACCATTGCCATGGCCCGTTTTTTCCGTTCCACCTGACCTTGCGGGAGGAGGGCGAGTTGCGAAATCTTAGCGCTGGTAAAAAGCATGGCTGCGCCGTTCGGACAACTGGCAACGCAGGCGCCGCAACCGATACAAGCCGCGGCATCCATGGCCAATTCAGCCTGCTGGGACGGGATTGGGATACTGTTGCCATCTGGAGTTCCTCCAGTGTTGACAGAGACATAGCCACCGGCTTGAGTGATGCGGTCAAGGGCTGACCGATCGACCAGAAGATCTTTTTTAATCGGATAGGCTCGCGAGCGAAAGGGTTCGATGACCAGGACATCGCCACTTTGGAAATGACGCATATGCAACTGGCACAGTGTTACTTCTTTTTCCGGACCATGAGCTACTCCATTAACCACCGCACCACACATGCCGCAGATACCCTCCCGGCAATCGTGATCGAAGGCTACTGGTTCTTTTCCTTCTTTGGTGAGTTTTTCATTAAGCACATCAAGCATTTCAAGAAAAGACATATCTGTATGGATGCCGTCCAGGAGATACGTTTCGAACGCGCCTAGTGCATCACTGTTCGGTTGTCGCCAGATTTTCAGCGTCAGGTTAATGCTGCTCATAGTGTCTTCTACCCTTAAGATTTCTTTATTAAGCCCGCTGTTACGGCGTCGTACTCTTTATTTATAACTACGCTGGCTGGGAGTCACATATTCGAAAACCAGCGGTTCCTTGTGCATGACAGGTGCTTTATCATTACCGGCGTGTTCCCAGACTGAGACATGCGAAAAGTTTACATCATCTCGCTTGGCTTCATTCTCTTCGGTCTGGCTCTCTTCTCGGAGGTGACAGCCACAGGATTCCTCCCTCGCCAACGCATCGCGGACCATGATTTCGCCAAACTCGAGGAAATCGGCAACTCTACCGGCCCGTTCCAGCGATTGGTTTATTTCTTTAGTAGTTCCGGGAAGATATACTGAATTCCAGAATTTTTGCTTTATTTTTGGGAGCTCTTCGAGTGCGGTTTCGAGGCCCGCTTTGTTTCTCGCCATCCCGCAATAATCCCACATCAATCTGCCGAGCTCTTTATGGATTTCATCAACTGTGAATTTACCGGTCGAGCCGCCGACGCTATTTTTCAACATCATGGAAATCCGGTCTTCAACCCAACGTTTAGAGTCGACGAACGAAGCACCATGTTCGCTTACTTTTTCTAATTTATGAGTTCCAAGGTAGTGGGCAATCGAAGTAGCAATAATAAAGTAACCATCGGCCAACCCCTGCATCAAGGCACTTGCCCCGAGGCGATTGGCGCCATGGTCGGAGAAGTTGCATTCACCGATGGCAAAGAGACCGGGAATAGTGGTCATCAAATCATAATCAACCCAGAGGCCGCCCATAGTATAGTGGACAGCGGGGTAGATCATCATCGGTTCAACCATCGGATCACTGTCGGTGATCTTTTCGTACATCTGGAAGAGGTTGCCATATTTTTTGTAAATGGTTTCCCTGCCATCACGCTTAATAGCGTCGGCAAAATCTAAGTAGACGGCGAGGCCGGTGGTACCAACGCCCTTGCCATAGTCGCATTGTTCCTTGGCATTGCGTGAGGCAACGTCCCTCGGCACCAGGTTGCCGAAACTCGGATATTTGTTTTCCAGGTAGTAATCCCTGTCACTTTCGGGGATGTCGGCGGCTTTGCGAGTATCACCTTTGGTTTTCGACACCCAAACGCGCCCATCATTACGCAGACTCTCACTCATGAGAGTGAGTTTTGATTGATAATCACCGTGTACAGGAATGCAGGTTGGATGAATCTGTACAAACGATGGGTTGGCAAACCCCGCACCGCGTTTGTGGGCACGCCAGGCTGCTGTGACATTCGAGGCCATGGCATTGGTGGAGAGAAAATAGACATTGCCATAACCACCGGTAGCAAGAATAACAACATCGGCGGCGTGACTTTCAATTTCCCCGGTCATGACATTACGGACGGTGATACCCCTGGCCCTCCCGTCGACTACGACGACATCCATCATTTCCCTGCGGGTATACATCGTTACCCTGCCACTGTGAATCTGTCGCGACAATGCTCCGTATGCACCAAGAAGGAGCTGTTGGCCGGTTTGACCACGGGCATAAAATGTTCTCGAGACCTGGGCGCCGCCAAAAGATCTATTTGCCAGTGTTCCGCCATATTCTCTGGCAAAAGGCACACCCTGCGCCACGCATTGATCAATTATCTGATTGCTGACCTCAGCCAATCGATAGACGTTTGCCTCTCTGGCCCGAAAGTCGCCGCCTTTAATAGTATCGTAAAAAAGGCGATGGATTGAATCGCCGTCATTCTGATAGTTTTTTGCTGCGTTGATTCCTCCCTGGGCGGCAATGGAGTGCGCCCGCCTCGGGCTGTCCTGGATACAGAAGGTTTTAACCTGGTATCCCTGTTCAGCAAGGGTTGCTGAAGCAGATGCACCGGCAAGGCCTGTGCCCACGACGATGACACTGAATTTTCTCCTGTTGGCAGGATTGACAAGCTTATTGGAAAAACGATGATTGCTCCATTTTTTTTCCAGGGGTCCGGATGGTGCACGAGAATTGAGTTCCATATTGCAAAGCCTTGTCTAGTTTCTTTTTGAGGATAATCCTGTGAATCAGATTGTCTGAATGTAAGTTATTCGGTCGCTGATCGGCAATCAATAGGATGCCCCGAGACCGGTCATAAAATAGAAAGCAATACCTGCGAAGACCAAAAAGAAAAACAACGGAAAGATTATGGTAAGTCTGGCAATCAGGATATTATATTTAGGGTGATTAATGCCGAAAGTCTGCAACATACTCCAAAAACCGTGGCTAAGGTGAATGAACAGCGCCGCAAACGCTAGGATATAAAACAGTGCATAGAAAAAATTGCTCAACAATTGCTTCACGGTGACTGAAATAAGGACGGTTTTGGGAGAGAAGGTGAAACCAAAGATATGGACAACAAGAAATACTAGGAGAAACAAGCCGGTATAAGGCATAGTTTCAGAGGCGAATGAGTTCTTGACAACACGGGTACAAACAGCGTATCTGGAGTTGCTCACCGCGCGGTTCTGGTAGAACAGATAGAGACCGACGCAGATGTGGACCAAAAAAACTCCAAGCAACCCTAAACTAAAATTAAGCACGATAAGTGGATGGCTGTGCAGTTCATCGGCATACGATTGAAAGACCTTGCTGCTCATGAAGATAGTAGCGTTACCGGCCACATGCGCACATAAAAAGAGAAACAACAGCAATCCTGTGGTTGCCATAATGAGTTTCTTGCCGATCGAGGAAGTTAAGAATCTGACAAACCACATAAGCGCACCTTGGGAAGAAAATTATGAGTTGGCGTTATTGTTTTATTTGCACTGATAATATAAAAAAAAATGAAAAATGAAAGAGAAAATTGGTTTTTCTCTGGATCTTGACTCTTTAAGGTGTTTAGGTCTGCTTGATTTGTTCATTATTTTTGCATAACATTTTGATATTTCATTTAAATTAACAATCAATGGACTATTCATCAATAATTTTTGATTTGGACGGGACTCTTCTTGATACGCTTTACGATATCGCCGAAACCGCCAATGCAGTTTTAACTCGCCATGGTTTCCCGGTCCACGCTCATGAGGAGTATAAACATTTTGTTGGGGATGGTTTAAGCGTTTTGATGGAGAGAATTACCCCGCTGGGCGCAAATGAAACCATCATCAATAGTTGCTGTCAATTGTTCATGCAGTTGTATGCTGACACCTGGGTGCACAATTGTCGTCCATACGATGGCATAGACGATATGCTGGCTGCCATAAAACAAAAGGGGCTCAGTATGGCGGTGTTGTCCAATAAGCCACATGCCTTCACCAAGCTCTTCGTGGACCGGTATTTCCCTCGGAACACTTTTACCTGGGTGTATGGGCAAAGGGCGGGGATTGCGAAAAAGCCCGATCCGGTGGCTGCCCTTGAAATAGCCAAAAAACAGGGGGGAATTCCAGAGAAGATGTTTTTCGTCGGCGATACACCAATTGATATTCGAACTGGTAAAGCCTCCGGAATGATGACCGTCGCAGTTACCTGGGGTTTTCGCAGTATCCATGAATTACAGAAAGAAAATCCCGATATTATCATCAACAGCCCAATGGAACTTTTACAATATGTTTGACCTCTCGCCCGAAATAGTAAATTTCACAAAATACGCCGCTTCTCCGATTACCGGTGCTTTCATCGGATATCTCACTAATCATGTTGCGATCAAAATGTTGTTTCGACCGTTGAAGCCTTGGAAAATTGCCGGCATCAGGGTGCCGATGACGCCCGGCGTCATTCCCTCCAAAAGGGAGGCTTTTGCCAAGAATATGGGGGAGGTTGTCGGAGATCACCTTTTAACTAGTGAAGAGATCGGTAAAGGCTTGCAAAATGATGCTTTCCAGCAGCATTTGTTCGGCCTTATCAAAGAAAGAATAGAAAGGGTATTGAAGCAAGATCTCGGTAATCTCGCTTCAATAATCCCGGCAAAATTCCGAGTGTATTTTGATATCGGCAGCAAGACCGTCATTTATCAAGTCAAAGAAAAGATCCGAGTATTTATCAGTTCAGATGAATTTAAGAAAATCGCTGAACAAGCTATTGAGCAGCGCATGGAACAATTTCTTGCAAGCGAGATAGGAACGGTTTTCTCCGGTTCACAAAGGGAAATGGCTTACGGCTTCATTGAGAAGAATATCGCCCGAATGTTTTTGAGTGAGGCGATGGAGCAGTGGACGGAAGATTTTGTGCATCAACAGGTTTACAGTGTGTTACAGCAGGGAAAATCCTTGACCGATCTCCTTCCCGGCTCTCTTCTCGAATTACTGCAAGTCACTTTAGAAAAACAGACGCCTGTGCTTCTTAAGCGTCTGGCGATAATCGTTTCTGAGCCTGAAGTGCGAGATAAAATCGTCAAAGGCGGTTGTGCCGGTGTGGACAGTTTTATTGATTCAATGGGTCCGATGGCCGATATGGTTCGAGGATTCCTGCGCATGGAGACGGTGGAAGAAAAAATCCGTACGTATCTCATCGAAAAAAATGATGATATTGTTGCCTGGCTGGAGTCTGAAGAGGTACAAGCCAAGGTCGTCCGTATTATTCGTGAGAGAAGCGAGGAATTCTTACATAAGCCTATTATTCAGTTCATCAAGGCTAATGATCAAGGGGTGGTCGAAGAGTTTTGCAGCCGTTGCGCCCACCATATGATGCTGGTACTGCAGGGAAAAGAGATCTCAGTGCTACTCACCTCGATGATTAAATCGAATATGGAGAGCCATTTTGAATCGGGAGCAACCAGCCTGCAGCAGGTATGTACAATGCTGCTTGGTGAAGAGTCGTTGACGGCAAAAAAGACCTGGCTGCAACAGGAACTCTGTACGATTCTCCAATCACAGGCAACCTTCGATACCATAGAGTCGTTAGTCGACTCTATGGCTATCGCACTGCTGCAGAAAAAAATCGGGAAAATGGCCAATATCGTCCCTGTCGGTGTGAGAGAGGGTGTGGCCAAGTCTTTACAGAAAACGACCTCCGCCATGCTTGCAGCCGAGGTACCCGGTCTTGTCGAGTCACTGAATATTAAAAATATTGTAACCGAGAAAGTGAATTCACTCGATCTCTTAAAATTAGAAGGGTTGCTCCTTTCTATTATGCAGGAACAGTTTAAATACATAAATCTGTTCGGAGCCTTACTCGGATTTATAATAGGATGTGGTAATCTGTTTTTTCTCTAGGATCCCGACTCTTTTGACTCTTTCTAGAGTGAGGACTTGGTGGCAAGCTGACCGCACGCGGCAGAGATATCGGAACCCCGGCTGTTTCTAATGAACACAGTAAAATGGGCGTCAAGAAGGATTTTTTGAAATGCCATGAGCCTTTCCATGCCAGGGCTTAGGTAGGGCAAGGCCGGCGACTCATTGTAGGGGAGGAGGTTGATTTTGCAGGGGATACCTTTTAATATGCGTGCCAATTCCCGAGCATCGTGGTTGCTGTCGTTAATGCCTTTCAGCAGGATATACTCAAACATGATTCTTTTTCTTTTCGGCATGGGGAAATCACGGCAGGCGTCCAGTAAATCATCAATTGAATAACGGTCGTTTATCGGCATGAGTTTGCGACGGGTGACATCGTCGACAGCATGCAGGGAAATAGCCAGATTGACTAGTGATTTCTCCCCTAATTCCCTGAGTTTCGGCACGATCCCACAGGTAGAGACGGTGATTCTCCTGGGGGTCAAATCCAAACCTTTCTGTTCAGTAATTATCGACAGGGAAGCGAGAACGTTGTCGAGATTGTTGAGCGGTTCCCCCATCCCCATATACACTACGTTGGTGACCCTGTCCGGACCGATGAGTTTTTCCTTGGGTTCTGCAAGCAGGTAATCCCTTGCCGCGCAAATCTGATTGATAATCTCGGCCGGAGTGAGATTTCTTGTAAATCCCATGGTTCCAGTGAGACAAAAGGAGCAACCCATGGCGCAACCTACCTGCGACGAGATGCACAGTGTGTTGCGATCCGGTTCTGGGATAAGGACGGCTTCAATGATATGTTGATCATGAAGGCGAAAACCGAACTTGACGCAACCATCGGCAGCCTTTTCAATGATGGGATCGGTGAAATGCGAGATGCCGGCGTTTTCTTCAAGAATACTTCTAAAAACCTTGGCGATATCAGTCATCTGTGAAAACGCGGTTATTCCCGGACGATAGAGCCATCCCATAATCTGTTTGGCACGAAATACCGGTTGCCCGAGGCTGACAACAAAGTCGATCAACTGCTCCTGGGTAAGATTTTTCAAATCGGTTTTCATCACGATGCTCATAAAGCTCTCCTAAACTCGGGAACAAGGGACATTGCTCCGTTTCTTGCCAGCTCTATTGATGCGAGAAGACTTTCCCGGTCTTTCGGCAGTCGTCCGGCGATGGGCAGATAGCTTGAGGCGTGGTTGGCATGAAACTGGCAACGGATGTTTTGTAGACGACTAATAATCAGGGAGAGCTCGACAAGAATTTCTTGCGGATTCGGCAGAACCAATTTTCCAGCAAGCACATCCTGTCCAAGAACGGTGTTTTCCAGGGGGATCAAAGTCAGAATAGCGATTTGGCGTGGGGCCATAGCGGTCAACACGTGTGCTGTTTCCTCCGCATGACGCTTTGACAAAGCGATACCACCAAGACCGAGAAGTGCGGTGCCAGAGAGAAAGATCCCGGACTCGCGTATTTTTTGGCCGGCAGCTATCATTGTCCCTGCGGTTTCGCCTTTTTTGATGCGTTGCAATATTTCATCGCAACCACTTTCAAGTCCCATGTACACCCGATCAAGCCCTAGATGCTTTAATTCTTGCAAATTTTCCGGACTCTTGCTGCGGATTGCTCTGGCATTGCCATAGAGAGAAATTCTTGAAATCCAGGGAAGATAATCGTGAATGAGGTGGAAAAGACGGACCAACCTTTTCTGGGAAAGGATAAGGACATCACCATCGGCAAGAAACAACCTTTTGTGATTACGGCAATATTGGCGGGCAAACTGAAGATCTCGCCTTATTGCCGCCTCATCTTTGATGGTGAAAGTTACATCTTTATAGGCACCGCAGAAGGTACATTTATTATAAGAACATCCGACCGTCGCCTGGAGGATGATAGAATCTGCCTCACTGGGCGGTCGGATGACATTCCCTACATACTCCATTAGGCAGCCGGATTCTTTGCTTCAAATTCCTGCATGAACTTGACTAGTTTGACGACACCTTCAAGGGGGAAAGCGTTGTAAATAGAAGCTCGGCAGCCACCAAGAGAACGATGTCCTTTGAGGCCGTTCAGGCCTGCAGCCGTTGCCTCAGCGATAAACTTTGCTTCAAGTTCTTTGGACGGAAGATTGAAAGGGACATTCATGCGGGAACGGGATTCCTTTTCGGCATGACCTCGGTAATAGTCGGTCCGATCAATGGCCGTGTAAAGAATTTCAGCTTTTTCTTTGTTGATTTTTTCGATTGCTGCAACTCCACCAATCTTTTTAAGCCATTTCAGCACTTCACCCATTACATAAATAGAAAAACAGGGAGGCGTATTAAACATTGAGCCTTTATCGGCATGTGTCTTGTAGGCCAACATCGTCGGGGTGTTTGCCGGAGTGCGTGTCAACAGATCTTCCCGAATGATAACCACAGTGACGCCGGCTGGCCCGAGGTTCTTTTGTGCGCCGGCAAAAATAAGGCCAAACTTGGAAACATCGATAGGCCGGGAAAGGATGTCCGAGCTCATATCACTGATCAACATTTTGTCAGATACCGGCAGGTCGGGAAACTGGGTGCCATAAATAGTGTTGTTGGAGACATAATAGAGATATTCCGAGTCAGCAGCAGGAGAATATTCTCCAGCCTTCGGTACCCTTTTGAAACCGGTTTCTTCACTGGAGAAGGGGACTTCAACCTCTCCGAATAATTTCGCTTCTTTGATGGCCTTTTTTGACCAGGCACCGGTGTTGAGATATGCGCCTTTTTTCCCAGGGCCCAACAGGTTCATCGGGACCATGAAAAATTGACTCGAAGCACCACCCTGCAAGAACAAAACTTTGTAATTGCTTGGTATTTCCATTAATTCGCGGAAATTGGCTTCAGCTTCGTCAGCAACGGCAATAAATTCTTTGGACCGGTGACTGATTTCGATTAGTCCGATTCCTGTTTGTTGAAAATTAACGACATCCTGCCCGGCTTTCTGCAATACTTCATAGGGAAGCGTTGCCGGACCGGGACTGAAATTGAATACGCGATCAGCCATTGAATGATTCTCCTGTAATAAGTGTTAAATGAGAAACGAGTTGAAATGCATTATTTTTGTAGGTGTTATGCTCCGGAATTGTCCTAAGGCATAATATCCGGTGCGCATTGCCGCAAAGCTTCATATAAGACAATCCCGGCGGTCATGGCAAGGTTCAAACTGCGAATATGGGGATTTTGCATCGGCAAAGTATAACATCGGTCATGATATAGTTGAATAATATCTTTCGATAATCCTTTTGTTTCTTTGCCAAAAATTAAAAAACATCCAGGTTTGAACCGGGCTGTGGTATATTTTCTTGTTACCTTGGTGGTAAAGAAAAAGAGCTGCCTTTCGTCCTGCGCCGCAAGAAAATCATCAAAACTTGGCCAATGCCGGATGGCAACGTGTTGCCAATAATCGAGACCTGCCCTTTTAAGATGTTTGTCGTCTGTTGAAAATCCTAAGGGATGTACCAGATGCAGGGTGGTGTCTGTTGCACCGCATAGCCTGGCTATGGAGCCGGTATTGGGAGGAATCTCCGGCTCTACGAGAACGATGTTAAATGTTTGAGAAGTAGTCATACTGGTTTTTCTTACACAAGTGAAAAGTATTCAAAACGAAGGTATATACCCCCTAAAAAGCAGTGAAACAACGAAAAAAATGAGCCCTGTAGGGGGTTGGCAAAAACATTGCATTTTTATCGTCACTCAATAGATTTCTTAAATCTTTGCACATCATCTATTGCGCTTGTAAACCGTTTGATAGAACGACAAAGCCATGTATTTTAATCCGTCCGAGACAGAAGAAGAGCAACCAAGAGATGGACGATTGACTCTAGTTCTTCTGTTGTGTTTTTTGTTGCTGCTCTTACCTTTTTCCCACCATCTGATTTATAAAAATAATTTATTTGTTCACAAATGTAGTCAGTTAGATGTCAGACATGATAAACAGCTTTACCTTAGACAGGAAGAAATAGTTACCCAAGACCCTGAATCGTTGCCGCTCACCTATTATCCGTTTTTCTTTCTTCCCCTGCCGATCAACCGCGCTGATAAGGATTTGCTCATGACGATAAAAGGTGTTGGGCCTGCCCTGGCCGAAACCATAGTGACCCACCGACAAGAATTCGGTCCGATTTTGAATATCGGCAACTTGCAGGCAATTCATGGAATTGGTCGGAAACGTGCAACCTCATTAGCAAACGAACTGGTCTTTGATAAAGCCGAATGAAAAATACAATTATCAGCCAACCGCTTCTCGTTCTGGTTGGGCCAACGGCGATTGGAAAAACGGCCCTTTCGCTGATGCTTGCAAAACGATACGATTGCGAGATTGTCAGTCTTGATTCCATGCAAGTTTATCGACACATGGATATCGGTACGGCCAAGGCCAGTAAAGAGGAGAGGGGAGCTATCGCCCATCACCTGATTGACATTGTTGATCCGAACGAAAATTACGATGCGGCGAGATTTACTGTTGATGCCTTAAAGGCAATTCGAGATATTCATGATCGAGGGAAAACACCCCTTTTGACCGGCGGAACGGGTTTATATTTACGTGCCCTTTTCCATGGAATTTTTCCCGGTGTCCCTGTCAACGAAGAGGTAAGACCGGCTCTGCAACGGCGGTTGGCCGTGGAAGGGTACTCGAAACTACATGATGAACTCATTGTAATCGACCGTATTTCAGCAGAAAGAATCGAAATAAATGACACACAAAGATTGTTACGAGCGTTAGAGATTTTTTATATTTCAGGCATCCCGTGGTCGAAGCACCTTGAAGAACAACGCAGGCAATCTCCTGAAGTCATTTTTACCCATCTCTTACAAATAGGCCTGACCTACGATCGACAACAACTCTATGCTCGGATCAACCGCCGTTGCCGACATATGATTGACACGGGCCTTGAGGACGAAGTTCGAAAGCTCCTGGCGATGGGATATGACAGATCAATGAAATCGTTAGGCTCCATAGGATATCGCCATATGATAAACTACTTGGAAGGTGAGTGGACTTTGTCGGAAACGATTGACCTCTTGGCCCGAGATACCAGGAGATATGCCAAAAGACAATATACATGGTTTTCAAAGATCCACGATTTGCAATGGTTCCCGGTAAATGAGCCGGAAAGAATTATCAAGTGCGTCGATGACTGGAAAGCAAACAATGAGAACTGGGAATCAAAATGACCGAAAATATTTCAAACGATCTGCCAAATAACAAACTGGAAATACCAATAATTTTCAGAGATTTTCTTAGAAAGCGGGGTGTTGAAGGGGACGAAGCCCTTGGTCGATTCCTTTTTCCACGCCTTGTGGATTTACCGAAACCAGAAAAAATGCAGAATCTCCAGGAAGCGGCCCGTCTTGTTGTCGAATACATGACTACCGGAAAACAAATCGTGATCTGGGGGGATTACGATGTCGACGGCACAACAGGAACAGCTCTTCTTGTGAATTTTTTTCGAGAATTTGACACTGCGGTATCCTGGCATATCCCCAACAGGCTGCACGAAGGATATGGACTCAATGTTGCGTGGTTCGAGGAGCATAGAGGTAAACTTTTTCATAATGAATTCCTCTTGATTACGGTTGATTGTGGCATTTCTAACAAATCGGAGATTGCTCGAATTCAAGAAATAGGTGGTAAAGTCATTGTAACTGACCATCACACTCTCCCGGAACATGGCCTGCCTGATTGTATAATTTTGAATCCTTCAATGCCGGCTTGTGGTTTTCATGGGGAACAATTGGCTGGTGTGGGGGTGGCGTTTTATTTGGCTGCGGGAATACGGGCTGAACTCATAAATAATCAACGATTCGGTGCGGTTGCAAGATCGATAAACCTCAAGCAATTTCTAGCTTTTGTTGCGCTTGGAACGATTGCCGATGTGGTTGATTTGACGTACACAAATCGAATTCTTGTTCGAGCAGGCTTAGAAGCTCTAAGTTGTACCCATTTTCCTGGGCTCCAAGAACTTCTTGTTTCTTGCAATATCGACGGAGGAGAAATAGTTTCTGAAGAAATTGGTTACCTTATTGGCCCAAAAATCAATGCTGCCGGAAGATTAGGCGAAAGCGATCTTGTTGTCACTCTTCTAACGCAACGGGACCAAAGTCAGGCAAGAAAACTCGCAACGCAACTGACTGCACTCAATGAAGTGAGGAAGAAGGTAAGTGCAGACAACCTCGAAACTGCATTAGAGAAAATCTCCGTGACGCAGGTAGATCACGATAAATGTATAATTTCAAAGGGAATACTACACCAAGGAGTGGCGGGTATTGTTGCTTCGAGACTGGTTGAGGTCTATGGTTTTCCCGCTTTAGTGTTCGCCGAAAAAGAATTACCCGACAAAACTATGGTGTATATTGGTTCGGGAAGGTCTGTTGAGGGTATAAATATTGTGGAGATGCTCAGCCGTTGCTCTGATTTGATTGAACGTTTTGGCGGCCATGAGATGGCGGCAGGTTTAACAGTTACCGCTGCGAATTTCGAGGAATTTTCAAGAAAATTCTCGGCCATTGCAAGAGAAAAATGGAAAAACCATCGAATCACAAAAAAGATGCGTTACGATATTGAATGTTCAGTCGAAAGCCTCATGTCTGATGAATATTTGGGCTTCATGAAACTCTTGGAGCCTTTTGGGCCTGGTAATCAACAGCCGATATTTCAGGACAGTATGGCTCGAATAGTCGATTCACGAGCGGTCGGTAAAGCGGCTGAACATCTTCAACTGACAATTCGCGGCAAGTATGCAAACCTCAAAGGCATAGGTTTCAGTTTGGGTAATCGAATCAATGAGGTGCAAAGAGAATCAGAGAGGATTTTAATTTACGCTCCAACCATAAACCGTTTTCGAGGAAATGTCAGTTGGCAGGTGAGGATACTTGACGTGTGAACGATACTTTCTCTGTCGGCGGATGTTTTTTCATCCATGCTTATTGCGACACCTTTTTTTTCGGCGATCATCAGGAAGGTGGTGGGATAATCAAACATGCTTGCACTAATGGGGGCAATTCATTAACTATGTTATATTATTAAATTAAATTTATCTATACATAATATACATTATGCGACATTAGCGAAATCAGGCAAAAACCTGGCATTCTGGTGTTTTGGCAACCATCCCGGTTTATTTCTCGTAACAATAATGCTATAAATACGGCGTCTTTGACCTTGCATCCTCCATGGTTGCATGGCTCATTCCTAGAATAAAACACAAAATCAATACGTAACCATAAAATTATTATAGTATTTGGAGCTTTTATGTCCCGAGAAATTTATGAAGAACCACTTGTGAGCCGTTACACCAGCCTCTCAATGCAACAGTTTTTCTCAGAAAAAATGAGGTTTTCTACATGGCGAAAATGTTGGCTTGCCTTGGCCGAAGCACAGCATGAACTCGGATTAACTGATCTTGTCACCGAGGAAATGCTGCGGGAGATGCATGCAAATGTTGAGAATATTGATTACGAAATTGCCGAAAACAAAGAAAAGGAAATCCGCCATGACGTCATGGCACATGTTTTTGAGTTTGGATTAAAATGTCCTAAAGCTGCCGGAATAATACATCTTGGAGCAACTTCTCAATTTGTTGTTTGTAATACCGATCTGATTCTTCAGAAACTGGCCATGAAGCAGATACGGGCTTCAGTGCTTCAAGTTATTAAAAACCTTTCAATCTTTTGTGAAAAATATAAGGACCTCGCAACCCTTGGTTTTACCCATTATCAGCCGGCCCAACCAACTACGGTTGGCAAGAGAAATACTCTTTATATTCAAGATCTTATTATGGATTTAGAATATATCGACAACTATCTCCTACAGGTACGAGCTCGAGGTGCAAAAGGAACAGTTGGCACACAAGCGACGTTTTTAGATCTTTTCAAAGGCGATCATCAAAAGGTTCGGCAACTCGATCAACTGGTTGCGGAAAAGCTCGGATTCACTTCAACATTCAACGTTACCGGCCAGACTTACACGCGAAAACTCGACATGAAACTTTCTGAAACCCTCGCAGGGATTGGAGCCACCGCCCATAAGTTTGCCGTTGATCTACGACTGCTTTCAAATCTCAAGGTACAGGAAGAGCCTTTTGAAAAAAATCAGACGGGCTCATCGGCTATGGCCTATAAAAGAAACCCAATGCGTTCTGAAAGAATGACCGGATTAGCGAGAAAATTAATGAACTTGCCGCAGAACTTTGCAGCTACTTACAGTAATCAATGGTTTGAGAGAACCTTGGATGATTCGGCAATTCGCCGAATGGATATTCCACAATGCTTTCTCCTGGCCGATGCAATATTAAAGTTATTTGCAAACATCACATCTGATATGGTTGTCTTTCCAGAACAAATAAAGAAGCATCTTATAGCTGAACTGCCTTTCATGGCCACCGAAAAAATCCTCATGGGAGCGGTAGAAAAAGGCAAAAGTCGCCAGGATATGCATGAGGTCGTGAAGGAACACTCTGTAGCTGCTGGAATTGTGGTAAAAGAAGAAGGAAAAGACAACGACTTGCTTTTTAGACTTGCTGCCGATGAACATGTCCCCTTCTCCCTTGAGGAACTCACTGCAATGGTCAGTGACTACGCTCAATTTACCGGCAGAGCCAAGGAACAAACAGAGGAATATTTAGAAGAGGTGGTATATCCTCTCCTAAATGAAAATTCTACAGAAATGCAAGATATTGACTCATCCATCTCGGTTTAGGCGGTGTCCATGGAACAATTAGCCGAGGTTTTTCTACGCATATTGCCTGGAAAATTCCACTATTTAAAATTTATCCTGGAGGGATATGATAACCTGGCAATTCTTTCTGCCTGCGACTCTCCCGTAGGAGTAGTTGTTGTCAGGTATCCACAAGAAATGGCGGCTGAACTTTTCGGATTATTGTCCGCTATAGCTGCATCTTTAGTCGGATAAATCACATAACACGTTGGAAGATAAATATAAAATGGAGCAAAAGATTTTTTACATCAAGACGTTTGGTTGTCAGATGAACGAAAGAGATTCGGAGATTATGGCCCAGACCTTAACTGGTCATGGGTACATCGAAAGCATGCATTATCACGAGGCGGATCTGGTCATCCTCAACACATGTTCGATCCGTGCCAAGGCTGAACAAAAAGTACTGAGTTTATTGGGTTATCTAAGAAAAGCCAAGATAAATAAGCCATCAATGACGATCTGTGTAGCTGGTTGCGTGGCCCAACAAGAAGGTTCACGGCTTATCGAAAGAATGCCCCATGTGGACTTGGTTATTGGTACGCAACAAATATATCATCTTGAGAAATATCTCCAGAGAGTAGCTCTTGAAGGCAGTATGGTCATTACTGATCTCCGCGATAATTATGAGATTCCTCAATTTCTCCCGATAATCCCACAAATCGGAAATGTATCGGAAACACATCCTCTCTCCCCTGCCCCACGACCTTACAGGAGATTTGTGACGATAATGCAAGGTTGCAATAATTATTGCACATATTGTGTTGTCCCCTATACAAGAGGACGAGAAATATCCCGTAAAGTAGACGACATAATAGATGAAGTGAAGGTGTTAGTTGATGAAGGTATTAAGGAAATTACGCTTCTTGGTCAGAATGTCAATTCATACGGCACAACCAATCCTGTTGTTGTAACAAGCGCAGCATACTCTTTCACCGATCTGCTCAAAGAAGTATCATGTGTTAAAGGAGTGGCTCGCTTACGATTCACCACATCCAATCCCAAGGATCTCACCGATGAACTGATGCGCAGCTTTGAAGAGATTGAAAGTCTCTGCCCCCAGTTTCATCTTCCCGTACAGGCTGGTTCGGATAGAGTATTAAAGAGGATGAACCGTAAATATACAATCAGTGAGTATGTTGAGAAAGTTGACAAATTACGCGAATATTGCCCCGGGCTCGCATTAACTACAGACGTTATTGTCGGTTTTCCCGGTGAAGAGGACGAAGACTTTGAGGAAACCATGGCACTTCTTGAAAAAGTGCGCTTTCATGGATCCTTCTCTTTTAAATACTCCGACAGGTCCGGCACCAGAGCCAGCGCCTTTGTCGATAAAGTCGATGAAGGGGTGATGGTAGCCAGGCTGAGTCGTTTCCAAAGCCGGCAGGATGAGATAAGCCTGGAAAGAAATAGAGAATATGTCGGTACCGTCAAAGAAGTGATGATTGAGGAATGCCGCCCGGATGGGTTAAGGGGGCGAACCGACACCAACCATGTTGTTCACTTGAACAACTGCAATGCCGCATATGATCCAGGCGATATTGTTGCGGTTGAAATCCTTTATGCCGGGCAACACTCTCTGCAAGGGAAAATCTACAAACCGGATTAACCAATGGTTGTATTTATCTGAATATCTGAAAATATATAAGATTTATTCTTCGTCTCCATCCGGCACCTGTTCATCGGTTTCTATCATCTCTTCCTGTCGTTGCGGCTCAAGACCAGGGAGGGGTAAATTTTGTTTTGCTGGTTCGAGACCACTGCCTGCTGAAGGAACAATCTTTCTAACAGTGCGACTTGAGAGCCTTTTGCCTTTGGCAGCAGCATTTTTTAATAAGAATGCACTTAAAGCGATCTCCATGCTGTTAGTTTTTGCTCTTGATGAGGGTACGAGATAGATCTTCACGTATTTGTTTTCGCCGAAATCTAAGTGGAGAAGTTTCGATCTTTTGTGTTCCGGAAAGAGTCGGTATTCCTTCTCAAGGATAAAGCTTGGAGTTGTGAATCGCTTGACGTAGGCAAGATTCTCGGCCCCATCCCTATAGATGACGTTAAAAATTGTATCCTTCTCGACAACGCCAAACCATTGCAATTCCTGGCCGACATACAGTTTTTCGGCTACCGGAATGATTTTATAGAGTCCGTCGGTAAAGAGAAGAAATAGTTTGTCATATTCGGAGCATGCGACAGTTACATCTTCTATCGGGTCTTGTTCCTTGATATGGTGGCCGAGAAAACCAGTTTTACGGTTATAAACCGTAACCAGATTGGAGATGGCCACCGTTCTGATGCTGACTTCCGAGAAGCTTGCGATTTCTGTCTGTCGAGGATAAAGGTGCCCATATCTTTCCAATAATTGATCAATGAAAGAAAGTGTAAAACCGACAATATCCGTTAAGGATTTGACAATTTCTTTCATTCTCTTCCGTATCTCTTTGATTTCTTTCAGCTGCTTGTTGATATCATAGCGAGAGATACGTTTAATTCTGATTTCTAGAAGTCGTTCGACATCTTCCTTGGTCACTGGGCGAAGCAACTGTTCCCGGTGTGGCACAAAAGATTTCAAGACTGTCGCCACCACGGACGGATAACTTGTTTCCTCCTCAATATTCTTATACAGTCGTTCCTCGATAAAGATTTGTTCAAGGATTTTTGCGTGCAATTTTTCTTCGAGACGGCCTTGCTCAATCTCAAGTTCCTTCTGGAGATCTCCCTTTAACCTGGCGGTATTGAGATGTAAAACCTCTGTTACTGTTGAGGTTTCCGGGGTCATTCCGTTTATCAGAGTGAGATTTGGGGTGATGGGTACCTCACAGTCTGTAAAGGCATAGAGGGCGGCGATTGTATCTTTTGCATATATTCCCCTTGCCAGTTTGATTTCGATTTCAACGCTTTCTGCCGTATAGTCATTGATTGAAACAATCTTTATTTTTCCAGATTTCGCGGCTTTTTCGATGGAATCGGTTAAGGATTGGGTGGTGGTTGTGTAGGGAATTTCTTTGATGATAATAGTTTTTTCGTTTAATTCTTCGATTCTTGCGCGAACTCTGACTTTTCCGTTGCCATCTTCGTAATTGCCGGTATCGATCAGGCCGCCCTGGGGAAAGTCTGGATAAAGAGAGAATTCTTCACCACGCAGAATGTTCCTTTGTGCCTCCAAGAGTTCACAAAAATTATGCGGCAGAATCTTTGTTGCCATACCGACTGCTATACCTTCCGCCCCCATGAGGAGAAGCAGCGGTATTTTTGCCGGAAGCGTAACCGGTTCCATCATCCGGCCGTCATAGGATTCGATAAATGTTGTGAGGTCTTTATTAAAGAGGATCTCCTTGCCAAGGGGAGACAATCGGCACTCTATATATCTGGCGGCTGCGGCCCGATCTCCGGTGTAGATATTGCCGAAATTTCCCTGTTGTTCTATGAGAAATCCCTTATTGGAAAGGTTTACAAGTGCTGCAAAAATCGATTGATCGCCATGGGGATGGAGCTTCATGGTCTCGCCGACAAGATTGGCTACCTTGTGAAAGCGGCCGTCTTCCATGTTGTGAAGAGTCTGCAGAAGACGACGCTGCACAGGTTTCAGGCCGTCTTCAACGGATGGAATGGCTCGTTCGCGGATAACATAGGAAGTGTATTCGAGGAAATTCTTATCGAATAATTGATGCAGTTTGCCGGGATGTGATTCCATTATTTTCTCTGAACGATCAGTAGGTTATTTCCACCCAACGCAAGTGCAGTGAGGTGATGATTTCTTGATTAATTGGTAAGGATCAGATGATCCATAATATATTTTCGGCGCATGGGGGTATTTTTGCCCATATAAAAAGTGAGCACCTTGGTTACCTCACTGAGAGAATCAAGGGTCACACTTTTAAGACGAATATTCGGGCCGATAAATTGTTTAAACTCTTTCGGGGAAATCTCTCCAAGTCCTTTGAAACGCGTTGTTTCAACCCCTGCACCCTTATTGCCGGGGCCCTGCAATTTAAGTGTTGCCGCCTGTTTTTCCTGCTCGGAATAACAGTAGATGGTTTCTTGTTTATTGCGAACTCGGAAGATCGGTGTTTCCAGAATATAAACGTAGCCGAGCTTGACTAATGGCTCGAAATAATGCAGAAAAAACGTAAGAAGCAGGTTCCTGATATGGAGGCCGTCAACATCGGCATCTGTTGCCAAAATCACCTTATCGTATCGTACGTCGGAAATCGAATCCTCGATATTAAGAGCCCTCATTAAGGCGTACATCTCTTCATTCTTGTAAAGCATGGCCATCTTTTGGCCATAGACATTGAGTGGTTTTCCTTTCAATGAAAAAACTGCCTGGGTCATTGGGTCTCTTGATGAAACAATGGAACCGGCCGCCGATTGGCCCTCGGTAATGAAGACCATGCTTTCTCGCCCCTCCTGCGAAGGCTTATCCTTTGAGGGATGGTGTTTGCAGTCTTTCAACTGGTCAATTTTCAAAGCGACTTTCTTGGCATTGGCACGAGCTTCAGAACGGACACTCTGCAATTCTTTGCGAACGTCTTCGTTACGGAGTATTTTTTCGATGAGTTTTTGTGCTGATTCCGTGTCCTTATAGAGGGCACTGGAAACGGCATCTCGAACTTTGCCGGCGATCCACGAGCGTATTTCCGTGTTACCGAGTTTGTTTTTTGTTTGGGATTCAAAGACCGGATCTTTGATCTTGATCGCCAAGGTTCCAACAATGCCGTCGCGGACATCGGTATTTATAAATTTTTTTCCGGAAAATTCGTTTATGCCCTTGAGTATCCCTTCCCGAAATGCAGAGAGGTGCGTGCCCCCTTCGCTGGTGTATGTGCCGTTGACAAAGGTGAAGTAGCAGTCACTGAAGGTATCGGTGTGGGAAAAGGCAAATTCAAGGGTGGCCTCCTGGTAATAGATGGGCTTATAGAGTTGTGCTCCATCCAGTTCCTTGTCAAGGAGATCAAGCAAACCGTTGGCCGAATGAAAGACCTTTTTATCAAAATGAATTTTCAGACCGGCGTTGAGATAGGCATATCGCCATAATCGTTTTTCAACAAAGGCCGGATCGAAGCTAAACTCGGGAAACATCTTGGTTGATGGCATGAATTCAATAAATGTGCCATTTTTCTCCTCAGTGTCTCCCTCCGTTTTATCAATCAACTTGCCGTCATTAAATTTTGCTGAGGCAAATATGCCATCACGATAGGATGTTACAGTGAATACTTCGGAAAGTGCATTAACTGCCTTTGTACCGACGCCATTGAGACCAACGGAAAATTGAAAAACATCTGTGTTATATTTTGCCCCGGTATTAATGGTTGAGACGCAGTCAACTATCTTGCCGAGCGGTATCCCTCTGCCGAAATCCCGCACGGTTACATAGCCGGTCGAACTGATGTTAATGTTAACCCGCTTCCCTGCCCCCATGATGAATTCGTCAATGGCATTATCCACCACCTCTTTGAGGAGAATATAGATGCCGTCGTCATGATGCGAACCGTCACCAAGACGGCCGATATACATTCCAGGACGCTTGCGAATATGATCCAAAGAACTCAGGGTTTTTATCTTGCTTTCATCGTAATTAGCTGAAGATACATTCATATTATGCTTACCCACGGAAGAGAAAGAGTTATTGATAGCACGGCATCTTATTGTATTTCAGGGCAAGACGCAACCCTGTTGAACAGGGTTGCGTCAGATGAAAGAGCGTTCGCCGATTGCCACGCAGCGAAGGCGATTTTCGGTAAAAAAGGAGAAATTGGGTCTGAGGGTATCCACAAATAGTATGCCTACTCACAACATCACATCATGCGGATACGTTCGCAGTCCGGGCAGATCCACGTCGGGCCGTTGCTGATACCCCACTTGTTTTCTTCAAAGCATTCTTTGCAAATCATAAATCCGCAGGGGCAACTCCAGCAGAACTCTTGTTTCTGCCGGCAGCAATGACATATATATTCGCCGATTTTTCTTTTTCTATAGCCTTTTGGGCGATTTTCCTGAGTGTTCATAACACTTCCTGCTCCACCCATTCTCTATAAGCTTTGCTTACCAAGGGGATCTCCTGTGCTATGATCTCAGGGGTTTCATAAGGGTGTTCCTGGAGCAATACCGCTTCAATAAGGGCGTAATGCTGCGCCATGGTTTTTAAGCTGAGGGTCAGTTCGGTTGCCGTCGTTAACTCCTCGCGCCATCGATAAAAACTGGTGATTGGCGCCGAGACCTGCGCGCAGGCAACCAGCCTACGCTGAAGCAGCAAGGCGGCAATACGCTCAGCATCTTCCTTTCGTTCGAAGGTGGTTGTGATAAGAAGAAGAGTTTTCATGGTGTTGTTCCCAGATTGAGGTTTGTTTTGGATGCTTTTCTAAAGCCATCTATTATAATACCTGGTGGTCGTTGCCAACGAAAGAGAGTTGAGCATTTAAAATTATGATTGGGTGCACTATGTTTTTAGTCGTCGATATCGGCAATTCACACACCGTAACGGGCATGTATGAAAATGATATACTTGTCGGACAATGGCGCTTGAAGTCCGATGCCAAGAGCACCGCCGATGAACTGGCAATTTGGTATCTCACATTGTTCGTTATGGCCGGACTAGACAAGGAGAAGATTCGCGGGATAATTATTGCAAGCGTTGTTCCTACCCTGGAAACGGCATGGATTGCCTGTTGTCGGAAACATTTTGCCGCCCACCTTGAGCACGATATAATTGTCATTGCCGTCGAGCGGCTGAAAAACCTCATCGCCGTGCAACTCGACAATCCGCAGGAGGTTGGTGCCGATCGGCTGGTTAATGCCATCGCCGCCTGGAATCTGAAACCCTGCAAACAGATTGTCATCGATTTCGGAACGGCCATCACCTTTGACTGTGTTACTGAAAAATGCGAGTATCTTGGCGGCGTCATTCTGCCGGGAATTGCCATTTCTCTTGAGGCGCTGTCCAATAAAACCGCCAAACTCCCGCATATCGATGTCTCGGCAGCACCCTCCCGGATCATTGGAAAATCGACGGTGCAAGCGATGAAAAGCGGCATCCTTTATGGCTACGGAGCGATGATCGACGGCCTGGTGAAGGGTATAAGAATGGAAATGGTGCAATCGACCGATGAAGACTTTCGGGTGGTGGCCACCGGCGGTATGGCTGCGCTGATCTCTCCCTTTGCCACTACAATTGACTTGATCGACCCAATGCTAACCCTCATGGGCCTGGCGATCATTTATCGAAAGATAGTCCGCAAATGAATACTCCACGTTCACCTCTGCCACTAAAAAAGGGCGACACTCTAGGGATATTCGCCCCCGCCGGCCAATTGTCTGATAAGAATCGATTTCACAACGGGGTTGCAGTACTCCGGGAAATGGGCTTTAACGTCGTGTTTCCCAGGGATCTCTGGCCGGGCAAAGAATACCTTGCTGACAATGACGAAAATCGCGCCTCCGAATTCAACCGTTTGTTCGGCGATCCGGAGGTGGGGGCTGTCATTGCCTCACGAGGTGGCTACGGCTGCCTGAGAATGATCGACAAGATCGATCTTGCCCTGGTTACCACCCATTCGAAAATGATAATCGGGTTTTCCGATATTACCGTTCTGCAGAATTATCTTTATCAAAAAGCCGGCTTGATTTCCTTGCACGGTCCGGTTGTAACTTCGCTTGGGGATACCTCATCGCCTGCGCTTGAACGTTTTTTTCTCAGTCTTACCGGGCGATGGGATGAACCTCTCGTTGTAAAGAAAATCGAAATTCTCCGTGATGGACCGACATTGACAGCGCCCTTAGTGGGAGGCAATCTGGCAAGCTTGACCAGCCTGCTCGGAAGCCCCTACGACTTTTCCTGGGATGATAAAATCGTCTTTTTTGAAGATATAAACGAGCCGGCTTATCGGGTTGATCGGATGTTGACGCAACTCTCTCTTGCCGGCAAACTTGACAGGCTCGCCGGTCTTCTTGTCGGTGATTTTTCAGGCCTTTACCCCGGCAACAGCGCCCAGCAAATAAGCTACCTGGAAACTCTTTGGAAGAGGATCTTAGAGCTTTGCAAGAAAGGGGATTTTCCGATTTGGGGCAACTTTCCTTCCGGCCACACTCAACATAATCTAACTTTGCCGGTAGGTGCCCTCACACAGATGCAGAGTGGAAAATGCCGTCTCCTCTTTCCCTCCGCCCGCACCCGATATGGGATATGATGTTTGACTTACGCGCAAATCCATGCTATAGGAAGAACAAGAATGTCGGTCATTGTCTCTAACATGCTCATTATCCTCAATAAAAATATAAATATTGCACCTTTTATCTATGAAAAAACAATTTAAAAAGTCTGTGGTTTTGGGTTTGCTCGGAACCCTTTTCTTTTCCTCAGTATATGCTGCCGAGTATTTAACGGTCACTGCCGACAATACCAATATCAAGACCGGTCCCGGGAAAAATCATCCTACCTCCATGGAGCTTTTCCAGGGATATCCGCTGAAGGTAGTCAAAAAGGATGGCGAATGGTATCAAGTGACCGATTTTGAAGGAGATACCGGATTTGTGCACCAGGGCAGTGTGAAAAAATGCGACACTGTCATCGTCATATCTGAAAAAAGTATCAATATGCGCTCTGAGCCGGCTACTACCGCTGCTGTTGTAGCTGATGTTGAACGGGGGGTTGTGATGACTAAGATGGCGACCAAAGAAAAATGGACCCAGGTGCGGCACAGCAACGGTACCACAGGGTGGATTTTTAATACCCTGATTTGGCCCTGATTAAGCCATGGTAACACATAACGTGGCCAGGGCCTTGCCTAATAACGGCTCCTAAGAATATCCTCTATCGTTTTTTCCACAGCAAGGGGGAGTCGCACCTTTTGTTTGGCCTTGTTGGCAAAGAGCAAAAACCCTTGTTCGAGGGCATAGTAAAGCAAATCCCTGGTGATCTCGATGTCACTCCGACAATATTGCTGTATGAGATCAATACTGGTATATGCTGATAACACCATATTATCAAATCGTTTGTTATTCAATCCGACAACGAGTTCAAACGACTGAAGGTGTTTGACCAGGTGATCCATCTCTTGCTCGAGGTAGGTGACACAGCCATTGACTTCCGAATCATAGACCACTCCAACGGAAACCCCCATCCTGTCCGCTTGATGCCAGCCGCCAACCTCTTCTGCCGAACGAACCCGAAGATAGAGGGAGTGGCCGGGGTTGTCGCTGAACAGGTCGTTTAACACCGGAAGATTTTAAATAATGCTCTTGCCGGAGGCGGTTGGGGTTGCGACGACGACGTCCCTTCCGCATAAAATGCGTTCTATTGCCTGACTTTGATGGGTGTAGAGCTGCTGTATTCCCAGGCCCTTGAGACATTTTTTCAGGGATGGGTCAAAAGGTGGAAATTCCCGGCCATATCCGGCCTCCTTTTCACCATAGGATTTATGACATACCACCTGCGGGCCGAATTTCGGGGAATTTTTCAGAGAATCAACATATTCAGATATATCGGAAATCATGGCTGTAAATTGGTAACCACGCCCTGTGACATGCTGCTATAAAAGGTTGCTTAAAGAGCGGAGACTGGATATTTTGCACAGGCTGTCTCTATTTTTGCCGGTTCCTCTTGTTTTGCCCAAATGGCCCGCAAGCGACAACCACCACTTGTCAACCCTTTGATTTCTCTACGCCGTTATGATGTCCATTGCCACCCTGGGCCCTGTTGGTTCAGACAGTTATCAGGCCGCAAGCCTGTATTCACCGGGTGCTGAGCTTCTACTCTTTCAGCGCATCGCCGATGTTTTCACCGCCTTTATTGAAGGCAAGGTACAGCATGCAATCATCCCTGTGTATAACACGCGCGAGGGAGAGGTAAAGGACTATTTCAGACTAGTCGCCAAAATGGAGCAGAGCTTTTGGATCGATAATGTGGTTCTGCCGATTCACCTTTCTTTAGGGGCTCTTATTCGCCCATCTGTTGGCGGGGCAGCGATTACCACAATCGTCGGTAGAAGCTCGGTATTTCGGCAATGTGATGAATACATTGATGAACACTATCCCGCCGCTACCCTCATGGCCGTTCAGGATATAGAAGCGGCGATGACCGCAATTCGTGTGGAAAACAAACCGGGCCATGCTGTTATCGATTCAGAGGAGCTTGTCCTGAGGCATGGATTTACCCTTATCGCAAGAGAAGTGGTATCGCATAACCGGACGAGGTTTGCCGTCGTCGGCCGCACTCTGGCTCCGGTCACCGGCTATGATGCAACGGCTGTTATAACTCGACCCTTGCGCGACCGGGTGGGGATGCTTGCCGACATTATGGGAGAATTCACCAGGCGGGGAATCAATATTCTTGACCTGCAGTCGGAAAATGATATTAAAACCCAAAAGTTGCAGATCTATGTCGAGGTGGAAGGTCACCTCCACGATCCCCTTTTGAAAAGCGCTCTACAGACCATAGAATCGGTGGTCATTCAAGAAGAAGGATCTCTTAAAATCCTTGGATCCTTCCCCCGTGTGGAAATGCGGATTAAGCAGATTAAGGCATTTGGTTTTATCGGCAGTGGCGATATGAGTAAGTGGTTTGCCGAACGGTTGCAAAATGAGGGCTACAAAACCTTTATGAGTGGTCGCAGCACCGCGCTTACTCCGGAAGAGATGATTAATAAAGTCGACGTTGTTATCGTTTGTGTCCCGATTTCGGTAACTTCCAAGACTATCAAAAAATATGGCCCGCTGCTTCGCGATGGCCAGGCGATTATTATTCTTGCCGGCGAATCGGAAAACACCATTAAGTCATCCCTTGAGGCAACCGGCCAAGGTGTTGAGGTGATGTTCGTTCACAATCTTTGGGGGCCGCAGGCTCTTACCATGAAGGACAAAAACGCGGCAGTTGTCAGAACCCATCGAAGTGGTTCTTTCTGCAGTGAATTCGAAGCGTTTCTTTATAAACACGGCGCCGATATCTACCATGACAGTGCCACAAAACATGACCTCCTTATGGGTGTCGGGCAAAAACTCCCCACCACCATCTCCGTTGCCTTGGCAAAAACCCTACGGGAGTTCAATATTGACTGCGATGATATCGGCAGCCACTCGACGCTTACCTCTCTCTATGGCATCCTGGCAATGGCCCGCATCCACAACCAAAACCCACGGACCTATGCGGAGATCATGGCGACAACCGGAGAGGGGCGAAAGATAGTCCGGGCCTTTGCTGCCAATATAATGCAACTTATTGACCTTGCAGAAAAAGGAAATATCAAAGAACTCGCAGATATAATGGAAGAGAATAAAAAATTTATGCCCCCAGCCTTCCTCCAATCGCGGATGAAACAAGCTAAGGCCGTTGATGAAGTGATGAGTAACCCAAGCATGAAGGCCTGAGATAACGGTTGTAATTTCACCCACTGCAATTATAGTTGGCGTCTACGATTGAATTATCTAAGAGTTATCAATACCGTCAGCCCAGACCACTACATGGAGATTTGTGAGCCCGACGGTTAAATATTTTGAAGGAGTTGCCGAATGGTTCGAGATTTAAGCTTTATTGATGAGGACAAGTCATGCCCGCACTGCAAGAGCAAATTATCCTGCTGTGAAGCACCGCCAATTCATGTAGGCGATGGTTTGGGTTGGGGTTCGGAGGTTATGTTTATCTGTTTAAATGATGGCTGTTCCCTGTTTTTAAGAGGTTGGGAGCAGATTGAATTAAAATATGGACACCACGCATCCTATCGATACATGGAGTTGCCGGGAAGCCCTGAAGGAAATTTAATGATGGTCGGCAATGCCGATGCGTTCAAGGCTTGTGTTATTAATAAAGATGAGCTTTTGGCGCAAAACCAGCGCTATTACAAAGAAAAAGAAGCTATTGAGGGGCTGAAAACATGCTTGGAGAACAATGACCTCAAGCCGGTTATGACCCTTTTGCTTGATGAGGCAGCAACCAAAAGCGACCGAATGGTAGCCCTGGAGTATCTCCAGAAACTGAACGATGTAGAGTGCATAGATCCACTTAGAAATCATCGTTTCCGAGATCCGGCCATGGAGTTTGCCGTGCGACAGGTACTTGAAGCCATTCTGAAGGCGCATTTTAAAAAAGAGTGCCCGCATTGTATGGAAATTATCAAGGCACAAGCGAAAAAATGCATGTTCTGCAAAGAAAACCTGTAAATATTTTGCGCTTGCAAAACATTTCTCAAACGGGTATACAAGACAGGCTTTTGAGTACAACACCTAGGAAATGTGGTGGGCGTAGCTCAATTGGTTAGAGCACCTGGTTGTGGCCCAGGAGGCCGTGGGTTCAAGTCCCATCGCTCACCCCACATATATTATAAACAAAAGGGCGGCAATCATTGCCGCCCTTTTTGTTTTTTCCACGCCACCGAGCTAAGTACGCCCAGCCACTTCAGCTGCATGCTCAACAATAATTACAGCTCCCCAATGCCCAAGAGTAGCTTTTTACTCAAAGATCCTTTAAAGTAATGGCCTTTTGCAGGAATCTCCAACATTTCTCTAGCCATATTTTCATCTTTCGCCCATGCAATCTTTAGCCACATTGGACCATCCGGAAATCAGTTCGCTCCTTCTAAAACCACCTCGTGATTATAAAGGCAGTCGCCCGGCAAATGCTGAAGACCTCAGTTTGACAATCTGTGCAGGCGTGCTCTTAGCCTGCAGGTTCTATTTTTCTGCGCCGGAAGCTCCTACGATCATCTATTTCCACGGTGGCTGTGAGTCCTCTGACTCCTTTGACGCGGAGGCTGAAGCGTTCAACCAGGCCGGGATCAATGTATTTCTGGCCTCCCAAAGAGGATTTGGCAAGAGTACCGGTACCCCTTCCCTGGCAACTTTGATTGTTGATGCCGGTTTGCAGTTTTCCTTGGCGATTGAATGGCTTGCCCATAAAAAATACCTAGGCGCAATAGTTGTCATGGGACGGGCACTCGGTTCCGTTTGTGCAATCGATGTTGCACAAAACAACCCCGACACAATAAAGGCAATGATCCTCGAGAGTGCATTTTGTGAAACTCTTCCCCTACTCATAGCTCTTGGTGCGGAAAAGGCAACTACAGGAATTGTCGAGGATGATGGGTTTAATAATTTACAGAAAATGGCCGCAATCAAGATGCCGACCGTCATTTTCCACGGCTCCCGCGACGTTCTGGTGCCGGTGTCCCAGGCCGAGAAGCTGCAGGCCGCTTCAGGTGCCAAGAATAAACAATTTCTGATCATTCCCGGTGCGGGGCATGATACTGTTTCACAGACCGGTGGCAATTTGTATTTCAGTACGATCAAAGGCTTTATCGACACCATCTGTGGCGTTAACACCTGGCGCCAGCGCCGGAGAAAATTCAAGATTGACCCGGCTGGAGGTGCGTGATGAAAAGAACAAACTATCTTTCCTGGGACGAATATTTTATGGCAGTAGCGCTCTTGTCGGCGCAGAGAAGCAAAGACCCCAACACCCAGGTTGGCGCTTGTGTGGCAAACGATCAAAACAAAATTGTCGGTGTTGGTTACAACGGTTTTCCTTGGGGATGTTCGGATGATGAGTTGCCCTGGGATAGACAAGGAATGTTTCTAGATACCAAATATCCCTATGTTTGCCATGCGGAACTCAATGCAGTTTTGAATTCCATATCAACCGATTTACGCAATTGCCGGATTTACGTTGGACTCTTCCCGTGCAATGAGTGTACGAAGGTCATTATCCAGGCCGGTATCAGTGAAATAATCTATCTCTCCGACAAATACAGCAACACCGACCAAGTCAAGGCAGCCAAAATAATGCTCGATAAATGCCCGCGAATCACCTACCGGCGGCTGGAAACCAAACTTCTGAACCTCTTGGTGAGTTTTGTTCCCCCCGAACACTGAGATGGGATAGCTTTCAGCTCTCTTGTCAGCAAAGATTGTCCTTATTTTACTCTCTTGAGCATTGAAATTTTCTTGCCTGCACCGAGCGGAACTTCCTGCTTTTCTCCAAGATCAACGGCTTGCAAAAACCGCTCTTCGCCTCCCATGGTGAAGATTTCCTGACCACTCATCTGTTCAGACCGCAGGGTCCAGGTTATCTTCTGCAGGGGCACAGAAAGAAGGGTGAGATGGAGATGCCACCACTCATCTTTCCTGCTGCTGTCTCGCTCGATCTTATTCACATAGGCATAGAAGAGCATTTTCGGCTCCTTCGCGGCGATAAGAACGACATCGCCTTCGTTGGTGGTTTTTTTTAAGGCAACCAGCTGTTTCAGCTCTTCAACAATCTTTTTCATTGTGCGTTCCTTACCTATTATTGATCCGTTCTGCAGAATTGTACAGCCTCGGAAACATCGATAGAGTGAATAGCCGGAGATTGATGCATGTCGGCAATGGTTCTGGCAATTTTCAGGATTCGATGATACGCCCTCGCTGAAAGCCCTAATCTGGCCACACTTTTCTCAAGAATCTGCGCCGAGAGTGCATCTAAAACACAATGCTTCTCCAGGAGTTTGGTGTTCATCTGGCTGTTGCAGTATATACCTGGGTCTTCGGCAAACCTTTTTTCCTGGAGAGCCCGCGTGTGATCGACCCGGGCTTTGATTTCTTTCGAACTCTCACCCTTGATCGTACTGCTCATTTCCCCATAATCAAGACCCGCTACCTCGAGATGCATATCAATCCTGTCAATGAGCGGCCCGGAAATTTTCCCGGTATAGCGCTTAATCTCCGCTTCATTACAGTTGCAACTGTTGCGACTGTCACCAAAGAACCCGCAGGGACAAGGATTCATTGCCGCAATGAGGGTGAAGCGCGCCGGAAAGGTCAAGGTCATATTGGCCCTGGCAATAGTCACTTCACCGTCTTCGAGGGGTTGGCGCAAGACTTCCAGAACATGTTTTTTGAATTCCGGCAGTTCGTCAAGAAAGAGTACCCCATTATGGGCAAGGGAAACCTCGCCCGGCTGCGGAATACTCCCGCCGCCGATGAGACCGGCATCGGAGATGGTGTGGTGCGGAGCGCGAAAAGGACGGGTGGTAAAAACCGTGTTTTTCTCCGAGTTTTGTGAAGCGACACTGTAAATTCTTGTGGTTTCAATGATCTCTTCAATAGTCATCGGTGGCAGGATAGTCGGAAATCGCCTTGCCAGCATGGTTTTTCCCGAACCCGGTGGCCCCTTTAATAAAATATTATGACCACCTGAGGCAGCAACCTCCAGGGCCCGCTTGACATGCTGCTGACCCTTAATATCCGAGAAGTCGACGTGATATGAGGTGGTATTGGCCATGGCCCTGAGATCTGTCCGCAGGAAGGGTGCGGCACTCTCCATCCCTGCCAAAAACTCTACCGCCTGGGGCAAGGAGGTGATGGGAATGACATCAATTCCTTCCGGTGCTATGCGTGCTTCCTCAATGTTCTCCTGGGGAATCAGGATTCCAGTGAGGCCTTGCTCCCGTGCGGCGAGAATCATCGGCAGGATGCCGCCTACTCGGTGCACCCCACCATCAAGAGATAATTCTCCAACTACACAGTAATGCCCTGGCCGCAGCCTTTTCAGGGTTTCCGTTGCCTCAAGTATTCCTATGGCGATAGGCAGATCAAAACCGGCACCTTCTTTTTTGATATCTGCCGGTGCAAGATTGACGGTTATACGTTTGTTGGGAAACTGATAGCCACAATTTTTTATCGCCGCCTTGACCCGGTCTTTGCTTTCTCGGACGGAGCTGTCTGGTAGCCCGACCGTCGAAAACGTCGGGAGGCCGGTTGCGACATCAACCTCCACCTGGATTAACCAGCCGTGAATACCGAGTACCGAACAACTGGTAATGATTGCAAGCATGGCGACAATGATTTAATTAAACTCTTGGGTTAACACTGTAAGGAAATATTTTTTTTGTATAAATTCTGCATTTCTTCGGTAAAACCACCATTTTTTTCAGAGTAGATATACAACGGTGCAAGAATATCGGCGCCGCTTCCGCCGTTTTTGCTGCATTCGATAAGAACCAGTCGGGCGTCGCTCTGTATCTGCGTGTAACTGTAGACAAATTGCAGCTTTTTAACCGCAAGTCGATGTTTACCGAGCAATGCGATAAAAGCAGCGATCTGTCCGGCCGGATAAATAAAATACACTGTACCCTTATTTCTTACGGCCAGGGCTGAGGCGAAAATAAAGTCTTCCAGATTGGCAAGAATCTGGTGACGGGCAAGCCGGGCCTCGTTGTTGGAGCTTTGTCGACCCGATCCGTGGCCATAAAACGGTGGGTTGCAGACAACGGTATCAAACGATTCAGGTGCGACATACGCTGCAAGATTTTTGATATCACCCTCAACAACTCGACCGCAAGTCTCAAATGCATTAGCTTGCAGATTTTTCCGTGCAAGGTCGGCGAGATTTCGCTGGAATTCAACGCCAACAATATCACTGATTCTCTTGCCCCATCGATAAAGAAGGACCAGCATGATGATACCGCAACCGCTGCCCAGATCAAGTATCCGGTCATTTTCTCGGACACTGACAAAATGTGAAATAAGTACCGAATCAACTGAAAAACGATATCCTTTAATTGCCTGAAAACATTTCAAGTCACCATCAAAAAGACTGTCCTCTGATATCTGTTCCTCTGTTTCTTCTTCTGCACACCTCAACCTTGCCAAAGACCACCCCACGTCAAAAAGGACAAAGGCTTGTGCAAAAACACAACACGCCCTTTGTTTTATTGTTTGAAATTGAATGTATATCTCCTGGTGAAAATGTAAATCAATTTTTCTTTGTGAAGATTTCCAGCTTGCCTGCTGAAAATCAAGCGGTGCTGGCTATCGTTTCTAAAATTTTCACTTTCAATGCGGCGGCCTGCGCATCTTACCATGTGGCGTCCGGCAAAAGTAGATGACTAATACGTTTGAAAGTATTAAGTTTGCCGGGAAGTTGAGACCGCTTTCCGTGCAGAAGCATAGAGCTATCACTATTTTGAGAGGAGAGAAGGATGTTTGAAATTTTCATAAAGACCCACTTCGCCGGTGCACACCACCTCAGAGATTATCCCGGTGATTGCGAAAAGCCGCACGGCCATAACTGGAGGGTGGAGGTTGCCGTGCGCGCCACAGCCCTTGACCAGTGCGGGATGGGGATTGATTTCAAAGTATTGAAAAAAATTGTCGGTGCAGTTGTTGATAAACTTGATCATAACGACCTCAACACCCTCCCCTATTTTCAGGACAGAAATCCGTCATCGGAACATATCGCCCGTTTTATCTATGACGAGGTCCAGCCCCAGTTGGCCGGCGACCGCTATGCTCTTTACAGTGTCACCGTTCTTGAGACCGACAGCCAGGGCTTGACGTATTACGGAAATTAAAACTGAGGAGTGTCAACACCAACATGAATAATTTGTCAGATATCAGGTTGTGTATTATTGGCCTGGGCTACGTCGGCCTGCCTTTGGCCGTCGAATTCGGGAAGAAATTTCCGACAAGAGGTTTTGATTTAAACGTTGCTCGGGTTGAAGCACTTCGCCGCGGCAGTGACGCCACCCTTGAAGTCTCGGACGAGGAACTTGCAGCAGTGAAGTTCCTCGATTTCACTGCTGATGCCAAGGAAATTTGTGACCGGAATGTGTACATCGTTGCCGTTCCGACACCGATCGACGCTGCAAAACGTCCTGATTTCCGGCCACTTGAGGGGGCATCACGGACCGTTGCCGGCGTTCTGAAACCGGGCGATGTGGTAATTTTCGAGTCCACGGTGTATCCGGGGGCAACCGAAGAGGTCTGTGTGCCTCTCCTCGAAAAAGGGTCGGGCCTCTCCTATAATAAAGATTTTTTCTGCGGCTATAGCCCGGAACGAATTAACCCCGGGGACAAACAACACCGATTGCCATCGATCGTCAAGATCACCTCCGGCTCCACCCCGGAGACCGCAAAGTTTGTCGATGAATTGTATAAAACCATCATTGACGCCGGCACCTTCCCTGCAAGCAGTATAAAAGTTGCGGAAGCCGCCAAGGTTATAGAAAACACCCAGCGCGACGTCAATATTGCCCTGATCAACGAACTTGCCCTCATCTTTGACAAACTTGACATCAATACCAGTGAAGTGCTGGCGGCGGCCGGCACCAAATGGAATTTCCTGCCTTTTCGCCCGGGTCTGGTTGGTGGCCATTGCATAGGTGTCGACCCCTACTATCTCACCCACAAGGCGCAGGAGGTTGGTTATCATCCCAATATGATCCTTGCCGGCCGCAGGCTCAATGACAATATGGGCCACTACATTGCCGCCATGGTCATTAAAAAAATGGTGCAAAAAGGCATAGACACCGCCAATTCCCGGATTTTGGTGATGGGCCTCACTTTTAAAGAGAATTGTCCTGACCTGCGCAATACCAAGGTGACGGACATCATTGCCGAGTTCGCCGAATATGGTATTGCCGTCGATGTATATGACCCTTGGGCCAATCCTCTTGAGGCCGAAAAAGAGTATGGACTTGCTCTCATTCAGGAGCTTCGCCAGAACACCTACAGTGCTGTGGTCGTAGCCGTCGCCCACAGGCAATTCGCCGATATTTCCATTGCTGACCTGCGAAGCTTTTGCAAAGATAAATCGGTTATTTATGATGTAAAAAGCCTGTATCCGCGTGATCAGGTTGACGGCTGTCTGTAACAAAAGTGATATTTTAGGGGTTTTATGTCCAAAATTGTTCCTGTTGAACAGGCTGTGGGGATGGTTCTTCCCCACGATATTACCGAGATTGTCGGCAACGAAAAAAAAGGTGCTGCTTTTAGGAAAGGACACATTATCCGCCCCGAGGATATTGCCTATCTCAAGCGCTTGGGAAAAGATAATATCTTTGTCCTGAGCCTCGATGCTTCGGAGATGCATGAAAATGAAGCTGCGGTTGAATTAGCCCGCGCCCTTGCCGGCAAAGGCATTGAGCATACCAATGTCCCGGTCGAAGGGAAAATTGCCTTAATCGCGGGGATTGACGGTCTTCTCCGTATTAACAAGGAATCGCTTCTGCAGTTCAACCTGCTCGGGGAGGTTATGTGTGCAACTCTTCACGATAATACCCCGGTAAAAAAAGGTGAAACCGTTGCCGCAACACGTCTTATTCCGCTCATCACCTCCCGCACGCTTATCGCTGAGGCAGAAAGAATTACCATGTCCGGGGCTCCAGTGGTTGAGATTCTTCCTCTCAAAAAAGCCAAAATCGGTCTGGTTATCACCGGCAATGAGGTCTTCTATGGCAGAATAAAGGATAGATTCGAGGAGGTATTACGGGCAAAAGCCGAGGTGCTAGGCTCTGAAATACTCGTAGTGCGATTTGCGCCCGACGATAAAGAGATCATCGCCAGTGAGATTCATTACTGTGTTCAGGAGGGGGCAGACCTCATTGTCACCAGTGGCGGGATGTCGGTTGACCCTGACGACGTCACCCGGGAAGGCATAATGATGGCTGGGGCCAGGGATGTGGTGTATGGCACTCCGGTCCTCCCCGGGGCGATGTTTCTCTCCGGCATCATTGACAATCTGCCGATCTTAGGAATTCCCGCCTGCGGCATGTACCATAAAATAACTGTTTTGGATCTCCTCCTCCCAAGAATCCTCTGCGGCGAAAAAATCGGCAGGCTTGAAATCGCCGAACTGGGCCATGGCGGCCTGTGTCGCAATTGTCAGAGCTGCCAATATCCGGTTTGCAATTTCGGCAAGTGAGAGACTCATCCTTTTCTTTTTTTATGCAAGAGAGCTACCACAACATTTGCCGCCTTTCCCGAGGCTCCGGCGGCGCCGAGCCTTTCTTTGACATCCTTCAAGGCCTTTTTCATGTCTTGCCTTTTGTCCGGTTGCAAGAGGATTGCCGCCACTTCATCGGCGATTCTTTTAGGTGTTACTTCCCCTTGCAGCAGTTCGGGTACGGCAGGGTAACCGGCGATCAGATTGACAAGAGAAAAATGTTCGAGCTTTACCAGCAACCTGCCAAGAAAATAGGTGAGTGGAGAGAGTTTGTAAGTAACGATCATCGGTACTTCCAGAATGGCCAGCTCAAGGGTTACTGTTCCGGATGCGGCAACAACCACTGCACATGCAGCCATCAGATTGTACCGTTCCTCTCGGACAATTCGAATGTCCAGGTGTTTCCTGGCGTTTGCAATGCCCGCCTCCTCAAGGTCATGGATGGTGATAGTGGAAGCTTGGGGAATGAGAAACACCAACTTCTCTGTGGTTGAACTCTGGAGAATTCTGCCGGCCAGAAAAAAGTCAGGCAAAAGTGATGCGACCTCACGTTTCCGGCTGCCGGGAAATAGCCCGATACACCTGGTATCCACAGGAATGTGCTGCTGTGCGCAAAATTGTTCTTTGCTGGCTGACGTTGCCACCGTATCGAGGAGAGGATGGCCGACATATTCAGCATCGACGCCCCGCAGGCGAAAAAATTCTTCTTCAAAGGGCAAGATGACACCGATTTTATCGACACGGTCGCGGAGGGTTTTCACCCGACCCGACCGCCATGCCCAAACCTGAGGGCTGATGTAATAGAAAACCGCAATGCCAAGCTTTTTGGCTTTTTTGGCCAGAAGCAAATTAAAATCAGGAAGATCGATGAGGATGAGGAGATCCGGGCGATGTGTCACCAGTCTTCGCCGCAGAATCCTTTGGGCCGAGATGATATCTTTTAAGTGCGAAAAGACTTCAAATATGCCGACAACTGACACTTTGGCGGCATCATAGAGAATATTGACCCCAAGGGACGCCAGTTCGGCCCCTCCCATACCACAAACCTCCAAGTCGGAAACCTTTGCTTGCAGCGCCCTAAGAAGATTTGCGCCATGGAGGTCACCGGAAGCCTCACCGGTGACAATCATGATACGGGTGGTCATGTCTTTTGGCTACCCATCACCTTCTTGAACAAATCAAGTTTTTGCAGCTCGTTGATCTGCGTCATCACCTGCAGGGCAACTGCCAGGGCACGCCGGCCTTCCATACCCGATACCGCCGGTGTGGTTCGCTCCCGGACGTGGTGTATGAAGGAGATTATCTCGCTTTTCAGCGCATCGCCGTCGGAGAAGGTTTGCAGCTTAACAACCTGTTTGGGCATGCCGTTTTCACGGAGTTCGTCGGAAAGATGAATGGTCATCACCCGCTTGTTGCCGAAATCGACGTTGATGTAGGATCCCGGCTGGAAAATCCGCATTTTTCGGACATTGGTCCGGGAAATCCTGCTCACCGTGACATTGGCTGTGGCCCCATTTTCAAAGATCAACCGGGCATTGGCTATGTCGGTATTGGCGGTCACCACCGGAGCGCCAACCGTGTGAATGGTCTTGATCGGTGATTTGACGATATTAAGAATGATGTCGATATCATGAATCATTAGGTCGAGAACCACATCGACATCGATCCCCCTATTCTTGAAAGTGGCTATCCTGTTACTTTCAATGAAAACCGGGGTGGTGAGAAAGGGCTCCATGGCCTGTACTGCCGGGTTAAAGCGTTCGAGATGGCCGATTTGCAAGACCAACTTACGAGCCTCGGCCTTGGCGATCAATTCATCGGCTTCCGCAAGGGTTACCGTCATAGGTTTTTCCAGAAGAACGTCGATCCCAAGATCGAGGCACTGTCCGGCAACCTGACAATGATAGGAGGTAGGCACCGCGATCGAAACCGCATCAACCTGCGGCAGAAGGTCATGGTAATCGACAAATGATTGGCAATTACATTCCCCTGCCACCTTTTGCCCTTGCGGCGCATTGAGATCTGCGACTCCAACCAGAGTGACGTTCTCCAAAGCAGCGTATTTCTGGGCATGGAAGCGGCCAAGATAGCCGACGCCAATTACTCCAACCTTAATGTTTTTCATACCGTTATAATGTAAGAGTTAAGGGGTATTGCCTGCAAAGAGTCCTGACCACAACAGAAAGAACAATGCATGCAAATTATTACATCCCCAGGTACGCCTTCTGGATATCCTTATTGGCGAGCAGTTCTTGGGCCTTGCCGGTCAGGGTAATTGTACCATTTTCCATGACATAACCTCTATCGGCAATATTCAGAGCTTGATTGGCATTTTGTTCAACCAAGAAAATGGTGGTGTTGTTTTCTTGGTTGATCTGTTTGATGATCTCGAAGATCTGCTTAATGACCAGAGGCGCAAGTCCCATGGATGGTTCGTCGAGTAACATGAGTTGTGGCCGGGCCATAAGGGCTCGCGACATGGCGAGCATCTGCTGTTCTCCACCACTGAGGTTACCGCCGTCCTGGTGCCTTCTTGCCGCCAGGATCGGGAAAAGGTCAAAGACGTACTCCATGTCTTTTTTTATCCCTTCTTTGTCTTTTCGCAGAAAAGCCCCCATATCAAGATTTTCTTTGACGCTCAGTTGTGGAAAAATGTGCCGCCCCTCAGGAACCTGGCAGATACCCATTTGCACTATTGCTTCCGCTGCAGTCTTCTGTATTTCCCTGTTTTGAAAGGTTATTTTTCCGGATCGGCAGGAAACGACCCCACAGATAGTCATCAGGGTGGTGCTTTTCCCGGCGCCATTGGCACCGATCAGGGTGATAATTTCCCCTTGTTGAATCTCCAGGGAAACGTTTCTAATAGCGAGCTTATTGCCGTAACCGGAATGTACATTCTCTAACTTAAGCATCGACTTCCTCGCCCAGGTATGCCTTGATAACAGCAGGATTTTCGCGAATCTCCGATGGCGTGCCTTGGGCAATTTTTTTGCCGTAATCCATGACAAAGATTCTATCCGACAGGCTCATAACCAGTTTCATGTCATGTTCGATAAGAAGAATGGCCTGCCCTTCCCTTGAGATCTCTCTAATCAAATGCTCCAATTCAATGGTTTCCTGCGGATTCATGCCCGCTGCCGGTTCATCAAGGAGCAACAATAAAGGCTCGGTTGCTAGAGCCCTGGCAATTTCCAGACGTCGCTGGGCACCGTAGGGAAGGTTGTCGGCAAACTCATCGGCGTAGTCTGCCAGTCCGACCTTTTCAAGTATCGCATAGCTGGTCTCCAAAATGTCTTGTTCCTCTCGCAGGGTCGCCTTATTTCTAAAGATCGCTCCGAAGATAAAGGCCTTGGTTCGACAGTGTCTGCCGATCATGACATTTTCCAGGACGGTCATTTTGGAAAAGAGGCGAATATTCTGGAACGTTCTAGCAAGACCCTTTTCTGTTATCTGATTGGGTTTCAGGCCATTGAGGGAAATCTTCTTGGCACCACCCGGCGGCGTCAGCCAGATATTACCTTCAGTGGGTGTATATATCCCGGTTATGCAGTTAAAAAAGGTGGTTTTTCCTGCACCGTTCGGGCCGATCAGGGCAACTATTTCTCCGCTCATGACATCAAGATCGAGGGCACTCAAGGCACGAATTCCCCCAAAATCCATGGTCAGACCACTTACATCAAGGATCGGTTGTTTTATCATGTGCTCAATGACTTTGTGGTTTTTTCTTAAAGGTATAGGTGCGGCGAATATTGGCAATCAACCCTTGGGGGCGAAAGATCATCATGCACACCAGGATTGCCCCGAATGCGAGCATCCGGTATTGGGATAAGGCCCGCAGATATTCAGGCATAAGAATGAGAATAAGTGCGCCGAGAAGGACACCAACAATAGAACCCATACCACCAAGCACGACGATGGACAAAATAATTGCCGATTCAAGAAAGGTAAAGCTGGCCGGATTAACGAAGGTGGTCTTGGCGGCAAACATTACCCCCATGATGCCAGCCCAGAAGGCTCCAAGAGAAAAGGCCACGAGCTTGGTTTTACGCTTGTCGATGCCCATTGCCTGGCAGGCAATTTCATCTTCTCTTAAGGCTATCCAGGCTCGGCCAAGGCGCGAATCCTGCAATCGATTGACCACGAATATGGTTACCATGACTAAGATAACCATGAGGTAATAGGTATAGATTATCGAGGATTGAAGATCAAAATCCACACCAAAGAAGCCAGGCCGGGAAATGTTGGAAATTCCACTTGGCCCCTTGGAGAATTTCCCCCAGTTTTCTAGAACGAGGCGAATGATCTCACCAAAACCCAAGGTAACGATTGCCAGATAATCGCCGCGAAGACGCAAAACAGGAAAACCGAGGAGGATGCCAAAGGTCGCGGCAAAGAGGCCGCCAATAGGCAAAACGGTCCAGAAGCCGAGGCCGAAATGAAGATTCAAAAGGGCATAAGTGTAGGCTCCCACGGCATAAAAGGCGACAAAGCCAAGATCAAGAAGACCAGCCAGACCAACTACTATATTCAACCCAAGTCCCAAGACCACATACATGAGTGCGGTGGTCATAACATTGGTTTGGTAGGCAGATAAAACTTGCGGAAAAAGCACGGCAACAACTGCAAGGACTGCGCCAAGAATGATACGCTGACGAGGGTTCTGGAGAATTCTATGGATTACTGAGAGATTCTGTTCCTTGTTGTCATTCGTCTCTTTCTGATTTTCTTTTCTCTTCAGGAAAAATTGCGCAATATAATAGATAATGAAGGTGCCGACGGCCATATACAGGGCGTTCAGCCAACGCCAGGCAACGGTTCTGGCTATGGGATCAACCTTGATTACCATAACCGGAAAGGTAAGGAAGACGAACCAAAGGGATATCAGCGCACCTTTTTGCAGCTCTTTGAGTAAGCCCATAGTAATTTTACACTTTCTGGTTACTTGCCTTTCCAAGAAGGCCGGAAGGTTTGAAGATGAGAATCAGGACGAGCAGCGAAAAGGCAAACACATCCTCATAGTCACTTGAGACATAGCCGGTCGCAAAGCTTTCGGTAAGGCCAAGGATCAGGCTGCCGAGGACAGCTCCGGGAATGGAACCGATACCACCGAGAACAGCGGCGGTAAATGCCTTGATTCCGGCAAGAAAACCGATATAAAAATTGATCTGACCGATATGCGAGGCGATAAGCAGACCGCCGATAGCAGCAAGCCCTGAACCAATAATAAACGTCGCGGAAATAACCCTGTTGACGTTAATGCCGACCAGCGTGGCCATGGTGCGATCCTGCGCGGTTGCCCGCATGGCTTTCCCGATCAGCGTGAATTTTATAATGAAAGTAAGAGCCACCATGACAATGACTGTAGTTACCAGAATAACCAGATCGGTTGATCCAACGATATGGGCAATCGGCTCCATAAAGGGGAAATCCGGTATCAGTCGTGGAAATGGCAAAAAATCTGAAGTTTGCGCCAGGAGAATATAATTCTGCAAGAATATCGACATGCCGATGGCGCTGATGAGCGGCGATAAACGCGGCGCATAGCGCAGCGGTTTATAAGCTATTTTTTCAATAGTATAACCATAGGAACTGGACCAAACGACTGCGGCTATTCCGGCGATGATGATGATCGCGGGCAGAGGAAAACCATAGATGGAGAGAACTGTTGCCACAATAAAGGCGGTGAACGCCCCTATCATATAAATTTCACCATGGGCAAAATTAATAAGGCCGATTATCCCATAAACCATCGTGTAACCGAGGGCTATGAGTGCGTAAATGGAGCCTCTGGTTAAGCCGCTGAAAAGGAGTTCAATAAAGTAATCCATGCCTGTATAAAAAAATATCTGAAGCAAACACAATGAATTGGGCTTGCTTCAGATATGGAAAGATTGAAAATAATTGCTATTTGGCTACGACATACTTGCCTTTTTCAACAACATACATTGAAAAACCAACGCCTATCGCATCGCCTTTTTGATCAAAGCTGACAGCTCCCACGGGGGTATCAACCTTTTCGGTCTGCAGCACTTTTTTCAGGTCTTCAAGTTTGGTTGACCCAGCTTTTTCAATGGCATTCAGCATAGCCATGGTTGCTGCGTAGGCACCCTCATAGAAGGCACCGGGATCGCTGTTGAAAGCGGCTTTGTGTTCTTCTTTCGCCTTGAGGGCGAGAGGATTAGCCGAGTTGTCCTGCGGACCGGCGGCATATACACCCTCTGCATCGGCGCCGGCTACCTTGATAAAGGTATCATCCTTGACGCCGTCATCGGAAACAAATTTGGCTTTCAAACGTTTTTTGTTCATGATGGAAACGATTTTCGAGGCTTCGGGATGGTATCCACCGAAGACTACAACTTCTGCCCCTGATTCCTTGATTTTCTGAACTATCGCCGAATAATCCATGGCTCCGGGAGTGATACCTTCAAACAAAACAACCTTCCCTTTACCGGATTTCTCAACATAGAGCTTAGCACCTTCAGCAAGAGGTTTGCCATAGTCGCCCTTATCATGGACAATAGCAATTTTTTTGAAGCCGAGTTTATTTATGGCGAAGTCGATCATCGCCGGTGACTGGGCGGCATTCGGCGCGATGGTGCGGAAAAAGTTCGGATATTTACCACTGTAAGTCAGTTCATCGCTGGTGGCGGACGGTGACATTACCAGTATTCCGGCATCTTTATAAATCGGCATGGCGGCGACGGTGGCACCGGAACAGATATGTCCGAGTACTACCTCAACCCCGCTCGATACCAGTTTGGTTGCGGTGTTGGTGGCAATCTCCGGTTTGCAGACATCATCTTCCTTGAGGATTTCAATTTTTTTGCCGTTGATGCCGCCATTGGCATTGACCTTGTCAATGACCAATTTTGCGGCAGCTGCGGAAGGCAATCCGTAGGAGGCGAGGTCGCCGCTATGCGGCCCGGCAATACCGAATTTGATGGTATCTCCCGCGGAGCTCAGTGCGGGGGCTGACAGGGCGAGCATCACACATGCGGCTGTTGAAAGAAATTTTCGACTTACAGTAAACTTCATTTTTTTCCTCCCTTTTCAGTTATTGATTAGAATACTTCCTGCTTTCAGTAGCTTCATCCAAACACCTTGGAAAGGGCAAGCATATCCCCCGGAGAAATGATATTAGTCTGTTAAACTGTATTTTGCAAAATCTAAAGTGAAGACTGCCTTTCTCTGTAATCGATTTCTGCTTCGTTACCATGTTAAAAAGTTTACAATCACTGTTTTTTTTCGGTCGACCCTTGGGCCCTCTTTACGGCCTGGCGATGATGATCAGGGAAAAGATGTATGAACAGGGACTTTTCCGGCAAAATTCTTTGCCCGTCCCGGTTATCTCCGTCGGCAATCTGGTGCTGGGCGGCACCGGGAAAACGCCGACCGTCCGCCATCTGGCAAAAATTCTTTTGCAACAAGGCTATCGTCCGGCAATTATCAGCCGGGGCTATGGCGGGAAATCAACACAGAAAGTCAATGTGGTTTCCGATGGCCGCAGCATATTTCTTACGCCTGAGCAGGCCGGCGATGAGCCATATATGCTCGCCGAGGCCGTGCCGGGGGTTCCGGTACTGACCGGGACACGTCGCATCCATCCCTGTCGCCGGGCAGTAGAAGAGTATAATGCCGACGTGCTCATCCTCGATGACGGTTTTCAGCATTTGGCAGTCGGACGGGATATTGATTTCGTTCTCTTTGATGCAACCGTTCTTACCGGCAATAAAAGGATATTCCCCGGAGGAATACTCAGGGAGCCCTTATCGGCGCTTTATCGGTGCGATGCCTTTATTATTACCGGCAGCACCATAAAAAATTCGGGACAGGCGGAACACTTCGGCGAATCTTTAAAAACCCAGTTCCCGGGAAAGCCGGTTTTTTTCGCTTCTCTTACCGATTCAACCCTGCAATGCTCCGACCTCGAGGCCGCAGTGCCTTCTCCAGAAGAACCATTTTTCGCCTTCTGTGGTATTGCCAATCCCGGGAGATTTCGAGAATCGCTCAATACCATGGCAATCCAGCAGAGTGGATTCCTCGCCCTCCCCGACCATGTGCGCTACAACCAGGCGATGATGACGGATATTTGCAGACAAGCTGTGGCCTCTGGCGCGCGACATCTGGTAACTACCCATAAAGACTTTGTGAAAATCAAGAATTTCGATTCTCCTCTGCTCCGTTATACTGTGGACACCTGTTTGCAAACAAAGGATGACTTTGATCATTTTGTCATAAAATCACTGCAAAAATTAAAGAGTTGAGGCACTCGCCCTCCGTTCTCTGCGAGTGACATGCCATGACTGTGTTAATACCGCCTGCTTTTCCAGCAACCGTGTTTTTTTAGCCACAACGTCCTGCCGGCGTGTACTCCAATAAATTTTGTAACAATTTGAAATAAAAACATATAATACGCGAACCCGAAAGGCATTTGTGCGGCACTATAATTGCATATATGTGCAAAATGCAATTATAACCCCAAGGAAAAATGCCATGCCTTTGCCCATTGATCCCTTTCAATATACCTTGCGAAACCCGGTAAGTTGCTGCGGGGTTGGCTTGCATTCCGGAAGAACCGTGAATCTCTCCATCAAACCGGCTCCGATTGACAACGGTATCCGCTTTTTTCGCACTGATATGCCGACGAACATGCATGTTCAGGCGCATATGGATAAAGTTGTCGATACCCAGCTGGCCACTACCCTTGGCAATGAATTTTTTCAGGTTTCAACCACCGAACATCTCCTGGCCGCCTTGCACGGTTTCGGCATCGACAATGCCGATGTGGAATTAGATTCCACCGAGGTTCCCATTATGGATGGCAGCGCTGAGCCATTCTTTCTGATGCTGCAGGTAACAGGGAAATTGAAGCAGAACGGTTTGAGGAAAATTCTTCGCATTACCGAACCCATTTGTTACCGCGATGGCGACAAGCATCTTACCATTTCTCCGTACAACGGTCTGAAGGTAACGGGAGAGATCTGCTTCGATGATACCTTGATCAGGAAACAACGATACACTTTTGATTTTGGTGCCGATTGCTTCGGCGACGAGATCGCCAGGGCCAGAACCTTTGGTTATGTTGAGCAGGTGGAAGAGCTTTGGGCCAACGGCTTAGCCTTGGGAGGCTCTCTGGCAAATGTTATCGCCATCCATTGGAACCGAAAATCGGTACTCAACGAAGACGGTCTGCGCTACGATGATGAGTTCATTCGCCACAAGGTGTTGGATCTTGTTGGTGATCTGGCTCTTTTAGGGTGTCCGGTTCTTGGCCACGTCGAGACATATAAGGCTGGTCACGCCCAGCATCTTGGCCTCATGCAGGCCATCGCTGCCTCTCCCGAGAGTTGGGAAATTGTCGAGATGAAAAAAAAAGGCACACACACAGTCTTTGATAAAGTTGCAGCAAAATCAAAGGCCGCAAGCGAAGCGCTTATGCCGTTCTTCAATTACAAGCCTCTTTCTCCCTCCATAGCCTCCTGATAGAAGAGCCTCAGAAGTAAATTCAACCAAGAGACATGGCAATACCGCCGAATATTTACGCAGTATTGCCATGAGGTTGCTTCAGCAAATCCGTGCAGCACTCTGCAAAGCCCGGCATATCTGCTGAAGTTTCTCTTCAGCCATTTTGATTGAAACCGGATACACCAGCGTACGTTCGAGAAGAGCGGCAGATTGCGGCAATGCCTTTGGGTCATAAACGATTCTTTTATTGCCGCCGGGTTCGTTAAATGGAAAACCGGAGCGGGTGAGGCTCTTGCCCCCCAGTAAATGCTCCCACTGGGGAAAATAGTGCCAGGTGTTCTCAGAAAAATTCACAGCCCCAAAGCCATCTTTGCGCAAAGATCCATTTACCCTTTGGCAGTGTTCCCGATCGCGCATGATGAATGCCAGGTGGGTGGCGGAATCCCCTTGCGTATCAACAAGTTGTCTGAACGTTACCCCCGGTATTGCCACCGCCGCTTCCTTCAACACATTTTTGTTCTTCTGTTGGGCGACAATCATTGCATCAAGTTTCGCCAGTTGCGCTAAACCTATGGCCCCCTGCAGTTCCATCATTCGGAAGTTGGAACCGATGAAACGTCTCCCCTCCCCGCCTCTGCCGCCGGGATTCACCTTATGATCATGGCCGTGATCGTGATACTCGGCCATCGAGCGCCACAGTTCTTCATCGTCGGTAATGACCATGCCCCCTTCGCCGGTGGTCAGCGTCTTTACCGAATCAAACGAAAAGGTTCCACATTTACCAAAGGTTCCAAGGTGTTTTCCCTGTATTCTGGCACCGGTAGCCTGGGCGGTATCTTCCAAGACCGGGATGTTGAACTTAGCGGCTATTGCAACGATCTCCACAATTCTTGCCTGGGCTCCAAGCATATGCACAGGAATAATGCACTTGGTTTTGGCGGTTATTTTCTTTTGCAGATCAGCGGGGTCCATATTTAAGGTGGCATCAACCTCAGTAAAGACAGGGATCGCCCCAACTTCAAGAATTGCCTCCCAGGTGGCCACAAAGGTGAAGCCTTGGGTAATCACCTCGTCACCCGGACCAATACCCAAGGCGGTAAGGGCAACCTTCAGGGCGGTAGTGCCGGAAGTTACTGCCTGGGCATGACCGGCGCCGCAATACTTGGCAAAGTTTTCTTCAAATTCACGGACCTTGAAAACGCCTTTGCGTTGGTCAATGAATTCATAGCGAAAGAGAACACCTGTGTCGAGCACGTCCATGATCTCTTTTTTTTCCTCTTCTCCGAATAATTCATATCCCGGCATACGTACACTCCCTTAATTCTGCCTGTTCAAATTGGTAACGGGCAATTGTTGTATTGATCGGTCCTCCCGGAAAAGGGGCGCCTATCTGATTATTATTTTGCAGGCATTAGCTTAGCGTTATCAATAAGACGCACAACCCCGCCTATCTTTACGGCAATCGCCAAGACACTGCTGCTGCCGACCAAGGTTTCCGACTGCAGCGAATGTTCATTGATCACCACCGCGTATTCAAGCTTACCTCCGGCCTCGGCAACAGTTTTCTTGGTTGCCTCGACAATTGTATCGGCAGGAACAGCCTTTGCCGTGAGCTCAACGGTTTTCTGCGCTTCCTGAATTGATCTGTATAGACAGAGGGCCTGGGAGCGCATTGCACCTACCAGGTATTTGTTGCGGGAACTCATGGCCAATCCATCATGCTCTCGGATAATGGGTGTACCAATGATTGTCACGGGGAAAGCCAGATCCCGGACCATTTGCCTGATAATCGCCAACTGCTGAAAATCTTTTTCGCCAAAAATGGCAAGGTCCGGCATGGTGAGATGCAGGAGTTTACTCACCACTGTGGCAACGCCGTCAAAATGGCCGGGCCTGCCGGCACCGCACATCCCCTGGGCAAGCGTTTTGACGCTGACCGTCGTTTGAAAGCCTTCAGTGTACATTTCTTTTGCTTCCGGACAAAAGACTGCATGCACACCCTCTTGGGTGCAAAGATGGCAATCGGCCCGGAATTGCCTGGGATAGGCATCGAAATCCTCGTTTGGTGCAAATTGCCTGGGGTTGACAAAGAGGCTGACAACAACCTTATCGGCATTCTGCACGGCCTGCCGCATCAGGGAGAGATGCCCGGCATGCAGGCAACCCATGGTGGGCACGAGGGCAATTTTCAACCCTTCATGTTTCCAGGCAAGCGCCTGGCGCTGCATTTCTGCAGGTGATTTTATGATGAGCATCTCCAGCCTCACTTTTCTCAGTTACAGGCGGGCTTTCAGTCGCGCAATTTTTCCATCGATCTGTTCTTTTGCCTGGGCAAAAGAGGGGTCATCACCGATGCTCAGGAGAAAATTATTATATACGGCAATAGCCTTGTCAATATTACCCTGCACTTCCTCAAGTCTTCCCATGCCGGTATAGGCTATCTGTTCATAGCCCTTGAAACCTTTAAGGGTGTCATATTCTTTTGTGGCATCAGGAAATTTTTTATCGGCTTCCAGCGACTGGGCCAAAGCAAACAGTACCAAGGGATAGAGGGGATTGGTTTTGTCGATCTCCGGGAGGATCTTCCGGTATTTGTCACCTGCTTCACTAAAGGAACCATTTTGCATAGCAAGATGGGCAATTTCGATCTTGGCCCAAAGTGCCGATGAGGTGTTGCCGAACTCCTCAGACACCTTGCGCAGTGCTTCGGCCTGCCCATCTTGAGTTTGCTTCATGGCTTTTGCCAGTGCCGATGAAGCCTCCTCTTTCTGCCTCTCCCGGTAGGAACCATACAGCGAGGTAAAAACAATTGCCGCAACAACAACCGCGACGGCAATTTGGATAATTCTCAAATGCCCCCGAATAAAGCTGATGACCTTCGGCGGCAGATTGAAATGTTCCAGCAATCCTTCAACTTTATCGATCGTGGTTTCGGTAGTAAGACGTTTATTGAAGGCACTTTCACTGGCCATGCGATATTCCTCCTTGAACTCAAGACTTATTTTGTTAATAAATGACAGGACATAGAGCGGACAATATAATATATACCGATATGTCTGTCTATGCGTAATCAGCCAGTTCAGCCCAGCTGCAAATTCCTCCCCTACCGATGATGAATACCCTAAATAAAGAGGCAATCCTTACTGTCAGCCAGTTCACCGCGGCCCTGAAAGATATCCTCGAGACCCAATACCGCTTTGTAAGAATCTGCGGGGAGATCTCCAACCTGAAAATTCCCTTCTCCGGCCACTGCTATTTTACCTTGAAGGATGCCGGCGCCCAGATCCGCGCCGTACTCTTCAAGCAACAGAAAAGGTTCGTTGACCTTAATTTACAGGATGGGCAGCAGGTAGTGGTGTTCGGCAGAATCTCCGTGTATGAACCCCGCGGTGAATACCAGATCATGGTCGACACCGTTGAACTCTACGGCATCGGCAAATTATTGCGGGAGTTTGAAATACTCAAAAGAAAACTTGCCGACAAGGGTTATTTTGCCGCCGAGTTTAAAAAGCCCTTACCCCCATACCCCAGGAAAATAATCGTTATCTCATCGCCTACCGGCGCGGCCATTCAGGATTTTCTGAAGATCGTCAGCAACAGAAAGTCACCGGTGCATATTCAGATTTTGCCGGTGAAGGTCCAAGGAAAAACCGCTGCCGCCGAGATAGCAAAGGCCATAAACCTCGCCCAAGGAATTGCCGATGCCGATATTGTCGTCATCTGTCGGGGCGGCGGTTCCATCGAAGACCTGTGGGCCTTCAATGAGGAGATTGTCGCCGAGGCCATCCATCGGTCAAAATTGCCGGTGGTAACCGGGATAGGTCATGAAGTCGATTTCACCATTGCCGATTTCTGCGCCGATTTCCGCTGCCCAACTCCTACCGGGGCCGCGGAAAAACTGGTTCCCGATGCGGTAATATTGCGCCAACATGTTCGTTCTTTACGGGCCAGCTTGCAGCTGCGAGTTGAGCGGAAACTCCACTTTATTGAGCAGCTATTGGCGCATCATAAAAAGATGCTCGGGGATATGCGCAATGTTTTCAACGGTCTCGAGTTCCGGTTACATCTCGGCAAGGCACATCTGCTGCAGGCGATGGTCGGCTACATTCAGGAGAAAGAACAAAAATATCAGTTGCTTAGCCGTTCTTTACAGAAAGAAATTCCCTCAACCCGCATCGAGTCACAGGGGCAACGCATCCATCTGCTGGTCATTCAATTGAAAAATCATATGCAGCGCACCTTGGAAAAAAAGCAAGCCTCACTGGCAGGACAGGCTTCCCTTTTGCACGGTGTGAGTCCGCTTGCGACTCTGGCGAGAGGCTATGCAATTGTTCGCAAGAAACATCCGGAGGATAGCGGCTGGCGCGTGCTGTCGCGGGCAAGAGATGCGCAGGTCGGTGAAGAGCTTAATGTTCTTCTCCATGAAGGCCAGTTGGAGTGTTTGGTGACCAGGAACGAATAGGATTTCGAAATTATATGATATTGTCAGATTTTTAAACTTATTGAGAGGATAGCCATGCAGGGCACAAGGGGCTCCAGTAATTCCAGTGTTATCATTTCCAAGGTCATGCTGCCCGGGGATGCCAATCCGGCAGGTATCGTACATGGTGGGAACTACTTCGATGGAGATTGGCGTAAGAGTGGAAACCGAAGATCTTATGGCCGGGACTGTTACACACCTTGCCTCGGCATATCTGACCTTCGTCGCCCTGGATGAAAACCAGCGTCCGGTGGCTGTGCCGCCGCTTGCGCTGGTCACGGATGAGGATCATCGGAGAAACCGCGAGGCAATGGCCCGCCGGGCTCTGCGACTGACTGAGAAGCGGAAGGAATCGGCTTGCCAGGAGTATCAAAGAAGGTGTTAGTCAGATACCCGGTTTGTGGTGGTATGATTTGCGCAGTCCGAGGGATATGATTTTCTCCTATTGACCGGTCCAGAATGTTTTGCAATATGTTGACTCTGCCAACCGGAGATAATCAGGAACAACCTCAAGTTGCAGCTTTGCTTAAATTGTTAAGATTGGCAAGACACATCATAAGGCTGGGATTATCCATTCCAGATGTGCCAGAATCATTCTATTACCGTCAGTATTTCCATTTTTCCCTGCTGTTTGGCAGATGACAAAAAAACGCTCTTGCGGCGTAAACAATATGGTTTAGTATCCATTATTTCCAACCTACCTCAGCATAAACTTAAGCTCCATTCAGAGAGCTTAAATCAATCTCTGGCCATTTTTACCAAGCTTGTCGCCAAATAAAAAAGACCGCCGGACATGATAAGAAGAACAAAGAGAGGGATGATTTGCAGTTCATTGAAGAGAGCCGCGGAACGGATAATGCCAGAGGAGTAAGTGATCGGCAATAGATAAAGGACAAATCGAGCCCATTCCGGTAATCGGTCGACGGGGAAAAACGTTCCACCCAAAAATGCCATCGGAGTTATGAGAAAAGTGTTCAGCATCATTTGCATGGAATGTTCTCGAACGACCATGGCTAAGGCAACCGCCAGTGTTGAGAAAACCATACTGTTCAGAGCGACAGCAAACCAAAAGGCAGTAGAGATACGGATTTCAACGCCAAAGAGAAGGCCCAGAACAACGATGACAGCCGCTGCCGTCACACCTCGGGTAATACCGGCCAGGACCTCGCCTGCAACATATGCCGAATCACTCACGGGTGAAGCCTGGATTTCATCAAAAACATTCCAGTAAAAACGCGCAATATTGATCTCTCCCGCAATGGAGAAGGCTTGAGTCATGGAGTTTAAGGCCACAAGCCCGGGCAACAGATAACTCATATAGTCGTTCCCCAATACACTGATATCGCAGCCAAGCGCCACCCCGAAAGCCGTTATATAAAGAAAAGGGGCGACCGTCATGGAACTGAGCAGCATCGGCAGCCGGGTCTTTAAGATTTTCAATTCGCGCAAATATATGGCCCACACCTGGTTCATCCTGTAACCCTCTTCCCGGTTAATTGTAGATAAGCATCTTCCAAATTGATTCGACGAAGCTGAAAGCCGTCACCCTCGTTCTCGGCCTGTTTTAGCGCTTCAGAGCGGCTGGAAAAGTAGGTGGATTTCATCTCGCCGTTTTCGTATCGGTCTACAGCCCATTTGCCAAGCCTGGATAACCAGCAATTCCCTTTTTGGGCTAGAAGTCGAGTCGTGTTAGTGGACGTTGAATTTTCTAACAAAAAAAGCGAGCTAATTTTTCAATTATTCGTTCGAAACACATTTTGCCAACTCGTTTGTACGTCGTCTCCGGCGAAAAAGAGCAA
>JBBQVT010000002.1:0-67560 GCA_038211245.1 Desulfobulbales bacterium | reverse complement strand
AGGGAAAAAGCTGTATCCGATTCACGTTTCAATTGTTTTTTATCGGTTATGCCGACAACCGCCATCTTTGCAACTTCCGTACGGGTGCCCTGCGGTCCGAGAAGAGAGATTGTGCCATCGTCACCAACGGAGATCCGGCTGACGGAGGTGTCCGGAATGGTAATCTGACCGTTACCCTCATCAAGAACCGGCAGATTGTTGCTGGTAGTCAGCAAGCCTTCGGCGTTGATCATGAAATCGCCGCGCCTTGTGTAGAGAGGGCCGTTTGCCCCTTGAACCTTGAAAAATCCGTCGCCATGGATGGCAAAGTTGAGAGGATCTTCTGTTTGTCGCAGAGGGCCTTCGGAAAAATCATTGAAGTTTTGCCGTACCCTGCTGTAATTTATACCTTTTGCTTCCTGCGTTTGGCGTTCGCCGCGGAGAATGGCTTCAAAACTGACTTGTGAGCGGCGGTATCCTGTGGTGCTGATATTGGCTAAGTTATTGCTGACATTGCTGATGGCCTGTTCTCTTGCAATGGCCCCGGATAAAGCGCTGTATTTTCCTGATACCATGGGTTTCTCTGGGTGTTGTTTCGGGTGCGTGTTTCTGCCTATGCTCTTCTTATCGGTTTGCCATCGATAAATCTTAAACCCTTTGTCGCTTGCTTTATCCTCTTAATTTCCTTTGGCAATTTTTGACAAAACCAGCAACTGCTTGGCTTCGTGGGTTGAGATAGCCAGTATTGAGGCAATCTCTTCAAAGGATAAGCCTTTTTCCGCCAAGGAATGGATGTAGCTATATCGTTCCGGGGTGTTACGTGGTCTTTCCGAGGACTGGATCTCGCTGAATCGAGATCTTTGAAATTTTGTTTTTTCTTCAGCTTCTCCCAAGCTGTTTTGAAACTCGGCGATTTTCTCATGCTTTTCCTGGAGCTTGCTGAGATTTTGTCGGGTTCGTTCGAGGGAAACCGTGGTTTCAGTGAGCTGCTCTGCGAGGAGCCTGTTCTCTTTTTTTAAGGACAAGGCTTTGAGCCCTGTGCCAAGGAACAGGAGCAAAAACAACAGGAAAAAATAAAAAAAAAGAGTAGATTCCGTCATGGTTTCTCCGGGGTCAGTGGTGGAGCCTCCTGGCTGAAGAGAGATACGATGCTTAGAGCCGGGCATCCAATTTTGTCTTCAGTTTGATCAGCGCCTGGCTATGTAATTGACTCACTCGTCCTTCGGAAAGTTCCATAGCTTCGGCAATTTCCTTTTGGGTGAGTTCTTCATAATAGTAGAGAGAAATCACCAATCGTTCTTTTTCGGAAAGCTGGCCGAGCACCAGGGCAATGGTGCTGGTCAGTTGCTGGTCTTCAATCCTTGCCCCTGGTGCAGTTTGTGGCCGGTCATCGGTGAGACTGTCGAGAAAGGACCGGCCTTCATCGGAATGGTCGAGGGTCTCATTGAGGCTGACACACCCCAGGTGACTTACTTCGACGAGAATCGCGCGATATTCATCAAGCGACATGGCCATCGCCCCGGCGACCTCATGGTCTTCAGGCTCTCGCCCCAGCTGCATCTCCAGGTCGCTGATGGTCCTGCCGATTTTATTTTGTTTGTCGCGCAGTGATCTGGAAAACCAGTCGAGTTTGCGCATTTCATCAAGGATGGCGCCACGAATCCGATATTCGGCAAAGGTCTTGAAAAGGATGTTCTTCGTTGCATCGAATTTGTTTGCCGCATCCAGGAGACCAAGCATTCCGGCACTCTTGATATCATCCCTGTTCATAAAAGCGGGAACTTGGGTAACCATTCTTCTGGCGAGGATATCGACGAGATAGAGATGGTCATGGATGAGCTGGGTTCGGTTTTCCATATGCGGGCTTTGATTGTAGAGTATAGGCATCCTCTATCCCCCCATATGCAGCAGTTTCTTCCAGAAAAACTGGAGATTGCCCTTCGGCGAGGCCTGTGTCGGTTCGGAACAGATCCTGCCGGCCAGCTGCCGGAAAGCCAGGGTGATTTTTGATCCGGGATAGAGTTCGCTGATAACTTTTTGTTTACGGATTGAGTCGACCATTTGTCGATCATCCGGGATAGATCCAAGATAATCTATGGAAATGTCAAGATATCTGTTGGCAACCATGGTCAATTTTCGATACACGTCGAGGGCATCGTCTTCACTCTGGATCTGGTTGACAACCAAGTTAAAGTGTTTTTCGTGATACTGGGTGGAAAGCAGCTTCATCAAGGCGTAGGCATCGGTGATCGCCGTCGGTTCGGGAGTGGTGATGACCAGTATCTCCTGGGCTGCTGTATTAAAATAGGTGACATTTTCAGAGATGCCCGCTTCGGTGTCGATCAGGACAAAGTCGAAATGATTCTGCATGGCATCAAGACCGTCGAGAAGACGCATCTTTTGGTGCGAATCAAGGTTGGTAAAATTCTGGATGCCGGACCCCGCCGGCAGAATTTTAATGCCCATCGGCCCGTCGCACATAATTCCCTGGAGATCCTGCTCGCCGGTAAAGAAATGGTTGAGATTGAAGTTCGGGGAAATACCAAAGACGACATCGATATTCGCCAGGCCGAGGTCGGCATCAAGGATAAGCACCCGTTTGCCCATAGAGCCGAGGACATACGCGAGGTTGGCAGTCACAGCCGTTTTCCCGACACCGCCTTTGCCGCTGGTTATCGCATAGACACTGGTCGGCTGGTCATTTTTATGTGGCAATGAACCGGGCTGCTGGGAATTAAGATCCCGGAGGGTCTTGGCCTGGTCGACTGCCATGCGGGCGATATTAGTCATGCATTGATCCTTCCTTTTGGGCCATGATCAGTTCTGCAGCGATTTTCGAGCTGGCTTCGAGTAAATCTTCTGGAACTCTTTGTCCGTTGGCAAAATATGACAGAGGGTTGGCATTTTGAATCTGTACGTTAAGCAGTATCCCGAGGTTGGCACACTCGTCTATCTTGGTGAAAATCGTATGGGTAATTCCGAGGTTCTGGAAACGCCCTATGGCATCAAGGAGCTCATGCTCCCGAGTCGTCGCCGACAGTACCAGATGTTTGTCGATATTCAGTTCCGGTTTCAAGAACTCGGCCAGTTCATTTATGCAGAAGCCGTCTCGTGGACTTCGGCCGGCGGTATCGATGAGGATGAGTTCCTTGTCACGGTGCCGCTCGATAGCCTTTTCCAGTTGTTCCGGGGTGATGACCACGTCCACCGGCAGGTGCATGATTTCTCCGTACACCTTCAGTTGTTCAACTGCGGCAATACGGTAGGTATCGATGGTCACAAGGGCGACGGAATGGGAGTGCTTGCTCAAATACGCGGCGGCAATCTTTGCAAGCGTCGTGGTCTTGCCGACGCCGGTGGGGCCGACCAAGGCGATACGCTGTTGAGCTTTTCGCTCGGCAAAGGCCGGAGGGCTCACCTGAATGAGATCTTCAATGGTGCCGATGATCGCCGCCGTGACTATCTCCGGATCGCCGAGTTCCCGGTCGGTAAGACTTTCCCTGAGGAATCCGGCAATAGTCCTCGATGTTTCGACGTTTACCCCTCTCTCTATGAGCATCGAGAGGATATGGTCGCCATGAATGGTTGTCGCATGGTAACGATTGCCGAAACCACTGTCTTTGACGGTCAAGTGTCGCGCTTGTTTTGCCGTTTCTTCTTTTTCGGCAATGTCGGCGATTTTCCCGACCAGATTTTTCACCAGATCTTTCAGCTCATTGACCTCGTTCCGGAGGTCTGGTGCCGGTTGTTCTCTTGTCTCAACCAGGGCATTGCGTCTGTCGATTTTTCGACCGGAGGGGCCATAATGGTTGGGAGGGGCGGCTTGTGTATGCGGGGAATTGTCGGTGCAATCGTCGACGACATTTTTGAATCCGCCGATTCTCCTGTTAAAAGTTTCCTCAGGTTGTCGCTCCCGGATGCTTGTGTCTTGCCCTGCTCCGTGGCTCTTGCCTGGAAATTCGGAATCAATGGCGGCAGTAATTTCCAGGATGGGTTTGCCCACAAGACCAAATTTGCCATTGCGAATGGTTCTGGTCGAGAGTATCAGGGCATCGGGGCCAAGCTCCTTCTTGATCATTTTCAGCCCAGACGCCATATCCGTTGCTTCAAAGACTCTAACTTGCATCAAGGGTCACCGTGCCGAGAGATCTGACTTTGAGGTTTGGCGTGACTTCGTTGTGGGAAATGATCGTAAGGGCCGGGTAATATCGTTCTGTCAGGCTCCGCACATAAGGGCGTATCTGCGGTGCCGACAACAGCACCGGCCTGCTGCCGCCTTCAAAGAGGGAAATACCTTTACCTATGGAATCGAGGATTCGCTGGGCGATGATTGGGTCAATCGCCAGATAGCTGCCGGTTTCTTTATGCTGGATGGAGTTGCGGATAGCATCTTCGGCAGGACGTGCCAGGGTGATGACCGGAATAATTCCGTTCACCGCCAGATCGCTGCTGATGGTCCTGGATAAGGCATGGCGGACGTATTCGGTGAGGACGTCGGTGTCTTGCGTTGCCTGGGCCCAATCGGCCAAGGTTTCCAGGATGGACCTGAGATCACGGATAGACACGCCTTCTTTTAAGAGGTTCTGCAGTACCCGCATAATGGTTCCAAGTGACAGCACGGTCGGCACCAGATCTTCCACAAGTTTCGGGTATGTTTTGCTTAAATTGTCAAGGAGGCCCTGTACTTCCTGGCGGCCGATCAGTTCATGTGAATGTTGTTTGATGATTTCACTGATGTGGGTGGCCATGACCGTGGTGCAGTCTACCACCGTATATCCGGCAATCTGGGCCCGATCTTTTTTTTCCGAGGAAATCCAGATGGCCGGAAGACCGAAGGCGGGTTCCGTGGTGGCTATTCCCCGCATGGTCTCAGTCACCATGCCGGGGTCCATAGCCATGTAATGGCCGGGCAGCATCTCTGCATCGGCGACTCTTACGCCTTTAAGGGAGAAGGTGTATTGATTGGGATTCAATTGCAGGTTATCCCTTATGTGTACCGGCGGGACGATAAAGCCGTTGTTCATGGCAAATTGTTTACGAATCGATTGGATGCGGTTGAGGAGTTCGCCGTCCTGCGCTGAATCGACAAAGGGAATGAGACCGTAGCCCACTTCAAGTTGCAACAAGTCGACATTGAGCATGTCTTCGTAATTTTCTTCCCGACGCGCTGGTACCTGTGAGGGCTTTTCGACGACCTCCTCTACCAAGGCTTTTTTTGATCTATCAAGTTGGAAAGCAAGAGCTGCCATGGAGAAAGCGAGGAGGAGAAAGGGAATGAAGGGCATGCCGGGAATGATGGCAAAGACAATGAGAATGCCCGATACCACCCATAGAGCGATCGGACTGGTGGAAAACTGGTTCTTGAGATCGGTGCCGAAATCCTTTTCACCTGTAGCCCGTGTTACCAAGAGGCCGGCGGCGGTGGAAATAATAAGCGCAGGAATTTGCCCTACGAGTCCGTCGCCCACCGTCAGAATGGTATAATTGGCAGCGGCTTCGGCCATGGGCATATCTTTTTGCACCACGCCAATAATAAAGCCGGCACCGACATTGATCAAGGTGATGATGATGCCGGCAATGGCATCACCCTTGACAAACTTCGAGGCGCCGTCCATTGCCCCGTGGAAATTGGCTTCCTTACTTATGTTTTCCCGCCGACTGCGGGCTTCATCTTCGTTGATTAAGCCGGCATTGAGGTCGGCATCGATGGCCATCTGTTTGCCGGGCATGGCATCGAGGGTAAAACGGGCGGCTACCTCGGCTACCCGGCCGGCACCCTTGGTGATAACCATGAAATTGATGAGGACCAGGATGACAAAGATAATTACCCCAACGAAATAATTGCCGCCGACCACAAATTGGCCGAAGGCTTGAATGACTGTGCCGGCGGCTCCCGGACCTTCATCACCATGCAAAAGAATGAGACGGGTGGAGGCAACATTCAAAGAGAGTCTGAACAGGGTGGTAACGAGAAGGATAGAGGGGAAGATCGAGAAATCGGTAGCCTTCTTGGTATACAGGCTGAGAATGAGAATAAGCAGAGCGATGGTGATACTCAGGGTCAGAAACAGATCAAGGACGATAGCCGGCAGAGGGATGATCATCATCATCAGGATGGCGACAAGACCTAGGGCGGCGATTATATCACTGCGTCCAAGCAACTGCTTATAATCAAAGTTTGTCAAAGAATTTTGAACGTTGCTCAGTTCCATCAATGAATCTTGCCTTTAAGTGAATAAACGTGGGCGAGAATCTCAGCAATTACTTTAAAGAGATTCTCGGGAATGTGTTGTCCTAGGTCCAATTTATGCAATATTCGAGCCACGGGTGGATTTTCGATAATCGGAATCTTGTGCGCCAGAGCAATTTCGCGGATTTTCAAGGCGATTAAATCAGCCCCTTTGGCGACCACCAAGGGCGCGTCCATCTCTTTTGCATTGTAACGGATGGCGACCGCCAGATGCGTAGGGTTGGTAACCACCACATCGGCCTTCGGTACCTCAGCCATCATTCGTTTGCGGGCCATTGCCTGTTGGATCGAACGAATCTGTGCCTTGATATGTGGGTCGCCCTCACTCTCTTTGAACTCTTCCTTCTGTTCCTGTTTGGTCATTTTCATTTTTTCCTCCATCTCCCAGCGGATAAAAAGAAAATCGAGAAATGCCAAAAGGATGAGAATGGCGCAGATCTTTCCCATGATCAGGGCTGAGACCTTGGCGAGATAGCGGAAGGTGCTGCCGATGTCGGTGTCGATGAGGATGAGGGCTTCATTAAAATGGTCGAGAACGGTGGAAACGGATATCCAGCCGATGAGGGTCACCTTAAGGAGGGACTTGATGACTTCGATCAGGGATTTTTTCGAAAAGAACCGAGCCATTCCGGTTAGCGGATTGAGTTTTGAAAAATCAGGGATAAGCGGATTGCTGGTAAGTAGCCAGCCGAATTGGAAAAAGCTTGAGAAAAAAGAAACGAGCATAACCAGAAGAAAGAGGGGGGCGAGAAGCAAACCGGTTTTTTGAAGAAGGAAGGTTGCCAGGGCGATGATCGAGGTTGGGGTTATGTGGAATTCCCCGCTCGCTTGCCAGAGAGAAAAAATAAGTTCAGCAAAGGATTTCCAGAATATCGGCAGATACATCAGCCAAAAAAGCAGAACAATCGTTAAGAGAGCTGCGGTCTGCACCTCTTTGCTTTGGGCAACCTGGCCCTTTTTACGAAAATCTTCCCGCCGTTTTGACGACGGTTCTTCCGTGCGCTCTCCACCTGCTGGGCTTTCTTCGGCCATGGGTTATCTAAGGATTGAGATAGGTGAGAAGGGTGAAAATGCGCTCCGCCAGAGTGTCAAATTCCCGTCTGATAAGGGTTGAAACCATATTGAGTGTCAAACTGATGACAACAAATCCTATGCCGATGTTGAGAGGGAAAGACAGTAAAAATACATTCAATTGCGGAAAAACCCGGGCGAGAATACCAAGAATCAGGCCGGAGAAAAGGAGGACCGCAAGGACCGGGGCGCTGAACTGCACGCCGATGGTAAACATATGCGATGCCAGTTGCATGAGATAGGGGATGGCCTCCCCGGAAACATCGAAACGACCGGGAGGCAGAAGCTCATACGACAATACGACGGTTCGTAGAAAGATATGATGGCCGTTAATGGCCAGAAAAACCATAATGGCAAACACATTCTGAAACTGGGAAATGAGCTCAACCTGTCTTTGGTTCATGGGATCGTAGACGTTTGCCGAGGCAAAGCCCATCTGAAAGCCGATAACCGTTGCCCCGAATTCGACGGCGGTGAAAATCAACCTGGCAACAAGGGCAAGAAGGAGGCCGAGCAGCACCTCGGAGAGAATGAGCAAGAAGAAAGGCAGTGGAGAAAAACTCAACTGAGGAACAGCATCGGCCATGACCGGGAAGAGCATGAGGGAGCTGACAAAAACCAGGGCGGTTTTCACTCGCCCAGGGGTTTGGGCAGAGGTGAAAACCGGAATGGCAGCCATGAAGCCGGCAACCCTGGCGGTTACGATAAGAAAAGTTTGGAACTGCTCTATGGGGAGAAGGGGGATTTCCACGATAGGCTTTACAGGGTAACCATGGTTTCAAAGAGACCGATGGTGAAAACAGTGAGAAGCTTGATGAGCCAAGGGCCAAAAAGCAGCATGGTGAGAAAGACGGCGACGATTTTCGGCACAAAGGAGAGCGTTTGTTCGTTGATCTGGGTGGCTGCCTGGAAAATGGAAACCAGGAGGCCGATGACCAGGCCAATGATCAGCATTGGCGCCGAACCCAGCAAAATGGTCTGGATAGCCTTGCGACAGACATCGACCGCCACTTCAGGACTCATAGTATCCCTCCACGGGCAATACTGGGTTGGAAAAAATGAAGAATAACGTGTCAATCACTTTGGTATTAACCAAGGGCTCAGTTAAAACTTTTGATCAATGAGCCGACCACAAGACTCCAGCCATCAACAAGGACAAAGAGCAACAGTTTGAACGGCATGGAGATAATCACCGGCGGAAGCATCATCATACCCATGGACATAAGGACTGATGCAACAATCATGTCAATCACCAGAAAGGGGATATAAATCATGAAACCCATCATGAATGCTCTTTTGAGCTCCGACATCATGAAGGCGGGGACGAGGGTCATCGTCGGGATATCTTCCTGGCGAAACGGTTCGTTCTTCATGGTGATCTCGGTCAAGAGGGTGAGTTCCTCCTCGCGAACCTGGCTGAACATGAACTCCCGCAGGGGGGCAAGGCCCTTTTCCAGGGCGTCCGCCTGACTTATTTGTTCCTTGAGATACGGTTGCAGCGCCTCCTCATTCATTTTATTGAGGGTCGGTGACATGATGAAAAAAGAGAGGAACAGAGACAAGCCGAGAATAATCTGGGTGGGGGGCATATTTTGCGTACCCATTGCTTGCCGGATAAAGCCCAAAACGATGACAATCCTGGTGAAACAGGTTGTCATTAAGAGAATTGCCGGGGCCATCGACAGTACGGTCAAGAGTAACAGCACTTGGAGAGCGGTGGAAATCTGCTTGGGGTTCTGGGCGTCCTCGACCCCAAAGGTGACGGTGGGCAGACCGATTGCCCAGCCACTGTCGGTCGTCAGGAGAATGAAACCGAGTGTCGCGACCAGGAGCGCAATGCAGGTGGAGACGGGTGATAATGGCCGCATCATGGCTGCCGGTCCACTTCAGTTGCGCGCAGAGTTGCGGCAAACGATAGATCCGTCTTATTCGGCAGGGTGGCCAGATGGTTGATCCGGTCACCGCTTATGCCGAGCAGATATTCGGTGCCCTTGACGGTGATGAGGCAGATGGCCTTTCTGCCCATGAGCGATTTGATTTCAAGAATCTTGATATGCTGTTCCGGACTACCGGCAAGGAGAGAAAAACGTTTCCTCAAAAGGGCGTATAAGGCGAGGATGATCGCAAGCACGACAAGCAGGCCCCAGATCACCTTGAAATAGCTCTCCATTTCGACTATCTGCGACGAAGCGGCATGGACCGTCTCCGAGGTTCGGCAAAGACCAGCGAGACATGCCAGGATGAAGATCTTCGTTTTTCGTTCGGCAGGGCGCATTGCTTTCTCCCTTAGCCGAGGTTTTCTATGCGGTCGGAGGTGCTCACCACATCGGTGAGACGGATGCCGAATTTGTCCCCGACCATAACTGCTTCACCCCTGGCGATAAGACGAGAATTGACATAAAGGTCTAGGGGTTCGCCGGCGAACTTGTCGAGTTCGATGACGTATCCTTCAGTCATTTTCAAAAGATCGCGGAGAAGAATTTTGCTCCTGCCTACCTCTACGGATATCTGCAGGGGGATATCGTAAAGGAAATCAAGTCCGCGACCGTCTCTCTGCTCTGAGGATGTCGTCTTTTTTGAACTGCTAAGCGAATCATTTTGCAGAAGTTCTTTGATTTCTTCCGGGGCCGGACGGGTATTTCCTGGTGTTGCCATATGCATGTTCCTTTGTCATTGGTAAACGCCGGTGAGGCTGATGGCCTTTTTGCCATTATGTGTTCCGGGAATCGCTAAAAATTTAATTTTGTCTTCAACTAGAATTTTTAACGGTGAGTTGGGATCATAGTCAAGATTGAGAATATCGCCTTCCCGGAGATGCAGTATCTCATTGATCGACAGGGTAATGTTGCCGGAGAGGGCGGTGATTGTTGCCGGAACCTCCTGGACCTCCTCTTCCAACACATTCTGCCAGCTGCTCTTGGTAATTGTCGGAATGTTGAGGAGTTCTTTCAAAGAATCTCTGAGTGGTTCCAGGGTGGCAAAGGGGAAAATCAAATGAATCTCTCCGGAATGATCGCCCACCTTGACTGTAAAGGTGCCGACAATAACTTCGGCCTCGGGTTCGACAATTGATACCAGTCGGGCATTGCTTTCCAGTTTGATAAGGGCGGACTGCATCTCAAGTAATTGGGCGAAAGCCTTATTGAGATCAATACAGGCGTCGGAGAGGATGGCCCTAAGAATAGTCAGTTCAAGAGCGGTCAGCTTTCTGTCGAGATGCAGGGATTGCAGTTCAGCCGAGGCACCGAGCATGATTTCCAATACCGAGAACGAGACAACCGGATCGACAATGATCATGGCGCCATATTTCAATGGATTCATATCAAAGATACCGATGGCTCCGGGGTTGGTTTTGTCAGCCATGAATTTTTGAAACTCAAAGCTCTCGAGCTTCGTACGCGTGATTGATAAGGACCGCTGGAGTTGATTGCTGAGTGAGGTTGCATAGGAGCGGCAGAAGGTATCAAGGATGATATCAAAATTGGGGATTCTGAATTGTTTATTGTCCGGTCGAGTCAGCTGGAAGAGATTGGCAGGAGTGCAGTGCAGAAACTGAGTCTGCTGTTTTTCGTCGAAATCGAGGGACACCCTGCCTTCACGGATAGCCTTCAGGAGGTCGACAATTTCGGTTTTGCTGAGAATCGCTTCCATGCCTCTCACGTCGTCCTATTGCACAACGAAGTTGGTAAAATAGACTGCTTTCACTTTGCCGGTTTTAAGAAAAGAGTTGATCTTGCTGGTGAGTTCCGCTTTGAGTTGTTTCTTGCCTTGAAGATCTTGCAACTCCTCGTAGGTTTTATTGCCGATAAGGAGCAGGATGGCATCACGCATCTGCGGCATTCTCTTTTCTACCTCTGCCTTTACTTCGGGATTGGTCAGCTCTACGGTAAGCGATGCTTTGACATAATGCGCCGAATCTCCGCTAATGATGTTGACGATGAACTCTTCAATATTTACCTGCGGGCCGATGTCTGCCTGCTGATTAAGGTCCGGTACCGGCACGTGTTGTGCGGGATCCTTTGTTTCCTTTGGCTCAGGCGCTTTTTTCAGCATGAAAAAGGCGGCCGTACCTGCTCCTGCAAGCAGAACAACAGCAATCAAGCCGATAATCAAAAATAATTTCTTTTTACTGCCGCCTTCAGCGCTCACAACTTCTTTTTTCTTTTCAGCCATTTATGCCTGCCTCAATTAAAAAGGAAATGGTCGGGGGAACTTCTTCTGAAACTGCATATCTGTCATCATAGACCGTCGATTCTGAAAACTCAAGGAAGCAAAAACCATTCCAGATAATAACCCCATCTCATGTGAGGCTCTATTGAACTATCAGAATAAAGGTGGGAGATAAAAAAGAAAGGGGGCTGAATAGATAATCAGCCCCCAATATAGAGTGTAATATAGCAGGAATGCCAAGAAAAGTTGCATCAATTCCATGGCAATTGGAGCAGGGAGGTATAAGCGACACCTCAAGAACAAACTGGTGTCAAGAAATTGACTGTTAACGTTTGAGATTAATCAGTTCGCCAAGCAACTCGTCAACCGTTGTTATAATCTTTGAGTTGGCCTGGAAACCGCGTTGTACGGTGATCATTCTGACAAACTCCGCACCCATATCGACGTTCGACTGTTCGAGTGAGTTGGTAAACACCTTGCCAAGTTCAGGTCCCGGCAGACCGGTACGGGCGGGGCCGGAGGCAGTTGTTTCATTATAGAGGTTGCTGCCGGCCAGGGATAGTCCGTTGGGGTTGACAAATTTTCCCAATACCAATTGGGCAACTTTGGTTTGTTGACCATTGGAATATGAGGCGACGACTATACCATCCCCGTCGATATCGATTCCGGTAAGGTTGCCGGCACCGAAACCGTTTTGATCCTGCGAAATAACCACCGATGCACTGTTAAACTGCGTAGTATCAAAGGTAACGTCTATGGCTGTAGGGGTCGTGCCGTTGGCCCAAGCCAAAGCAGGTATATTGGCGGTCGTTGGCACGGGGGGAATGGCTGCGGCACCTGTCAAAATACCGTCAGTAGTGAAGGTAAGAGGAGCTAATCCTCCGGTTAAGACTACTGGAGGTACAGACGCGTCCTCGGCGCTCCAGTTCACAGCCCAGGCGTTAGAGGCAGTTTTGGTAAAATATGTGGTCAATAGGTGCGGGTTGCCGAGTGAGTCAAAGACCTGTGCTGAGGAAGAGAAGTTATAGGTGGTGGGATCGATGAGGCTAAAAGCAGCTGCAATTATCGGTTCTGAGGCATCAAGATTGGTGGTGATCTTCATGGTGGATGTGGCTTGACCCTGAATCAGCCCGGTACCGGGCACCTGGATATCCTTTGCATCTCCCGGTTTTAAAATATTGGTGATGGGATCAAACTCTTTACCCTGAACCCGATATCCCTCAGGGTTGGTAAGATAACCATTATCGTCAAATCGGAAGGCGCCCGCTCGGGAATAGTAGGGTGTCTCGTTTCCTGCTTCTTTGAGAATAAAAAAACCTTCGCCTTCGATGGCTACATCGAGACCCGATTCCGTTGATTCGAAGGTTCCTTGGCTGAATATCTGGTCAACCTTTGACATGCCGACACCGCGACCGACCTGAGAGGAACCGCCTGAACCGTTGATCGATGAGGACAGAAGATCGGCAAATACTGTTCTTGACCCTTTGAAACCAACAGTATTGGTGTTTGCCAGATTGTTGCCGATAACACTCATGGCCTGGGAGTTGGTGTTCAGCCCGCTGACTCCACTGTACAATGCGCTTGATATACCCATATTTTTTATCTCCTTGTATTCCGCAAGAGGCAGATTGTGTAACTAAGTTTTGCTCGTCGACCTATATGGTTTGCTTCCTAGAGCAGTATATCCTTGGTGGTCTCAACAACTCCGGCAGCAGTATCAACTGCTGCTTTAACTTCGGCTAATGTCTCTTTTTTTGCTACGGCTGCACTTGTGGTTGAAGCAGAGCGTGTGCTTGGATCATAGATCCCGAGAATTGCATTGAAGGGGGTTTCCCCGGCCTTGGTAATAAGGGTGCCACCCGATTGCCCGCTGAGATCGACTCCGGTGACTTCGGACTTAATCAATGGCGATGCTGCAACACTTTTCCCGTCTGCGGCTTTGGCCTGGAGGACGATTTTATAATTGCCGGATGCCGCTATTACACCATCCTTGGTCAAGCCGTCCCATGTCATATAGTGGTTGCCGGCACCGAGGTCTTTTCCCTCAAGGGTAGCGACTGTGGCACCATTGAGTTGCAAGTCAAGAGTCACGGCCGAGGCCGCACCATCAAGTTTATAGCCAAGTTGCATCGCGTCCCCGGTAAAATTGAAACTGCTTCCGGCATAGGCCACGTCCTTGCCGATGGTGCTGAGGGTCGAAAGGCTCTGGGAACTGGTATTTGAAGATACTAATTTATCCATGCTGGCATTAAGGGTGGTCAACTGTTCGAGAGAACTGAACTGGGCCAGTTGTGCGGTGAACGCCGTTGGGTCGTCCGGACTTAAAGGGTCCTGATTCTGGAGTTGCGCAACCAGCAGTTTGAGAAAATCTTCTTTTCCCATAATCGCGTCTTTGGTGGTTTTCGCTGTGCTTTTGCCTGTCGAGGCGGTGGTTGCCTGGTTTAACGATTCAATATAGCTGCTCATCTGGTATCCTTTTTAAAACTCTGATTTCTAGCTAACAAGAATAATATTCTTAGACAGCCTCCTAGATTGTTACATTCACACCGGTCGCGGCAGTTTGCTCGCGGGTCCCGGGATCTTCCATAATAAAGAGTGCTCCGGAGCTACGGGTATTCTTGGCCGAAGGTGGCGTGTAATTGTTTTGGCTGAAGAGTTGTCTCTCAAAGAGATTAAAATCTCCAGTTGTATCGGATTTGCTTGTGACCGAGATCTCGCCAATGGTAAACCCTTGGTTTTCCAGGACAGCTCGCAATTTTGTCATGTTTTTTTCAATAATTTCTTGGGCATATTGACTGCTCGCAACGACATTTGCGCGAACCGAACCTTCTTTTACGGAAAGACTGATCTTCAATTCACCAAGTTCCGCCGGATGGAGTTTGATGTTTACTTTGGTATCATTATCTCTTCTCGATATTTGAAAGCGTTCCATAATCTGCCGGATAACGTCTTCTTGCTGGACAACGATGCCCGATGGCAGAGTTACCGGCGACAACCCTTCAACAGTGGTCGGTTTTTGTGCTTCTTGCACGAAGGCCAAAGGTTGAGCGAAGGTGCTGGTTTGATTCGGATTTAGGGCAGAGGTTGTATTTTCTTTTGTGGTTTGTGCGGTTTTTGATGAAAAGGTGTTATCTTGCGGGCGTTCTTCTGAAGGAGTTTGCGATTCTTGTTTGTTTTCCGGAGAAATTTGTCCCTCGTAATACTGCTGTCTGATGCTGTGTCGTGTTGAGGACAGGCTCTGGTTGGCTTTATCGACAGGAATCTCAGCACCCGCAGGCAAGACAACCATATGTTCATCGGCTTGCGATCCAGTACGTTCGGTAGAAGTGATAACTATCGGCAATGGCTCGCTCTCTGCTGTTGCCATTGTGGTTTTAAGGTTGCTTATTCCTGATTGATTTTTGCCCGTTTTGTCGCTTACGGTGATAGCCACTGTTCCGGATTCATTGCTGTTTTCAATAATTTTCTGGAGTTCCAGTAAAAAAGCGTTGTTCTCTGTATTTCCCCCTTGCGAAGGTATGGAAAGGGCAGAGGTGTCGGATTTGGCTATGGCTAAGTTCATTGTTCCAGCAAGGGGCAGAGTTAAAACAGCTTCTGCTGCTGCTTGTAAATTGGGCAAGGCCTGTTGGGTGGCGGCCATCTGTTGGCCACCAGTATCTTCAATTTTGGTGGTGAAAATGTTGGTTAAAAATTGAAAAACAGCGGAGGTATCGTCAAGAGGCTGTCCAAGGAGGGGTACCGCTGGGTTGTCGGTTTGGGCTTCGGATGCGGCATACATCGTTTTGATAAGGTGAGTTGCAGCGTGTTCCTCAGTCAGGGTGTTGTCGGAAGAGGTTTTTAGAGTTTCTTTCGCATCGGCCGTTTCTGGCCTGTGTTCAGCTTCGTTGGTTTTTTGCTGGCTTGGTTTGGCAATATTTTCTCGACTCGCCGGCGTATCTTTTCTGTCGGCCATGGCTTTGTCAAGATGCGGTGAAAAACTTTGAGAATCATTATTTGCCGGAGGGCTGGCTGGAGGTGCTTTGGGGGCGGCAGGTAGGACCATGGCTATTTGGGGCATAGTATCACTCAAGTTGCAAAGTTGAAAAGGTTGTGCTTAAGTCGGTGGCTTTCTGTTTGGCAATCTGATCCAAAATTTTCGCAGCTGCTTTGGCTTTCATACTTGCCAGTAGATCAGCGGCCAGCTTTTGTTCCAAACCGGACATGGCAAGTGCGGCTTTTGCCGGGACCATTTTTTCGTATATGCCGGCCAGATTTTCAATCCGTTTCTTCTCGACCGCAGTCTTTGCAACAAGCGCCGCCTCGATTTTTTTTTGCAGATTTTTAAGCTCTTCCAGCTTGCGGTCTATGTCGGCAAGTTTCTTATCGACACCCTCTTCAAGGGACTTTAGTTCCTTTTTGTGCAGATCCATATCTTCCCGTTCTTTACGGATATTGGCACGTTCTTGCAGAATCGTGCTGTCTATTCTCCTCTCCTCCACCGAACTAAAGGTGTCCTTCTCAACATCTTCAGCGATGGCTTGACCATTTTGTAACAGAATGAAAGCAGCAGTTATTGTCAGCAGAGTCTTGGCTATGGGTGTCATGGTTTGTTGTATTGTTGTGAGGAATTGTTTGAAAACTGCTTAATTATCATGTGAATCATGACGAAGCAGGGCGATTTCATCAAGCATTGCCGTCTCCTTCTTGTTGAGAAAAGCCGCCCAGGCCTTGTTTTGTCGTTCTTTCAAGCGCTCCATAATTTGCCTTTCGTTGGCACGGTTAATAAGATTCCGGCGTTCGTGCAGTACCATTTCAGCTTTTTCGGCGAGGGTTTTGGCGATTGCTCGAGTATTGGCTTTGACCTGCAGAATTCGCTCTTCATAACGAATCAATTCGGTAATTTCCATCCCTTCAGACTGAAGATATTCGCTGCGGCCGGCGAGTTCTGCGAGGACGGTATTCTCTTCGGCAAGTTTTTCCTCCACCTGCCGATGCACCTTTTGGGCCTCAAGAAAACGATGATGGGCGATGTCTTCCAGACGTCTTCGATAGGCGAGGACAGTATCCAAGGTGAACGGTTTCATGGAGCGGAGTATGCCTCGATGCTATAGCTTGTCTGACTGACGACGATTTTTTGGGGCCGGTTCTTCGTCTTTACGTTCGCTGAGAAGGCTGCCCAATTGTTCTATGGAATGTTGTAAATTATTAGTTTCAGTGAAGTTCTGTCGCAGAAAGGTGTTTATCGCGTCAATTTTGCTGATGGCATAATCAATTTTTGGATTTGAACCTTTGACGTAAGCACCAATATTGATAAGATCCTCCGCTTCCGCATATCTGGCGAGGACCTCCCGGGCTTTGCCGGCGAGTTCCAAGTGCCTTGGGGTAACGATATCGCGCATAACCCGGCTGGTCGAATTGAGGATGTCAATTGCCGGAAAATGGTTTCTTGCGGCAATTGCTCTGGAGAGGACGATATGGCCGTCGAGGATGGACCGCACGGAATCAGCTACCGGTTCAGTCATGTCGTCGCCATCGACCAGAACGGTATAAAGGCCGGTAATCGAGCCTTTGTTGCGAAATCTTCCAGCTCTTTCAAGAAGCTTGGGCAGGGTGGCAAAGACCGACGGGGTGTAGCCTTTGGTGGTCGGCGGTTCGCCTATAGCCAGGCCGATCTCGCGCATGGCCATGGCAAAGCGCGTCACCGAATCCATCATGAGCAGAACATTCTTCCCCTGGTTGCAGAAATATTCGGCAAATGCTGTAGCCACGAAGGCACCCCGCATTCGCAGAAGGGGTGACTGATCGGAGGTGACGACAACGATTACCGACCTGGATAGACCTTCTGTGCCCAGGTCTCTTTCAATAAATTCCCTTACCTCTCTGCCCCGTTCGCCGATCAGGGCAATGACGTTGATATCGGCTTTGGCGTATTTCGACATCATTCCGAGGAGAACACTTTTGCCGATACCTGACCCGGCCATTATCCCCATTCTCTGCCCCATGCCGCAGGTAATCATGCTGTTTATGGCGCGAATGCCAAGATCCAGAGAGTCGGTTATATTCTGTCTTTCCATCGGGCCGGGAGGGAGTGCATAAAGCGCTTGTTCTTCGGTGAGAACAGGTCGAGGCAGGCCGTCCTGGGGGATCTCCATGGCGTCGACAACCCGTCCGAGAAGGTTGTTGCCGACCCCGATTGTGGCGCTGTCACGCACCACCCGGATAAGGCTGCCGGGACCGAGACCACGGATTTCCCCCAGCGGCATAAGCAGTGCCTTATTGTCTTTGAAGCCGACTATCTCGGCATATATACATTCTTTTCCGGTAATTTGGGTGATTTCGCACAAAGAACCGACGCTGGCATAGGGGCAGTAGCCTTCAATTACCAGTCCAACTATTCGGGTGACTTTGCCCCAAACCTTGATGATGTTGAGATCTCTGATATGTTGCGTATTCAGCATCATGGGATTTTATTTTTTACTTCTTCTCTTATCATCTCGAATTGGCTGGCAATGGTTGCATCTACAGTACAATTGTCGGATTCTATGTGGGCGCCGCCACGCTCGACACTCCGATCTTTTCTCACCACTATGTTGTTCAGGCCGCTCACTCCGGCAACGATTTCTGCGGATTTTGCAATAAGGGTGTCATAATCGTCGGGATGGAGAAGGATGGTGAACTCATCCGACTTGACCGCCCGTCGTAGCGCCTCCTCAATGGTGGCAACTATGGTATGATCCTGTTCCCGCACCGAAATACGCAGAATCCGGTCGGCAATGGCCAGTGAAAAATCAAGCAATTCCTCGCTGCTGTTGCCGATGATCGTAGCCCGCAGGCTATCCAACTGTTGACAGGCAAGGAGCAACGCCTGTGCTGCCCGGCCATAATCTTCTTCAGCTTTATCCATGCCGACCTTTAAGCCTCGCTGGTATGCTTCGAAGACTTGTTGTTCGGCTTCGACTCGGGGCAGATAGTTGCTGAGATCGACACTTTCTTGCGGAGGAGGCGCGGGAGTATTGTCCTTCGCCGAGTCAAGCGGAGGAGGATTAACCGGGGCCGTGCTGCCGGCCGCGGGACTTTCCGGGGGAGGGTGTTGCCGGAGCACAGATTCATTGCCTGCAAGGGTGGTTTGTGCTTTTGCCGGAGTCGGCACCGGCTGTGTCTGGAAGGGTCTCTGGTCCTTTTTTGGGTCCGGAGCCCAACCTGGCATTGTCTTGTCTTCTTGCTTGACAAGTTCCTCCGCCTGGAACGAAGGGGCATTTTTAAAATACCTAGACAAGCTCATCCCCACCTCCACCTCCCAGTACGAGTTTGCCTTCTTCCTCAAGTTTCATAGCTATCTTGACAATGGACTGCTGCATAAGCTCGACTTCAGAAAGGCGAACCGGACCCATGGCTTCAAGGTCGTCCTTGATCATATCGGCGGCCCGTGACGACATGTTGGCGAAGATTTTTTCTTTCATCTGCTCGGAAGCCGTCTTCAAGGCAAGGGTCAGGGAGTCGTTGTTGACTTCCCGGAGGATCATCTGCAGTGACCGGCCATCAAGAGAAATAAGGTGTTCGAAGGTGAACATCTTTTTGCGGATCTCTTCGGCCATCTCGGCATCGGTCTGTTCCATCTCGTCGAGGATCTCTGTTTCCAGATTATTCTTCATGTGATTGAGGATGCCGACAACCGCCTCCAGGCCACCGACTTTTTTATGGGCTTTACCGGAAACCAGGCCGATTTCTCGATGCAAGGCATCCTCTATCCGGCTGATTACTTCCGGCGACACCTTTTCAATCTTGGAAATTCTGTACACGACATCGGCACGCATGGTTTCCGGTAGGTTGGTAAGGATTTCAGCAGCGTGTTCGATATGCTGGGTGGAAAGTACCAGGGCGACCGTCTGCGGATGCTCATGTTCCAGGAGTCCGGCGACCATTCGCGGTGCCATAAGGGCGATGGTCTCGAGGGATTTTGATTCGGTCCCGGAAATGAATTGATCAAGGAGAAAATTGGCGCGCTGTTCACCAGGGGTTGCCGCAATGGCTTTTTGGGCGAATTCTCCACCTTTGACAAAAAGGCCGGCATAACGCTTCTTGGAATCACGGTAATTGGCAAACACCTTCTCCTTGACGTCTGCGGGGATATGTTCAATGGTAGCCATGGTTCTAGTGACCTGGCGGATTTCGTCGTCGGACAATTCCTCAAAAATTTTCGAGGTGGCCTCTTGCCCGATGCAGATTAAGAGTACTGCCACCCGGTTCAGTCCGGTAAGTGTTTCGATGCCCATACCCTATCAACCTTCCTGAATCCAATTTTTGAGAATAAAGGCAGTCGGTACCTGATTTTGAATTACTTCCCGACGCAAAGCGGTGATAGCTTCATCGATAGGAAGCGGCGGTTCTTCCGGTTCGACTTCAATCTGCTTTTGCTGTTGTTCCTGCTCCAGTTGCTGAACTGTTTTGTTGTGCTGTTTGACTTCACCTTTCATAGTTTTAATAACAGGCCGTACCAAGAGAAAATAGAGAAGCAGTATCCCAAGACCGATCAGGCCATATTTGACCAAAGGGAGATACTGGTATAAAGAATTGGCCGGGACCTGTTCTCCAACAACGCTTTGCGGTTGACCCGGGTCGATAAAAGGCATGGAGGTGATGTTGATCATGTCGCCACGATCAGTTACCAGGCCGATTGCCGATGCCACCATATTCTCAATGGATTTTAGTTCCTCGGGGCTCCGAGGAGTTATTTCGGCGGGCGTGGTGCCGTCATCCTGCTTAACCTTATCGGCAACAAGCACGGAAACCGAGAGTTTATTAATGGTTCCCATCGGATTAATGACTTTGCTTATCGTTTTGCTTATTTCGTAATTGGTAGTTCGAGAATTTTTACTGGAAGGAGGCGTTGCGGCGCCTTGGGGCAATTCATTGCCCTGCAGATTCGACTGCACGCCGGGAATACCGCCGGTAGTGTCGGCGCCGCTCGATTCCTGGTTTATCTGCTCGCTTCTGACAACCGGATCATCGGCATTGAAGAGTTCTTGCGTCTTTTCCACCTTGGAGAAATCAAGGGTGGCGGAAACCCTGACCATTGCTTTATCTTTGCCCATGGTTTTATCAAGCAAATCCTGGGCGCGCATTTCCAGGCTATGTTCTACCTCACGCTGGTAGGTAAGGGTTTCGAGGGAAACCATACCATCCTGAGAGCCTTGTTTTTGGCCATCGAGGACCACGCCGTTAGCATCGATGACCTTGACATTTGCCGGTTCGAGATCGGCGACGGAGCCGGCCACGAGGTGGATAATTCCTTGAACCTGCTGTTTCTCAAGGGTTTTTCCCGGTACAAGGGTGACGATTACCGATGCAGTGGCATTTTTTTGTTGGCTTTTCAGAAGCCGTTTTTCCGGTAGAGCGAGATGCACTCGAGTCGACTCAACCGGGGCAAGAGAGGTTATCGTTCTTGCTAGTTCACCTTGTAATGCTCTAGTATAATTAACTTTTTGCACATAATCCGAAAGTGCGAAACTTTGCTTATCAAAGATCTCAAAACCGATTCCACCGCCGGCGGGAAGGCCGTTTGCCGCGAGTTCAAGACGTGTCTGGTAAAGCTTATCGGCCGAGACCCAAATATCTTTCCCGTCGTGCCGGAGACTGTAGTCAATTTTCTGACCTTTCAGCCAATTGACCACAGACCCGGCATCACTCATCGAAAGATTGGCATAGAGGAGTTGTTGGTCCACTGTTCTCGCCTGGATGATAAGAATGACGGAGAGGACCAGTGCAATAAGCACTACCGCAGCTGTGGCAAATTTCCTCGACAGCGGCCACTCCTGCACAAGTGCCATCAGGGTCTTCCGTTCCGGACGAACAGTTACCGGGGCGGTGATTGTGGCTGGAACAGGGATACTTTGATTTTCCACTGCCATTATTGTATCCTCTTAATGTGGTGACTCAGATAAATGGGAGAATAAATTTGCTTTTTGTTCAGAGTGGTCCTCGATCAAATCTGCATGCGCATAATTTCTTCATAGGCGGTTAACGCCTTATTGCGCATTTGAACCAGCATACGTAAGGATACATCAGCTTCTTCGACGGCAATCATCACCTCATGCAGATGTTTGGCATCGCCGCTTTGCAGGTTTTTGATTGCCTGCTCTCCGACCGTCTGGGTTTCGTTGACCTTGTCGAGCATCGTTTTCAGCACATCGCCAAAGCCGGCAGTTGCTTGTCCAACTGCGCTGGTGCCTGCAGGGTTAATGGTCTGTGATAAAATACCGCTGATGCTGTTGATTGTAGTCATAATTTTTTACCTTCCTATTTCCAGTGCTTTGAGAGCCATTCTTTTGGCACTTTTAATGGCTGTTGCATTGGCCTGGTATGATCTGGTGGCGGACATCATATCTACCATTTCTTCCATGACGTTGATATTTGGCATTTCCACGTACCCGTCGACATTGGCATCCGGATGAGAAGGGTTGTAAGTCTTCCTCGGTGCGGTTTGGTCTTCGATCATTTTTGTGACTTTGACACCTTGCGTCGAGTTGCGGAGATTGCCGTCCAGCTGTTCCTGAAAACTCACAGGGGTGCTTTGGAAAAATACTGATTTCTTTTTATAGGGACCACCCTCGGGAGTCGACGTGGTCTCGACATTGGCCAGGTTCGAGCTGATGGTGTCAAGTCTCTGACTCTGGGCCCGCATGGCCGAACCGCTTATTTTAAAGGTGTTGAGAATATCCATCGAATTCCTCTTGGTTGAACTTGGAGGTGCGGCTATCGTTATTGTCCACCTGAGATTACGTAGCTGAGTTGGGTGATTTTCTTTTTCAGCAACTGGGCGGTGGTTTCATAAAGTAGTTCGTTTTCCGATAAATCCATCATTTCTTGGTCCACTTTGACATTGTTTTTGTCACCTATTCCGGTAACATCCTTAACAGTAACAATCTTTCCGGTGACCGAATTGAAATTGGTCGGCCCCAATGGAATATGGGCGGCGTGCGATGTTGTAAATTGGAAACCTTTGCTGGTGTTAATCGCCTGCGCCAGATCTTTTTCAAAATCAAAGCGGTTAGCCGAATATCCGGGGGTTTCGGCATTGGCGATATTGGCGGAAATGACCTGTGCCTTCTGAGCGCGAAGATCAAGTACCTTGCTCAGCAATTGCATGTTTGTATCAAAAGGCTTTAACGGATCCATAATTTTCACCTCCCATCCTTATCATAATCAGATGCATTGTTATCCTCCTACTTGCGGGAGGATGCTTTTGCAAATTGCAATTCCCGTTCCGCATATTTCTTCCATCGAGGGCTTTTTCCTGTTTCGACAATTTTTTTAAAGAGGCTTAGGGCCATTTGCTCATTTCCTTTATTTCGTTCAAAACCGGCAAGGCGGAAAAGTGATTGTTCATAAAATGTATGTTCCTCTGTTATGGTCTGGAAAATCGCTTCAGCCTCGACCAAAGCACCTGTCTGGAACAGGCATTCTGCCAACATAAATTGCTCTTTTGCCGGCAATGGTGTCTGAAGAACTGCCAGTTTTTTCAAAACGGCTAGGCATTTTTCATAATCATCTGTTCGAAAGTAGAGTGTACTTGCAATAGCATACAGTTCTTTACTCTCCGGAAGAGGCGACGGGAGGAGCTTCCGGGCCTCATCCAAACGTTCATCAGCGATCAGGGAGCTGAGTCGGATAGCCAGCACCTCGCCGTAATTTTGCCCTTGCGGGTAATTGTAAAAGTATTGGGCAGAGTAATCTTCAACCAGGCTGTAATTGCCCTGGTCGAAGGTTGATTGTATCATCGGCAGGTAAAACTGTTCTCGTTGATCGACCGGCATAATCTCGATGAGATAAAGATAGAGTTTCTGGGCCTCGTCAAAAAGACCGACGCGGTGGTAGGCCTCGGCAATGTCTGCCAGAAATTTGCTGTTTATCCAGTTGTTTTGGAAAAGATCTTTGTTCTTTTTTGCCAAAACAAGGGCTTTCACATACTCTTTAAGGTCTACTAGTCTTTTGATTTCACCAGGCAAAATATCAATGAGCAAGGCCTGTGCCGAAATTCTGACATCCCCGTTTTGAAATTCGCGGAGAAATTGCTCCAGGAGTTCGACACTCTTTGCCGCTTCACCAAGTTGTGAGTATATCAGCGCCTGCTTGAAAAAGGCTTCTTCCCGAACTCCTCGGTCAGGAGAATTGTCGGCAATTTCACCGTATTTCTCAAGCGCTTGTTTTGCATAATTTCTGTTTTGGCGATACAACAGGTCATTTTTTTGCAATGCTGCTCGAAAACCCGCTTCGCTGTCGCTATATACATTTTCGATTTGCGCAAAGTCGTTGAGGAGAGATGAGCCCTCCTGGTTTTTCATTTTTGCCATATTTTTTCTATAGGCAATCAGCCCAAGGAGCGGCTTATCCGTCACCACGGCGCCGAGCTGATCGTAACATATTGATGCTTCTCGAAATTTTTTCTGCTGATACGATGAAGCGCAGTAGCCATTCAAAGAATAGGGCTGAGAGCGGAGAATTATTGAATCGGCATGTAACTGATATGCCGCAAAAGCCTTGATCGGTTTTTTTATGGCATACCAGTAATCAGCCTGACGAATGTGCACGATTTCCAGCAAATCATCCGGTAAGGCAACATCGTCACGGTGCAGGAGTGTATTCAGTTGGGTGAACTTTGCCGAAGCCAGGGCAGCCTCAATCTGGGCGAGAAAGAGGTAAGGAGAGAGGAGGCTGTTGTGACCTAGGGTTGCTTCGAGGGTTTGCAATTCATATTCGGCGATATTTTGGTCTTGGTACTTTGCCTTAAGATGAATGAGAAGAAAATCAGCATAAGTGCCAAGCAATTCTTCAGGGTATTTCTCTTTGAGCAGATAAAGCTGTTTGTAGGCTCCTTCAAAGTCGCCTTGGTGCAGCAGCGTTTCACCAAAGGTAAGAGCCAGCATTTTTTGGGTCTCTAAGTCCTGTGTCTGTTGTAATTTCTCTAATACTTTATCTCCGAGCTGTGCCCAGGCACTCTTTTCCGCCAGCTCGAAGATGTCAGCAAAGAGGAGCTGCAGATTCATCTCCCGCCCGGGGGGGAGAAAACGAATAATGGGAAAAGGCGGTGGTGTGAATTTTACCGGAACGTTGATTTCTACAGGCGATTCATAGGTTGCGAAAAAAGACATCCAATCTTTTCTATGCGGTGATTGGATGGAAGGGTTTGTAAAATCTACAGCAATTTTGTCTATTTCACTGATACCTTTCAGTCGTTCAGCTAGGTTATGATATGTTTTACTGTATTCGTTGCCGAAAAGGATTTCAAAAACAATTTTGCCGTCGGGGCTTTTCGTCAGCTTAAAGTTTTGTGGTTGATAGCGGAAGAAGAGTGATACTATAAGATCGGTTTTTTCCGTCCGTGGCAATATTTTGACTATGTCTTGGTCGGGAGGGAAAAAAGTAACGGCAGAAGAAAGCGACGAGCCTGCAAATATCAGGTCGATGCGGCGATTGTTGCTTATCGCCTTAAAAGTCGGAAGCTTATCAAAACTGAAATAAATCTGCATCAGATCCTTTGAATCCAAGCGCGCCACTTTAGTGAGCTGAGATGCCGCGACTTCTATCTGGAAAATGCTGATCAACAGAATTATGGCGAGTAATGAATGCTTCATGAAAATTCATTTGCAATATAAATGCCAACCCAAAAATACTGATGGCGGCTGAGTTCTTGAGTTCTCGGAGGCGCATGAAAAATCGGTTACTTTAATGTGTGCCGAAAATTTGACACCAATCCTCTGAGGTCAATTGATGACTGAATAATCCTTTCTCCAATATTTTTTGCATTACTTATTTGATTTTTTCAATTGCTTCTTGGTAAGATTGACCGTCACGGTTTTATGACAAGTACAGGACGATAATTCTAATAAGGTTATTGTTATAAGGAATAGAGGTGTTTCCTTACGCTACGTAAGGTGTGGCTTTGGGACGACGCCGGCAATTAACATACAGGAGAAAAAAATGGGGAAAAACGTACTGCTAGTAGATGATTCAAGCACCATGAGAAAGATCATCGGTCGTTCATTGCGTCAGGCCGGGATTGATTTTGAAAACATATACGAAGCCGCCGACGGCTTGGAGGCCTTGGAAATTCTCGAGAGCAAAAAAGTTGACATCGTCCTCAGTGACATCAATATGCCCAATATGGATGGGATTGCTTTTCTCAGGGAGAAGGCGAGCCGTCCGGCTATTAAAAATATTCCTGTATTGATGATTTCCACGGAAACAGGCGATGATATTATCGGTGAAGCCAAATCTCTCGGCGCTCTTGGAGCGATAAAGAAACCTTTCACCCCAGACAAGGTCAATGAAATACTTGGCCCACTTCTTTAGTTTTTTTTAAAAAACTTTGCCGGTTTTTAATTTTAGTACACCTCCAAGGAGCGTTTAATCACGAGGGGTGGCTTTTCTGGACAACAACAGGAGGTAGTTGAAGTGCGAGAAAGAATAATTGAATCTGCCAAAGAGATCTTTTCCTCAATGCTGATGATGGATATTTCCGCAAAGGAGGAAGCGAAAACAGAGGCGCATCCTCTTGTGGACAGCATTTCTGGAGTGATTGGTTTGGCCGGTACGCATAAAGGAGTCCTGGCCATTCATCTTCCTCATCGGGTGGCAATTGCCATTACCAGTAGTTTTCTTGGCATGGATGTTGAAGAAATGAATTCAGATGTTGAGGATGCGATAGGAGAGTTGGCAAATATGCTCGGGGGTAATGTCAAATCAATACTCTCAGAGAAAGGTCGGGACATCAACCTCTCGATGCCGACAACCATTTCCGGCCAGCATTACGATTACCAGCCAAACAAGGATGCGGAGAGAACATTAATTCAGTTTGAGTGTGAAACCGGGCCGTTCACGGTCGAGTTGCAGTTGGAAAAATAGTTCACTATCAATGAATAATTACGTGAAAGGCGGCATCGAGCATACGGGTTCTGCCTTTTACTCTTTCAGCACCGAGGAAAGTGTTATGGCAGATGAATTAGATGTCGGGAGCGAAATCCTGAAAGGTGCTCAAGATGTTTTTTCAACCATGCTGATGGTCGAACTTGAGAGTGAAGACGTTATTTTGAACAAACGGGGTGAAATCCAAGCCAATCTCACCTCAATGATTGGATTAGGAGGCGGGATTCGTGGTGTTTTGGCTATTCATTGTCCGGCAACAGTGGCCAAGGCGATTACCAGCGGTTTTCTTGGCATGGAGGTCGAGGAATTGGATGATGATGTCAAGGACGCCATCGGAGAAATAGCCAATATGGTCGCCGGTAACCTGAAGGTTGCCTATGCAACCATTGCTGTAAATATTGAACTGGCCATCCCTACCTCAATCGTTGGGGAATCTTTTAATGTGTGCGGAGCAGCTAAGGCGCAGAGGATAATAGTCCCGTTGAAAATGGCTGGTGAAAGGTTTTGGATAGAATTAATGTATGTTGACAACTGATGGATGGCTACTTGCCTGTTAAGTAATCGGTCGTCCCTGCCGATACAGAGAAATACTGCCGGATGATTCATTCGGTGCACATCTCTTCTCTTATTCTGAATTTTCCGTATGGATCAGCGAAAGCGAATTGACAAGATACTGGAAGCTGTTGAGACCAGGATTCAAGATGAGGTCTCAACCCTTCTGGGGAGTAAATTTTCTGTTACCAGCGGTAGCAGGGACCTTGTCACCAAGGCGGACGCCTTTGAGCGACTACCGGGCAAGCAGATTTGTGCTCGGTTCGACATTACCGGTGATATTACCGGCAAGGGTTGTCTGCTGATCGGCATCAAGGATGCTATTCGTTTGGGTGGCACGCTTATCATGTTGCCTGACCAGGAATTGCAAGAAGTTGTCGGGAGGGAGGAATACCGCGAGGAAGTCGAGGATTCGTATGGCGAAATTGCCAATATTATTACGGGTTCCATCACCAAAGCATTTGAGGAAATGTACCCGAAAGCCTGCCGCTTTGTGCGTAAAGAGCAAGAAATTCTTGTTCCCGCAAAGGTGGCCATCGATTCTGATAGTCCTGTCGCAAATGAGACATTCTATTTGATGTCGAGCGCCATGCTCATGGATGGCCGGATAATGGGCGATTTGGTTATTCTTTTGCCCGCCCTGGCCTTCGAGTTGGAGCAGGAAGCTGTGGCCCCACCCCCGGGACCTGAAGTGCCGGTACAACAAAATGAAGCTGTGAAAAATACACCACCCCCGAGTGGCGCAACGGTTGAGACGCACGCTGCTACAACCGCGAACCAAGAGGGGGAGGCTCTTCAGGAACAAAAGAAAGAACAAAAGCCGAAGGTTGATAAGGAAAAACAGAAAAAGAAAGTTGATCGCCTTCTTACTGAGTGCCGGAATAGGCTTGCCGGAGAAGTCAGTGCTCTCTTGGGCGTTGATGTCATGCTTGATGGCCTTGAAAATCAGATAATCAGTAAAGAAGAATTTTTCTCTGAATTGACAGTCGGCAAGCAGATCCTGACGGATATGGAAGTGGTCGGAGAACTTAAGGATACGTGCTATTTTGTTCTGAATATAAAAGACGCTATCAATCTTGGCGGCATACTTATCATGCTCCCGCCGACAGAATTGGTCAATGTTATTAATGAAGAAGACTTCAGCGATGATGGCCGCGATGCTTACGGTGAAGTCGCGAATATTGTTTCCGGAGTGTACACCAAAGCATTTGAGGAACAGTACCAAGAAAAACTCAGATTCATTAGAAAGACGCTCCGTGAGGTCGTACCTGGAAAGGTAGTTGCAGACTCGGATGAACCGATTCCGAATAAGGCCTATTATTGTCACAGTATGCAGTTGCTGGTTGCAGGCAAGCAGTTGGGATCCATCCATATGCTCTTTCCTGCAGAACTCCTGCATCTTGAAAGTGAGCCAGCGGAAGAAGTGGTACAGGCAAGGAGCGCACCGACTCCTGTTGCCCCGAAAGTGGTACAACAGCTGCCCCGGGAAGCCGAGAGTGAAGTGGCGGCAGCGGTTTCTTCGCCGCAAAAAGATAAAAACATCCCATTCCACGCCAAGGCAGTCGCAGAAAAACAGAAAAAACTGGTGGATAAGCTTCTCGCCTCCTGCCGAGACAAGGTGGCGAATGAGGTGAGCGCACTTCTGGGTGCCGAGGTGCAGCTTAGCAATCAGAACAATAGCATTGTCAGTAAGGAGGATTTGTTTCTTGAGGAGATCTCAGGGAAACAGGTGATCGCCCATTTGGATGTGGTGGGTGAACTGGAGGGGAAAAGCTATTTGATGGTTAATCTCCGGGACGCCATACGCATTGGTGGGGTACTGATCATGCTCCCCTCCCAGGAGCTTGAGTCGGTTGTAAGCGATGAGGTCTTCGGCGAGGACACTAGGGATGCTTACAGCGAGGTTGCCAACATTATCGCCGGTGTGTATACCGCTACTTTCGAGGAACACTATACAAAAAGAATTCGTTTTGTAAAAACCGACCTGCAGCAGATTGTGCCGATGAAGGTGGAAACCGATTCGGACGACCCTTTTCCGAACGGTTATTATTATTTTAGCAGTTTGGATCTGGCCATCGGTGACAGCACCCTCGGCAAGGTGAGTATTGTTTTTCCCTTGGGCCTTCTTGAACTGGAAGGTCTCATGGCAGCTGAAGAAGAGAGTCCGCAGGTTGAAGAAATCGGGCAATCGGCAACTCGGCAACCGACAAAATTGGATGTTGCAAATACAGACCTCGATATCCTTCTGATTGGTGATGATGAGTCTGAAACGGCGAAAATTGCCGGAGTTCTCGCAGGGATGGATTTTGCTGTCAAATCACTATCATTCAAAGACAACGTGCATAACTACATACCCGGTACACTGAAGGCGATTTATCTGGTGATGCAGGATGTTAATGAGCAGGCCTTTGGTGCTGCGATAAAAATTAGTGCTTCTTGTTCTTTGCCGTTGATTGCCGCCGGGCCGGGGTGGACGAGAACAAAAGTGATCAAGGCAGTGAAATACGGAATAAGGGACATCCTTCTTACACCGGCCTCAAAGGCAGATATTGAAGAAAATGTTACCAATAATCTCTTAAAACTTGCAGCCTGACAACAACTGCCAAACATTTGACCACACTCTTTATTTTTGCCATAACCCTTCGATATCCTTTTTCTTAATTTTTTCAAGAAGAGTCGTTCTCTTGAGGTTCAGGAGACGGGCTGCTTCTTTTTTATTTCCTTCCGTCAGCTTCATAGCCTGGACAATCAACTGGGTTTCGAAATCATTGATCAGCTCATTAAAATCAACCTGACCATCCTCCCAGGCAAGCAGCTGAGCGGACGTCTGTAGGTTCGCCGGTGGCGGAGGGGGCAGGAGAGGGTTCAAAGCTTCAGGGTTTTCTTCGATAGGGAGTATTACGCTCTGAAATTTTTCCGGAAGATCTTCCAGCTGTAAGGTTCTACCGCTGTAGAGAATGCTCATGTGTTGGATGAGGTTTTCCAGCTCCCTCACATTGCCCCGCCATTCGTAGTGCGTGATGGCCATCATTGCCGGCGGCGAAAATGTAAATAGTTCTCGCCCCCTACGCTGGGAGTATTTTCCCACGAAAGCATCAATGAGAAGTGGTATGTCGGCGATTCTTTCTTTCAGTGCCGGAATGTTGAGAGGGATAACGCTGAGACGGTAGTAAAGATCCTCCCGAAATCTTCCTTCGCTGACCAGTTTTTCCAGATCACAATGCGTAGCCGCCAGTATTCGAGTGTTCACCGGAATCGATTTCAAGGCACCGACCGGTTCGAATTCTTTTTCCTGCAAGACCCGTAATAATTTGGCCTGAAGAGAGGCCTTCATATCGCCTATTTCATCAAGAAAAAGGGTGCCCTGATCGGCATACTGAATGCGTCCGACTTTATTGGTGGTTGCGCCGGTGAAAGCGCCTTTTGCGTATCCGAACAATTCGCTCTCCAGGAGGTCATCCGGAATGGCTGCACAATTGACGGGCACAAAATTTCTGCCTCTCCGCCGGCTCTCGGCGTGGATGGCTTTCGCGACCATCTCTTTGCCGGTACCGGATTCACCGCGAATAAGGACGGTGGAAACATCATCATCAGCTATCAGAGTGATCATGTCGAAAAGCTGTTGCATTAAAGCGGTGCAGCCGATCATGCCGTGAAACGAGGCGCGGTTCGATTCTTCAATGACGACAGGAGGTGTATGCGGGAAAACCAGGGTTTCAAAAACCCTTTTCAGGGCTATCTGCGTTTCAAGCGGATCGATTGGTTTGTGGATGAAGTAGAATAGGTCGAGGGCCAACAGCTCTTTGATGAGGTGCGGTTGGCCGGCCGGAATAATCGGCAAGATGGCTGTCTTTGGAAACTTGCGCTGCAGCGTTGTAAGAAGGGTTATCCCTTCTGAATTGGTGGAGAAATTGAGGTCAATAATCAATATCTCAATCGAATTTTGTTCGAGGGCTGCTTGGAGTTCGTCTTCAGAGAAGACGTGCGACAAAGTGCATGCGTACTGCAGATCGAGGTTTTTGGAATGCGCCGACATCCCGTCAATATCTGTATCGGCAATGAGTATTGTGGGTATTACAGCCATGGCCATTTTTGCCGGGAAATATCGAATAAAGAGGTTGTGATCATAGTATTACAGAGACGATTGCATGAGGTCTGCGAGTTTGCTCGAAGTTCGCCGCATGTTGAGGCTCAGGAGCCTGGCAACCTTTCTTATCACTTTAATGCCCAGCGTGGGATATTTGTCGGCAAGCAGATCAAAGCCGCGGTCGGTAAGGGTCACCATTATCGCCGCCTGTTTGGCGATGACTGTAGCCGATCTGGTTGACTTGTCAATGAGGGCCATTTCCCCTATGGAACTGCCTTTTGTGAGCCGTGCCAGGGTAATGTTTTCACCGGTTTCGCTTCTTTTTTGGACTTCGAGTATGCCATTGACAACAAATCCCATGAAAGTCCCCTGATCGCCTTCAACGAACAGGTGTTCACCTCTTTGCAATTGGATATAACTCATGTGTCGGGCGAGAATTGACAGTTCATCTACATTCAGACTGGAGAAGATCGGCAGGTTTTCAATGAAGGACCTAGTCTGCTCCTCACTTTTTCTCATCGCTTTCAGAGGCATAACAGCAGTTTGCGGGAAAAATGTTTTTACGCTCAGGGAGCAGGATTACAACTCTTTGGCTCTTCCTACAAACAATGTGTTCAGCAACTTTCTCCATTCCCTGGGAGAATCAATGAAGAGCACAAAAAATGTATTAAGAATCTTAGCATATCATATTAAAAGGAGGTAAAACAAGAGTGTTTTCTGATTGGTAAACGTCTATGTAATCACAAAAGCTCGACGTGCTGAAAAGCATCCTTATATTGACACAATTTTATCAAATACTGTATGCTTTCAATTTTTGATTTGGTTTGGTTCTGTGTCTGCCAATTACTGACATTATCTGCGGTGAGTTGCATGGGAAATGGATCTATTATGAAAAAATACCTACAAAAAAGTACTCTGATTTTTGCCTGTGCCTTATGTGTTTTTGTGTACACGGTTGGTCCGGTAGTAGCGAAAGAAAGTGCTACCACCCTGGATAACTTAGAAAAACTCGTGAAAACTAAGAGTTGTAAGGGGTGTGATCTTTCCGGCCTCTCCTTGAATAGGCTGGATTTGACCGACGCTGATTTGGAGGGAGCTGATCTTTCATTGGCGAAGCTCTTTTTGACCAATCTGACGAGAGCCAATTTGCGAAATACCAACCTGCGTGGCACGGTTTTCGGTGGTACCGACCTGAGTGATGCCGACTTGCGAGGAGCCGACCTGCGGGGGACATCGTTGGACAGTTCTTATCATCAAGGGGCGCAATTTGATGGCCAATTTATTGCCGCTAAATCGCCAGGCGATGTCGGTGAAACTGAGGTGGAAAAGGAAGTTTTTATCGCCGATCCTGTGAAGCCCAAAGCAAGCCCCGAAACGAGGGTAGCCAATGTCGGTGAACGGCGGGATTTCGTGGAACCCGCTTCATCCGCTGCAAGTAAAGCCAAGCCGGAGGCAATGTCGGAAAAACTGCAAAAAGTGGAAAAAGAACGCCCAACCTCTGCCTCTCTCTCTCCCGCACCCATAGTCAAAAAAGTCACTCCGGTTCAACAAGCAATAGTCGATGTCCCTGTGCAGGATGAGAAAACCCCCACAACTCCTGGTGCATCCAAAGAAAATGCTAAGGACGCGGTGACTGTTACTGCGCCACAAACGGCAATGAAGCAAGAAGCAAAAAATGCACCAGCCGTCGAACCTGTGGCGGCAGAAGCCTCGAACAAAACTGCAGCAGAGAGCAGGATGGTACCAAGCCCTGCCAAATCTCCGGCCGAGGCCCAGGTGGAAGTCAGCAAGGATTCGCAACAAATACCTCAGAAAACACCCGTCAAAGCGCCTAAGGCAATGAAAGTGACTGAAGAAAAACCAGCAGTGAAAAGCAGCACCGCAGCGGCGAATCAGAAGCCTATTGCGGGCAAGACAAAAGAAGACAATCTGAAGATTTTGCTTGATAAAAAGAAATGCTTTGGCTGTGATCTCTCCGGCCTCGACCTTTCTGGAAAGAATCTCGACAGTGCAGATCTGGAAAAGGCCAATTTGACCGGCTGTAATCTTGAAAAGGCTGATCTGGATAATGCCAATCTCAAGGGTGCTTTACTGCTGAAAGCCAACTTGCGCCAGGCAAAGTTAAAAAATGCCGATCTTTATAAAGCCGACTTGACCGGAGCTGATCTGACGGGGGCAAGGGTAGGGGGGGCAATGTTTGACAGTGCCCAAACCGCATCAGCCGTGGGGTTGAAGGAAGCGATTGAGGCTGCGGCTAAGTAAAACCCATTTGACCGGATTGCCCCGAGGTGCACACGGAAAAAGTTCGTCGAACGGTTGAGGAGCCGTAATTATCCGTCCAAATTATTTAACAAAACGAACTACGTCTGAGTGACAATATCCAACGCATTGGCAATCTTGTTGTAATCTACAAGGTCATCGTCTCGCAGGATGTTTTCAATTTCGTCGAGTGCTTGCCGCAATTTTGCAACCTGCATTTCCAGGTTTTGTATTGTTTCCGAGGCCGCATTTTCCGTTGTATCCATGGCAAACTGCAGGTCTTGGGCGCTGCGCAGAATAGTTTGCATATTGGCTATTTTATCTAAGCGCAGGAAGAGTTCATCGAAATTGATTGGTTTTTCCAGGTAGTCGATAGCACCTTTTTTCATTGCTTCAACAGCAGTATTCACCGAAGAATGAGCAGTGATCAGAACAACTTCTGTCTTGCTGTTAATGTCTTTGGCTATTTCGAGTACTTCAATCCCACCTAGAGCACCCGGCATCATCAGATCGGTTAGAACTACATCAAAAAACTGCTGTCTGAGTATTTTTTCCGCAACATACCCATCTTCGGCCACCTGCACCTGGTGATTTTCTTTCTTCAACCGCTGCTCCAGCAGTCGCCTGACTACCGGGTCGTCGTCGACAACCAGAATTGAGAGATTTTTCATGAGAATGCCTCTTTATTGCTTTTGGTAAAAAATTGATCTCAGATGTCGCTTAGGAATAAACCTTGGACAAACACCGGTAAGAGACTCTGTTGATCCAATAACAAGATATCCATCATCAGCCAGGCTGTCGGCGAGTTTGTTAAAAAGCTTTTTGCGATCCTCAAGGGTGAAGTAGATGGCAACGTTCCGGCAAAAAATGATATCAAATTTACCAAGGCCGGTGAAAGGCAGCATAAGATTGAGTTTTCGAAAGTTAACCATTGCCCTGATTTCATCTTTAATCTTCCATGAGTCGCCGAAAAGTGTGAAGAACCTTTCCAGGTATTTTTTGTCTAATCCTCGTTCAATTTCAAAGCGGTTGTACTTCCCGTAACTCGCCTGGGCGATGGCAGCATCCGAGATATCAGTGCCTAGAAGGGTGAATGCATATCTGGGAGCGTCCTTGAGAAGTTCCTTGATAACTATGGCAATGGAGTAGAGTTCCTGGCCTGTAGAAGCTGCGGCACTCCAGATTTTGATTTGCGTTTTCACCGATGATGTTGAAGATCTGGCGTCAATTATCTCCGGTAAGATTTTGTGCTGCAGCAGTTCAAATGGTCCTTTGTCGCGAAAAAACAGGGTTTCATTGGTGGTAATTGCGTCAACAATAGATTTTTCGATGGCTTTGGTTGAGTCTTTTTTTGCTTTTGCCTGCAGTTCCTGATACGACTTACAGCTATGCGTCTCGGCAACTGAGCTTAATCGAGTTTCAAACAGATATGATTTGCTTTGATCCAAATATATCCCGGTAATATCCTGGATATATTGTGCCACAAGCTTCAGTTCTGCGGGGTTGATCTTTATCATTTTGATTTGAAAGTCGATTGTGGAATAAGACAATAAGAGATCTGCCTTATTTTACGCTGTTGACAATTTCTTCAGCAATTCTGCCAAGGGGCGCGACAATGTCCAGATAGCCCAGCTCGGCCGGTGCCTTGGGCATTCCATAAACAATGCAGGAAGATTCATCCTGGCCGATAATAAAAGCTGATTTTTGTTTCAGCACACCTAAACCGAGAGTGCCGTCTGAGCCCATGCCGGTCATGATAACTGCGGTTGTTCTGCCCACATAGTAATCAGCAACTGAGCGAAAAAGGTAGTCAACTGAAGGTTTACAGGAATTTTCCGGTGGGTCGTCGGTTATTTTTATTCGCCGATTCTGACCATCCGTTCCGGTCATCAGTTTCATCTGCTTGCCTCCCGGGGCAATATACACCACATTGGGCAGGATGTTCTCGCCGTTCACAGCCTCTTTCACGGTCAGCGCACATTTTTTGTCGAGGCTGGCGGCCAGGGATTTAGTAAAGACCGGTGGCATATGCTGGACAATGAGAACCGGCACTCCAAGATTTCCGGGAAGTTGCGGCAGCATCTGGTTGAGAGCATTCGGTCCGCCGGTGGAGATTCCGATGGCGACAATTTCCGATTTTCCTCGTCGCACAGCGGTTGGTTTTGCGCTTAAGGGTTTAAAAATCCGGGTTCCTACGGCAAGCTTGTTTGAAACGCTGCTGGAGGGGAAGGAAGTCGGTCCGGGTATCCTTCCTTTGCTGCTGATAAGGGAAGAGGCATATCGCGATTTAGCAAAAGCCTTGAGGATAGGCTCAAGCGCCGCCCTGATCTCTTTTTTGCCCTCTATCTGGTTCTTGCTCTGGGGTTTAAGAATAAAATCAAAGGCCCCGAGTTCAAGTGCCCGCATGGTCATATCACTGCCTTCGGCGGTCAATGTCGAAAGCATGATGACACCGATCCCTGGATGGCTTTTCTGCAATTCCACCAGGACTTCAATGCCATTCATCTCGGGCATTTCTATATCAAGAGTAAGGATGTCCGGCTTGAGGGTCTGAATTTTCGCTAATGCAATCTTTCCGTTATGGGCTACACCGGCTAATTCTACTCCGGGTATTTCTGCAATGATGTCGGATACAGCCTTACGATAGACGATTGTGTCATCAACAACCAGGATACGGAGATTTTTCGTGCTTATCATGCGGATCTCAATCCTCAAGGCTTAAAACTTTATCGACATTCAGTATCCCGATGAGGTTAGTATCTGTTTTGTAGACCCCGGTGAAAAATTCCCCCTGGATGCCCCGCATATTCGCCGGCGCCAATTCACTTCTCTCCATGTCAGCCGAGACGACATCACTGATCTTCCTGACCAGAAGCCCGACATGGGCTCCGGCGGAATTGACGATGATATTGCGCGGGTCCCGGGAAAGATCGGTGGCACCCAGACCGAGTTTCAGGCCTAAGTCGATAATAGTGACGATCTGCCCCCGCAGATTAAGTATGCCGACCACATAATCGGGTGCTTGGGGAACCTTGGTCATTTGCATAAGTTTGTTTATTTCTTGCACTTTGAGAATATCCATGCCGCACAGTGCGTCACCGACATAAAAAGTGGCAAGTTCCACTATCTTTTTGCTTTCTGTTTTTGCTCTGTCATCTGCCATGTTTATACCATTGTGTTGTTATGATTCCTTCGGTGGCTAATTGTCCATTTTTTAGTACCGTCTCTTCATATAATCGTGCACCGAAACCATCAACCGTTCTTTGTCGAGTTTGATGTGATATTCATTGACCCCGACGGCTTGCCCCTTAGCCATGTCTTCGGCCGACGCAAGAGTTGTTAAGGCAATGATCGGTAGCTTAGAATATTTATCATCTCGACGTATTTTTTCCGTGAGTTCAAAACCATTCATATTCGGCATCTCAATATCGGTGATCAGCATGGCAATCAGATCACCGTGTTCATGGAGTTTATTCCATGCTTCCACCCCATCTTCAGCCTCGATAACCTTGTAACCGACTTCAGTCATATATCCTTTGACCTGATTACGGAAGAATTTCGAATCCTCGGCGATGAGAATGGTCGGCGGCTCACTGTCATTGGCTGTTTCAATGACGACTAGCTCCCTCTCAACGGACCACTGCGGGAAGAGGGTTTGTGCCATCTCAAAAACATTAACCAGCATGGTGGTATGTTGATCGATGATTATCGACCCCATTATTCCCGGCTGACTGAGGGTGGTGTCGTCGATATCGGCGCTGATTTCAATAGCATCTATCGGCCCTATGGCTAATAAGCCAATGGCTCGCTTGGCAATATTAAAAACGATGACCAGGAGATTTTCATGATCAGCTAAGGGATTTACCGCAGCCAGATCATCGACACAAATGAGACTGAGGCTGCCGCCACGGTATTTCATGACGCGTTTTCCGCCTAGTTCTTCAATGTCCGACCGTTTGATTTTTTCTATTCTTTCAACTTGGTTGAGAGGAACGGCAAAATTTTCGGTTTCGGAGCTTTTAAAAATGAGCAGGGACTGTCGGTCTTTTTGTGCTCTCATCGCATCTGCGGCAGCTTTGGCCACCTCGGCTGCACGATCCGATCCGTCTATTGAGTTCAGTCGAGCCATTCTCGCCAGATTACTGACATCGAGAATGAGGGCGATGCGGCCATCCCCCATAATAGTTGCTCCGGCGTAGCCCTTACACTGCTGCAGATGTCGACCGAGCGGTTTGATGACGATTTCCTCTGAGTCTTGCAGACGATCAACAATCAAGCCATATTTGATGGCGCCGGTTGAAACTACAACTATATTGAGGGCGCTGGAGGCCGAATAGCGGCGATCGATTACGGACCTGGGGTATGTTTCGCCTTTGGCCTGTGATTTTTTCTCTGGCTCATTGGGGTTTCGAAAGAGTGGTGATTCTTTACCCCGCCGATCGGCAGTATGTTCTCTACGGTCTGCTTTGATTTCCTCTTCACCATGATCAAAATAGGTTCGTTCTATGCCGATTACGTCGGCAAGACGGATGAGAGGCAATAAGGTTCCTCGCAATCGAACGACCTCGGCATCGCCAACTCTTTCAACTCGATCTTTTACCTGAATGGCCGGAATGCGAAGAAGTTCTTCAAGATTGACCTGCGGTATGGCATACCTTTCACCTCCGGTCTCGATAATCTGACAAGGAATAATTGCCAGGGTCAAGGGCAGCTTGATGGAGATGGTGGTACCGGAGCCTTTAGAGGAAATAATATCAACATGGCCCCCAAGTTGATCAAGGTTGGTTTTGACGACATCCATGCCGACACCTCTGCCGGATACGTCGGTGACTTCCTTGGCGGTTGAGAAGCCGGGCAGAAAAATAAGGTTGATTTTTTCCTTGTCGGACATGGCCTGCGCCTGTTCGGGTGTGAGCAGGCCCTTGCTGATGGCGCTTGCCGCCAGAGCTTCACCGTCGAGACCTTTACCATCGTCACTGATCTCGATGACAACTTGCCCGGCCTCATGGTAAGCCTTGAGAACTACCAAGCCAATTTCCGATTTACCGAGTTTTTTTCGTTCTGCCGGTTTTTCGATACCGTGGTCAACTGAATTTCGGACAAGGTGGGTAAGAGGATCATTTATAGCCTCGATAATCGTCTTATCCAGTTCAACATCTTTGCCTACGATGTTCAGGTCAATAGTTTTTTTGAGTTTTTTTGAGAGATCTCGAACAACCCGGGGGAATTTGCTGAAAACGTTACCGATCGGCTGCATGCGGGTCAACATGATCGCTTCCTGCAGCTCTGAGGTGATCAAATCGATACGCTGGCCCACTGCCTCGGCGTTACGTAGGTCATCTGAGCCGATAGTTTGCAACAGCTGGTTGCGGCTGAGGACCAGTTCTCCTGCCAGGTTCATCAGAGAATCAAGGAGGCTGACATGAACTCGCAGCGTTGTTTCGGCCTTGGCCGGAGGTCCGGCAGATTTGTTTTTATCGCCTGCTGATTCTGGCCGGTCTGCTTGCTTGATGCTAGAATTTGATTCGGAATATGCTGATTGCTCATCTTCATCTTCTTCAAGCGAGGAAAAGGAAATAGGTTCAGGTTCAGGTTCAGGTTCAGGTTCAGGCTTGGGGGTGGGCTTCGGTTTTGCAGTGACGGCTTTTGATTTTGCCACCACGAGCTCAATTATCTCGCTAGGTGGTGGTTGGTTTTTCTCAGCAGCGTGTTTGGTTTTAGCTTGCACCTCTTGTGCTGGTGTCTCCTGAGGTAGTGGTTGGGAGAATGAACCATCAGCGATAGCGTTTAAAGGTAAAAGGTGCGATGCAATGTCCACCTCATTGCTATTATGGACATCCTCAATCATGCTTTGCAGTTGATCCGAGGCGATCAACAGTACATTAATAATTTCCGGGGTCGGGATCAATTTCTTGCTGCGAATCATGCCAAGAACATTTTCCGCCGCATGGGACAGCTCTTGGATGGTAGTAAGGCCCATGAATCCCGCGCCTCCCTTGATGGAGTGGGCAGCACGGAAGACCTTGTTGACGAGATCTTCGTCGATATCGGCACCACCTTCTTCAATTGCCAAAAGGTCATTTTCAATGTCCGCCAGGTGCTCAAGAGATTCTTCAATAAATCCTTGCAATATTTCGTCGTCTTCGATGTCCATGCTCTACTCCCTACATTTGATTTAATATCCGATTGCAACTCTATAAGGTTATACATACAGGGAAAGGTATGTACAGGAGTTTTTAAAAATAATGCATTAAGGTTGATATCAAGAATCAGCGAGTGGTTTCTCGACAATTTCGACAAGGGTGACCCGATAGGTAAGGTGGTGGCCAGCCAGAGGGTGATTATAGTCAACCGTTATCTGCGAGCCTTCGATCGTCATTACTGTCGCCGGTATTTTTTGTTCAACACCTTCTTTATCAACCGTAAGGGAGATAATCATCCCGGGCTTGGGATGAAGAGTATCGACCAATTTCTGATTGTCGATGGTCTGCACTAAATTAGTGAGCCTTTGGCCATAGCCTTCTTCAGGTGGGACACGGATTTTGCGGGTTTCACCAACCTGCATTGTAACAATTTCTGATTCCAGACTCGGGGGCAGGTCGGAGTTGCCGATGATTGCCTGTGCAGGCTTATCTTTTTCAGAGGCGATGAAGACTTCACCATTGTCCAACATTCCGGTGAAGGTGACAATTACCATGTCGCTTGTTTTTGGGTGTGCCATATGTAAACTCCTGTTCCATGAAAAAAGGGTATGGGGAAATGAATATTTTGATTCATCTTGGGAAAAATTCGTGACATACTATAGGAGATGATCAATTTTATGCAAGCATAGAACAAGAAAAGTAGCAAAACAGAGGTGGCTGCTTGACAAAGCGATGAGAGCTGTCTAATTTAGACGTTTTTTCAGAATGATATGCCGACATTTCAACTGACCACTAAGAAGAGTAGTACCTTGAGGGTTGACCTTTAGCTTCCTAAAGAAACGCAATGCTATCGCTTAATTTTAATAAATCGGCTGATGGACTCCTGCCGGCAATTGCCCAGGATTTTAAAACCCTTGAAATCCTTATGCTGGCATACATTAATAATGTAGCCTGGGAAATGACCCTGAAAACCGGCAAGGCCCATTATTGGAGTCGATCGCGTAACGCACTGTGGTTAAAAGGTGAGACCTCCGGTCATGTGCAGATCATTCACAATATCCTGGTTGATTGTGATGCTGATACTGTGGTGTTGCAAGTCGAACAGATGGGAGATGCGGCCTGCCATACCGGCCATAGATCTTGCTTTTATAGGCGGGTTGTCGGCGATACACTGGTAATCGAGGGTGATATACTCTTCGATCCTGCCATTGTATACGGAATTAAGTAAGATATGTTGTTGATGAAATGACCAAAAAGCGCGGAGAAAATGAGTAATGAATCAGCTGAAATTAGGTTTACCCAAAGGTAGTCTCGAAAACGCCACCATCGAATTGTTTGAGAAAGCAGGTTGGCAAATCAAGCCGGCTGCCAGAAATTATTTTCCCAAAATAGATGACCCCGAGCTTGAGTGTTCGATTTGTCGGCCGCAGGAAATGTCACGCTATGTCGAAGGAGGCATGCTGGACGCCGGAATTACCGGTAAGGATTGGACAATGGAGAATAACTCCGACACCATCCTGGTGTGTGACCTCGTCTACTCCAAGGTCAGCAGACGGCCTACTCGGTGGGTCATTGCCGTGGCCGGTGATTCGGATATCAGGACGATTGAAGATCTTCAGGGTAAGAAAATTTCCACCGAACTGGTGAATGTCACTACACGTTTCTTTAAGGAAAGGGGCATCGACGTAGATATAGAATTTTCCTGGGGGGCAACTGAAGCGAAGGTCGTCTCAGGACTCGCCGACGCCATTGTCGAGGTAACGGAAACGGAGAGTACCATTCGTGCCCATGGCTTGCGAATTATTCATGAACTCATGCAGTCGAACACCCAGTTCATCGCCAATAAAAATGCCTGGAATGATCCTTGGAAACGAGAAAAAATCGAGAATATTGCCTTGCTTTTGCAAGGTGCATTGCGTGCGGATCGAATAGTCGGTCTGAAAATGAATGTTTCCAGTGCCAAGATTGACGATATAGTCGCCATCCTCCCGAGCATCAATGCGCCGACAGTGGCAAGTCTCTACAATCAGGACTGGTATTCGGTGGAAACCGTGGTTTCTGAAGATATCGTCAGGGATCTGATTCCGAAATTAAAAAAACTCGGGGCGGAAGGCATCATCGAGTACTCTCTGAACAAGGTGATTTAAGAGTCGTTACTCAATCTCTCGACCATTTCCGAAAGTATTTATTGCGGACTTTATACCGTTTTAGCCATTACACCGGCCGAGATTCGCAGAACAAACATTTTGACAGGAGATACACATGGATTTTTTTAACATCGAGTTTCTCCTGAGCGCCCATCGTCTCAATCAGCTTCCTTCGCCGGATCTTCCGGAAATTGCCTTTGCCGGCAGATCCAACGTCGGCAAATCCAGCCTGATCAATACCCTCATCGGCAGGAAAAGGTTGGTAAAGGTAAGTGCCAGGCCGGGGAAAACCCAAGGATTGAACTACTTTCGTGTGGAGGAGCAGTTTTTTCTCGTGGATTTACCCGGTTACGGTTTTGCTAAAGTACCGAAAATTATGCAAAACAGCTGGCAATCGTTGATAACTACCTACCTGGAAACCCGGGAAACACTCAGATGCGTTGTGGTCATCATGGATATTCGCCATGAACCCAAGGAACAGGATACCCAACTTGTTCAATGGCTGGGTGAAAAGGCCATTCCCTGTCTTCCGGTGTACACCAAAATTGACAAGATTTCCGGCAGTATTCGCGAAAAAAATGCCAGGCTGCTGGATGCAGGGCACAGCATCAAGGCGGAAGACAGAATCCTTTTCTCGGCAAAAACCGGACAGGGGCGTGCCGAATTACTCGACGCCCTGAGTACCCGGATAGAAAAATGATGCATATTTGAATACGGTCGTCTGCCCGAGGAGAATTTATGCAGGAGTTATCCAAATCGCAAAAAGCACGGATTGCCATACGAACCTTCAAAATACTCGCCGATTCCATGACCCTCCAGGGTTCCTACAAACCTTCCGGGAGGATTGGTGAAAAATTGGCGGAGGCATTGAAACAGCTCAGTCCGGAAATCTATGGCTCGATGTCGGACACCCGGGTCGTAGAATTGCATGGATTAGAGTATGTTTTTGACAGGATGCCAAAAGGGATTGAAAAGTGCACGAGAATCATCCTCACCGCCCAAGAGGACTTTCAGGACACCTCGTTTGCGAAAATTGTGCCCCTGAAAAGACGGAGGGTATCGTATGCGGTGTCGGAAAAAGAGTATTGTTTCGTCATAACCACAGGAAAAAGCGAGATATACGACATCCTCACGCATATCACCTTTCTCAATATTGAGGCCTGGAAGATTTATCGGCAGGTATGCAACAGGGGCGAAGGGTTGAGCTCCGAATGGACGGAATTGGAACGTATCACCTCCATAGAAGAGTCGTTGGTCGGCGAGGAGTTAGAACAGGCTATATGGAACCTCTCCATCATTCTCGGTCGGACCTACAAAGAGACGTGGGAAGCCTATGAACACCTCGAGAAAAACAGGCAGGAATATAATACCAACAGCAGTCTCTTTTCGATCATTTACGGTATTGGGAAACGCGTAATAGAAGAACAGAGTTCCAAAAAAAATGAGTTGGTCGTCTACTTTACACCCTCTTTGCACGAGATGATCGATCATCAAACACATGCGTCCCTCTGGGCAGGGGCCTTGAAGGCATCTCTCGGTCGTCTGCATCTTCTTGATCGACCGATGCATGTAATCAGTGCCAATATGCATTCCATGCGAAATCTGCTGTATGGGTCCGGGACACTGATGGAGTCCGGAGAGGCGGTGCCGAATGATCTCTATGCGATGGTACGGGCGATTCGAGATAGAGAAAAGGATGTTGAGGCGTATGCTGCAAAGCATGGTTTTACCTTTCAGGCAGATGGATCAGGTTCGACGATTGACATCAATATTATTGACCTGTCGCAACTCGACCAGCATCATCTTCATCCCTCTCTGAAGATGAACTATCCTTTTCTCAAGGAAACCCAGCCGGTGCTTATCGTGATCGATTATGCCTTTGGAACCCAGGCCTTTGATATTATGGATGAACTGCTGAATCCAGATAGTCGACATGGGGGTGTTAAATCCCTCGATATCAAATCTATTTCAATCATGGGCAAGGCTGGGGTACTGCCTGGTAAAAAAGGCGATATCATGCTTGCCACGGCCTATGTAATGGAAGGAACTGCCGACAACTACATTGTCAACAACGATCTTTCCACCGCCGATTTTGATGATACAGTGACCGTGTATACCGGCCCTATGGTGACCGTTGTCGGCACATCGCTACAAAACCGTGACGTACTCGAACGCTTTCATTCTTCCGCCTGGCAGGCGGTTGGTTTGGAAATGGAAGGTGGCCATTATCAGCGGGCGATAAGCGGAGCAATAATTCAGGGGCATATTCCAGCCACGATGAAAACCAGATATGCCTATTATGCCTCGGATAATCCCTTGGTGAGTGGCCAGACACTGGCATCGGGGCCGATGGGTGATGAAGGGATTGTTCCTACCTATATGATTTCTAAGGTAATTCTTGAGAAAATTGCCAATTATGAAACCCTCACCAAAGAGTTGTAACAGCAGCAACCTGCTGCTGAATTTTTCGCCATGGATGCTGGCAATCGCCTGTACACTTTTACTGTTGTTGCTGGCCTTATTTACAGTCAGCAATTATCAACGGGAAAAAGAGTTGATGCGGGAGGCCCTGGTGCAGAAAGGTCTCACCCTGATGCGGTTTATCAACAGCTCGGCTCGGGAGTCGATGCGGGATAATCTTCGTTCTTCGGAAACAGGGGTTTCTTGGGAGGCTCAGATACGGGCGGCAATGGAGCAGGCCGTTGAGCAGCCCGGAGTCGAATCTGTTTATCTCATTGACCAAGAAGGGACAATTGTATGTGCTGCAGGGGTGAATGTCGGCAGCGGCACCATTGATCCGGTGACTCTGGCATTTGCCAAGTCTTTGAAAAGTGAAAGCCCAAATCCGTTTGTTTCACGGATCATCAAAGACACTCAGGGGAATACGCCAAATCAAAGGTTTCAAGTTGCCGCTTGGCATATGCCCCCGAACATGCCGGGACATGGCCCGGATTTCTTCGATCGAGGTCCGGGAAGGGGGCAGATGATGCGCAGATTTACCAACAATCCCCACTATGTCGCTCTGCAGGAAGAGATGAAACGTTTGCTCGACAAACAACTCATATATGTCGTACAGCTGGATTTCCAGCACTTCGATTCGTCACTGAGACGACAGTTTCTGCAGATAATTATTCTTTCCGTCATTACCCTCCTGGTCGCTCTTGCCGGAGCACTTTCCTACTTGACCCTCAGGGGCTTAAAGGGCTCCCAGCAAAGTCTCGGGCAGATGCGGGCGTTTACCGATATTCTCGTCTCATCCCTGCCGGTCGGTCTCATTGCCACTGACAGCCAGGGCGTGATTCGGGTCTGCAACGATGCGGCCGGGGAAATTCTTGAAATAGAGAGTGGCCGCATACGCGGGAAAATTCCGGAAATCAGTTTGCCACCCGGTTTGGCCAAGATGTTCTTTGCAAATAACCAAGCGGAGATGGCCGAAAGACAGAAAGAAATTCACTTGAATTTGGATCCTGAAAAACCGGTGACACTGCAACTGGCCTCCATGGTTGTGCTGGATAATGATGGCCGTTTGGCCGGAGAGGTGTTGCTTATTCGAGATCTCACCGCGGTAAAATTATTGGAAAAGGAACTGCAGCGCAGTGAGCGTTTGGCGGCCCTTGGCAAGATGGCTGCCGGTGTCGCCCATGAACTGAGAAATCCGTTAAGTTCTATTAAGGGGCTGGCGGTGCTCTTGAAATCACAGCTATCGGCATCCGGCAGTGGCGTAGAAACCGCCGATATTCTGGTGAAAGAGGTCGAAAGATTGAACCGTAGCATTGGCGAATTGCTCGATTATACTAGGCCGGCCCAGCTCAAACGGGAACCGACGGCAATCGACGAGATAATCAAAAAAACCGTGTCGCTGGTGCAGGTGGATGTAGAATCCTATCAAATATCTCTTGTTCTTGCACTGGCAGAGGGGTTGCCCATGGTGTATGTCGACCGGGACAAACTTAATCAGGTAGTGTTGAATCTCTTTCTCAACGCTATCCAGGCGATGCCGAATGGTGGCGTCTTAACCGTGCGGACGGAGCGCGATGGGGGGATGATCGTTGTCAGTATAAGGGACAGCGGGGAAGGTATTTCCCCGGAAAATCTTCATCGGGTTTTCGATCCTTATTTTACTACAAAAAGCAATGGAACAGGATTGGGGCTTGCTTTATCGACAAAGATCGTTGAGGAACATGGTGGAATGATGAAGATTTCCAGTACCCTGAATGAGTATACCGAGGTTCGAGTGATGTTGCCGCTTTGAAGCGGAAACTTGTTTTTAATATCTGCAGAGATGGCTGTTGGTTTTTATCGACGGAATAGTCAAAATCGCTGACATTATCGCATAAAAATGGCCAGAATGGGAATCAAAAAGAAATGAATTCATAAGGCAACCCACCGACATCGCGACAACGACTCCTTGCAAAAGGTATTTCCTTGGCGGTTGAAGGCTAAAAGAGGCGATAAACTGAACGACAAGAAGGGTTACGAATAAAAACAAGCCTACAAGACCCGCCTGAACGGCCAGAAACAGATATTCGTTGTGTGGGTTGTCCGTCGATTGGGTGTCGCCATCCTTGATCAGATTTTCCTGGACTGCTTGAAAAGACCCCGTGCCGTGCCCGAAAATCGGCTTTTGCCTGACAATATCGATGCTGTTTTGCCACCAGTCGAATCGCATGCCAAGGGAGGTTCTAGAAGATTCTGCTTGATACCCCCTCATTTCGTCGACCGCCTCATTTACCCTTGTTGAAAAATTGCTGGAAGTGAAAAAAGTGATACCAACGATTATTGACACGAGAATTGTTGCCGGCAGCAATTTTTTCCATGAGAGACGCTGGAAGAGGGTGAGGATGATAAGGGCAATATATATCAGCATTCCGGTTCGGCCGGGTGCGATATAAAAAAGGTTAATGGTGGCGAGAAGAAAGAGGCCCAACCATAAATAGATGTATTGCCTGGATTCAAACATCCTTTGCAGGCACCAGAAGGCAAGGATCGCCATGAACAGACTGTGGGTAATATGATACACTACCGAAAAGCCGAAGCGATCGGAGGGAATGATTGAGAACAAGATACTATAGGATATGAAAAGTAGGACGATACAGCCGGCAATAAAGCTGTCCTCGGCCAGCCGAGCTGCCCCTACGTTGTCCCTGAAAATGGAGACAACCATGGCAAAATATAAGATTTTTCGATATTTTTTGAGAAAATCCAGGGCATCATTCAACGGCACTGGCGTGTAGGTCAAGCCGATGATAAGCAACAGAAACAAAGCTATGGCCAAACTTACCGACACATTTTTCTTCATGAGTTGGGGAAGGGACGAGACATCGCCTGATAACACCCAGAAAACTGCAGCAAGGGTTGCTGTTGCCCCCATGAGGGAGGTGGAAAAGGGGATGAAAAAGCACGAAAGAACGACACAGAAAATCCCTGCCGTGCTTGTCATGTTGCGATAGTGTGCGAATTTTTTCATTATTTGTATTGCATGTTGTACAGCAGCTCATACTCGCCTTTCCGGGCAATGAGGGTATCATGGGTGCCCTGTTCGACGATAGCTCCATCCTTGATGACAATTATTCTTGAGGCATTTTTAATTGTTGAGAGACGATGGGCAATAACAAAGGTGGTACGATTCTTCATGAGATTTTCCAGCGCCTTCTGGACCTCTCTTTCCGATTCGGTATCGAGGGCTGAGGTTGCCTCATCGAGGATGAGAATCGGCGCATTTTTTAATATTGCTCGGGCGATTGAGAGGCGTTGACGTTCACCGCCGGAAAGCCTTGCCCCTCCCTCGCCGATAACGGTGTCAAAACCATGGGGAAGAGTTTCGATGAACTCAAGGGCGTAGGCCGCTTGCGCAGCATCGCGAATCTTTTGCTCCGAGGCTTGTTGATCCCCATAGGCAATATTGCTGCGTACGGTATCGTTAAAGAGGATCGTCTGCTGTGTTACCATGGCAATCTGGCTGCGAAGAGAGGCGACCGTGACATCCCGGATGTCGGTGCCGTCAATTTTGATACTCCCTTCCTTGAGATCAAGAAAACGGGGAATGAGGTTGGTGAAGGTGGTTTTTCCTCCTCCGCTCGGACCGACAATAGCCAAGGCTTCGCCGACCGGAACCCTAATGTTGATATTCGACAAAACCGGGGATTCGTCATTATAACGAAAGGTAAGGTTTGAAAATTCAATCACCGAAGTGAACGGCGGCAGCGGCATTGCACCCTTTTTATCGTGAATTTCCGGTTCAATATCGAGAATGGCGAAAACCCGGGTGGCAGCGGCAAGGCCCTGCTGAATAGTCGAGTTGATGCGAGTAACACCCTTGACCGGTTCGTAGGCGGCGATCAGTGCCACAAGAAAGGCAAAAAAAGTTCCCGGGGTGGCACTCCCCCTGATAACCTCATTGCCGCCAAACCAGATAATCAGAGCAATGGCCCCACCGCCGATAAACTCCATCAGTGGATGCTGCATGCAACGGTATTTGGCATCTTTCATGGTGAGGGTTAATAACTTGTTCACCTGTTGAAAAAAACGCTTTCCCTCATATTCTTCCTTAGAAAAAGCCTTGACGATGCGGTGGCCGGTGATCGTTTCATGGAGGATGTTCGAGACATTCGCCACTTCCTCTTGCGTGGAGGTGCTCAGTTTTCGGAAAAGACGGCCGAATTTTACTATCGGGTAGGCGGCGATCGGTAAAATGACGAAGGAAATCATGGCCAGGCGCCAATTCATGAAAAAAACGACGCCGAGCAGGATAATCACCTGAAAAAAGTCTCGGACCGATCCAACCAGGGCATTAGATACCGCTTGTTGCAGCAGGGTGACGTCGGAAATTATACGCGACATCAGAGTTCCGGTCGGCATCTTGTTAAAAAAAGACAGCGATTGTTTGTGGATATGGTTGAAGATATCCAGACGAAAATCGCGAATGATCGATTGGCCAACCTGTTCGAGCAAAAGGGTGTAAATATAGTAGGCAACTCCTTTGAGGAAAAAGATAATGACCACAACAAGAGGCAGCATTTTCAGGAAAAAGATATTTTTTTCCATGAAGATCTTGTCGAGGAGATCTTTCACTAAGTAAGACTGCGCACCGGTAAAAGCGGCTACACAGATCATGGCGAGCATAGCGATCAGGAGTTTGTGCTGATAAGGGAAAATAACTCTATATAAGCGCTTAAGTATTTCTTTGTTGGTCATGGGGTGATGGGCTAGAGTGAAAAATGAAAAAGGCAGTGGGAAACTAAAAAAGCTTTCTACTGCCGAAGGTCGATAATTTAATTTCTTGGGAACGCTCTTAGTAATACACCAGCGATCTTCAATTCTGAAGCAATATTTAAAAAAATATCTGTCTGATCGATCTTTTCACCGGTGGATAGTCTTTTTTGCTCCACAGACGGTGAAAGAGACTGAACCACTGTTCCGGATATGCCCTTATAAAAGGCTGATAGAGTTGAACGCAGCGGGAAGAGATATCGACGATGCTTTGGTCATTGATTTCATCGTAGTGTGGTAGCAAGACTTCATCAAAATCGATATGCAGTTCCCCGTCTTTCATGTAATAGACACTTGTGAAAACAGGGGCGCCGGTTCTTTGGTGGAGGATTGCCACCCCTTTGGCGCAGGACAGCGGGCGGTTGAAAAACAACACACTTGCGCCGCGACTGGTGTAGCTTTGGTCAAGGCTGACGATGAGCAGTCGGTTATCATGCAGGGCATTTTCGTATAACCTCATTCCGTCATAACTGCTAAGGTGCGTGAGGCTCGTTCCGTAGCGTCGGCGCTGCTGCACGAAAAAATCGTCGGACAGGGGGTTGCTTTGCTTTTGATAAATGAGGCTTGTCGGCAGATTTGCAATGTTGAACCATGCAAAATACGCTTCAAACCAACTGGCATGGATGGTCGTAAGAATCACCCCTTTTCCGCCTTGTAGCGCACGATCAATTTTGTCTCTCCCCGTTATCCGGGTATTTTTTACCAACTTGGTGAGACTTTTCCTGTGAAGTATAAAAACCAGACCAAATGTTCTGGTGAACTGGAGGTATACTTTACGCAATAGACGTAATTTCTCCCCGTGCGTAAGTTCCGGAAAGACAGTCGAGAGATTTTTGTAAGCAACCTTGATGCGGAAGGGGAAAATCACCCATGCCAGGTAGCCAAAGGCCGTGCAAAGGGTGAGAATTACCGGGACAGGGAGGAGATTTATGAAAAAGATGACGGATCTCAGCAGCAAGTATTCGAGTTTATGTTTGATGCTCATAGCTGGTTGGCTTGTCCATGGGTGGCTTGCACGAGGAAACGAAAGGGTTGAAAGAGGGAATACTACTACACCACTCTCGTTCTGAAAAAAAGCTGTTTTTAGATTGATCTTTGAAATATATCAACTGGTGAAAATCTTGAGATATGATGAATTTCTAAGGTACTAACTTCATCTCTCAGGTTTCGCTGTCGAGATTAATTGTTATTGTTAGCCTAGCTGATCATTCTTCTCAAAGACTCATACATATTTTTATTTCGTGAATTTTAGCGCATAAGGACTCAAGGATTAAAATGATCAAAAAAGGCCTTCATATAATAACCAAAATCTTCGCAAGCGCCATTTTCTTATTTTGCTTCTTCGTCACTCTTTCCTCAGATACAACGTGCTCTGCCGAGATAATTTCCGGTGACAAGGTTTGTCTACCTTCGATCTGGCCATCGGCAGCCAGTGATCTGGCGCTTGACCCGGAGTTACACCAAGGTGAATTGGCAAATGGCTTTCGCTACGTTGTAAAACGGAATCAGGAGCCCAAAAATCGGGTGGCGGTATTTCTTTACGTTAAAACCGGCTCCTTAAATGAAACGGATTCTCAGCGGGGAGTGGCCCACTTCCTTGAACATATGATGTTTAAAGGGACAGACAATTATCCGGCGGGGAGTCTGGTCGAGTATTTTCAATCCATTGGTATGAGTTTTGGCGATGATGCCAATGCCCACACTACCTTAAACCAGACAGTCTATAACCTCATTTTACCGAGCGGCTCTGAAAAGGAATTGAATGCCGGTTTTTCTGTCATGGCCGATTATGCCCGTCGCGCAAAACTGGATGATGAGCAGATCAATAACGAGCGCGGGGTGATTCTCGCAGAAAAGCGCGCCAGGGATTCGGCCTCCTATAGAACGCAGGTGGCCAGCATGGAGTTTGCCTTTCGCGGGACGAGATTGGCGGAAAGAATGGTTATCGGGCTTGATAGCATTTTGCAGCAGGCAGATCGAACAATACTTAAAACATTTTACGATTCTTGGTATCGCCCGGAAAACATGGTTCTTATCGTCGTTGGCGATATGGATCCGAAGAATGCAGAACAACTCGTCGAGAAACATTTTTCACACCTCTCTCCACTCGGTATAAAGCCTGAATGTCCTGGTTTTGGAAAATTGGCGCATAAGGGGATCGAGACCTTCTATCATTTTGAACCGGAATTGGGCAAAACTCATGTGTCCATAGAATCTTTTCGGGATTTGCCGTTAGTGAATGATTCGCTGCAACTGGAAACCGAGGAAATCTTACGGTCGATGGGTACGATGATTATGGGTTATCGATTACAGCGGTTGCAGGAAGAAAAGGACTCCCCCTTTACGCGCGCCTCCTACAGCTCCGGAGATATCATAGAGCGTATCGGACATGGCACTATTGCTGCCCAAACCGAGAATGGAAAATGGCATGACAGCCTGGCCTTTCTCGACAGGACTCTGCGGCAGGCAATACAGTACGGCTTTTCCGATCAGGAAGTGGCGCGAAGCAAAAAAGAAATATTGGCAGACCTTGATGCCGGCGCCCTCACCGCTAAATCCGAAGATTCGCGCAAGATTGCCAATAAAATACTCAGACATCTGGAGAGTAACCGTGTGTATCAGTCGGCGGAACAAGAAAAAATCTTGTATGGTCCGATTGTCGAAGGAGTTACCACCGATCAGGTCAATGAAAAATTTCGGGCGGTATGGAACCATGATAGCAGATTGGTATCGGTTACCGGCGACGCGCAGTTGGGAGACAATGGCCAACAGACTATTGCTGATCATTACCGGCGAGCCGTTCAGGAGCAAGTCGCAGGCCCTCAGGCGGGGCAAAAAGATCTGTTCCCTTATCTGCCGGTTTCTCCTTCGTTTAACAGTCTTCCGCAACGCATTTATTCAAAAGAAATTGATGTTGAACGATTGGTTTTTGCAAACGGTCTTATCGTCAATCTAAAAAAAACCGATTACAAGAAAAACAGCGTGCAGGTGATGGCGAGTTTTGGTGCAGGCAAACAAAGTGAAGCCGCTCCGGGAATGGCCTTGCTTGCCGAAGATACCATTAATATTTCCGGTTCCGGAAAGCTCCCGCAATCGGCGATTGATGCACTTGTGGCCGGAAGTTCTGTTGACTTGCATTTCCATATCGGTGAAGCAGCCTTCACCTGGACTGGAAGCGCTCTGATAAAGGATTTGGAATTGTTGGTCCAGTTGTTACAAACCATGCTTTGCGATCAGGGCTTTCGAGAAAACCAGTTTGCAAATGTTATGCATAAAGTTGAGATGATGTATAAAAAAATCAGCCGCGAAATTGACGGGGCAATGGTTCTCAATGTGCAACCCTTTCTGGCCGGTGGCGACCCCCATTTTGGTCTCCCCCCCTGGAAAGACATTGCCAAGCTAGATTATTCGGTGGTGGAAAAGTGGGTCCGTTCCTTCTCTCAGCCAAAGGATTTGGAGCTTTCCATTGTCGGTGATTTCAGTTCAGATGAAGTGGAAAAAATCCTCGGAAAATATTTTGGCGGAATGACAACGCAAAATTCGCATGTTTCCGATGCACCGGCAGTTCATTTCCCGGCGGCTGCAGCACTCAAGATTGATGTTGATACCTCGATGGATAAATCGCTCGTTGTGGTCGCTTGGCCTACCAATGATTTCTGGGACATTCAACGCACGAGAAGGTTGCATATGTTGGCCAGTGTACTTGAAGACAGGGTAAGAAAAGTGATACGGGAGACCCTCGGCGCGGCGTATTCTCCATCTGTGTCAAATTTCAACAGCCGAGTTTACCAAGGATATGGTTTCTTGATGGCTCAAGTGGTTGTCAAGCCGGGCCGTGAAGAAGAGATCATTCGAGAAATATCGCGCATAACTGATGAGTTGAAAAAAAATGGAGTAAGCAGCGATGAACTCTTGCGCGCTAAGCGACCGATGGTGACGTCAATCACCGACACTGTCAGAACCAATCAATACTGGCTGTCTTCAGTCCTTGCACTGTCAAGCAGGTATCCTCAGCAATTAGAGTGGCCGAAAACTATTCTCAGTGATTTTTCGGCGATCGATCAAAAGGATCTGACCCAACTGGCACGACAATATCTGGTCAATTCCCAGGCCGCCGTTGCTAGGGTAGTGCCGAGAGAATCATCTCCACAAGCAGCAGAACAGTCTACGACCGTCGAATAACAAGGCGGGGAAGCCAGCCGGAAAACGGTTAAGTGAAGAATTTCTCAGGATTGGATTTTTCATTTACTTTCTGTGTTTATTGTCCGACGAACGTGCTATATCTTCTACGATAATTGGAAGTGAAATGGAGTGCAGTTATTTCATTTAGAAAAGGGTGTGGGCATGAATCAGTTAGAAGAAGACCTACAAGTGTCCAGCGGTTTTCGGTTTGGTCAGATGAAGAGAAAACACCGGAGAGCAGGATTGTCCGGATTTGTAGGCGACCTCGCCGACGGAAAGTTGGTTATTGTTGGTAACATTGAGGATATTTCCACAGGTGGTTTTAAGATTACCGATATTCCCAGCTTCTTTAGTGCGGAAAAACACACCTACACGGCTATTTTGTCGGGTGGCGGGCAACATTATCGGTTACTTGCAAAGCCATGCTGGAAAAGGCAGGGGGCAGGGAGAGGTAATGTGGATATCGGTTTTAAAATTCTTGATGCCCCCTGGGAGTGGGTGGAGTTCACAATGAACGAAATTCCTGAATTCGACTACGAGGACTCCTTTGGTTTTCAAGCTTAATGAATAAATCTGGTGGGTTGTAGATGTAAGCAGACTGATTACTGCCTCCGCATAAATTCCCAAAGGAGCTGAACATCCTTACAGAAAGAGCGGGCACTGCTCTTCTTTTGGGAGAATTATTTTAGAAAGTTAGCTTGATGAGACAGTGGGCGTATATCCCTCGCGGGTCGTCAAGGAGGACAAACTCGGAAAATTTGCTCTCGAGGATCTTTTTTATTTTGTTCATCACAGGATGGTCACCCTTATTCAGCATGGCGGCAAGTGGAGCTGTATGGGCCGCAAAGAATTGCAGCATCTGCTCCTTGATAGAGGCCGTTGGGCGAATCAATTCAGCGTTATAGTCGGTAATGCCGGCGAGATTCGCCGCTGCGTCGATAGCCTCGTCAAGTGACCCCAGTTTGTCTACGAGGCCATTTGCCAGTGCCGCCTTGCCGTCGTACACCCGGCCCTCGGCTAGTTCTCCGACACGAGCTTTCTCTAACTCCCTGCCGGTAGCGACGATTTGCAGAAACTGGTCGTAATTATGCGTTATTGCTTGTTGAATGGCTCCTTTTAAGGGCTCCGGCAGGGGTTGGGTGAGGTCGACTCCTGCCGCCAGGGGGGTCGTTCCAATGCCATCACTATAGATCCCTAAAGAAGACAAGGTTTTTTCAAAAGTAGGAATTACCCCGAAAATGCCGATCGAGCCAGTGATGGTCGCCTCGGATGCCCATATTTCATCGGCATCGGCGGCTATCCAGTAGCCACCGGAGGCGGCAACAGCGCCCATGGAAACGACTACGGGTTTACCTTTTTTTTGCAGCAGCAGCAATTCCTGGCGAATGATTTCCGATGCAAATGCTGAGCCCCCACCCGAATTGATACGAAGTACCAGTGCTTTGATCTGTTTGTCTTCTCTTGCCTTTTTAATGAGTGCCGCCAGGGAATCCCCGCCTATCAGACCGGCGGGTTGTTTTCCGGGAAGAATATTGCCTTCGGCTATGATGAGGCCGATTTTATCCCCCTGCCAATCGATTTTGCTATAGGACGGGAGGATGGAGTTGTAATAGTCTGCAGACCCAACTATGGGTGGTTTAGTATCGGTGCTTTTCGCCAGGGCAGTAAGGTAGGCAGTGATATCCGATCTATTCGCCAGCTGGTCGACAAGTCCGGTTTTCATGGCGAGTTGTGCTGTATCACCCTCAGTACTCTGCAAAGCCTCGGCGATGTTTGTCGTGTAGTTTTCTATGGTTTCTTTCGATATCTTGCGTTGTTGCTGGATGTTATCTTTATATCCCTGCCAAAGAGCTGACAGCCATACTTCATTCTGTTTACGATCCTCCGGCGACATATTGTCTCTGGTGAATGGTTCAAGTGCCGATTTGTATGTCCCCACCTTGAAGATGTTGTAGTTGATTGCCAGTTTTTCCATGGCCTCTCGAAAGTAGAGGCGATACACGCCAAAACCGTGGATATCCACTGCGCCCATGGGGTTGAGGAAAATTTTATCGGCATACGAGGCGAGATAGTATTGCGATTGACTGTAATAGTCCTCTGCGGCAGTAATGGTTTTTCCGGTTTTCTTGAAATTGACAAGGGCTTGACCGATGGTTTGTAACTGGTTTAGCCCGGCATTATCCATATGTTTGAGGTTGAGAAGCAGGGCAACGATCCGATCATCTCCCGCAGCGTTGTCGATGATATCAAGAATATCCTGCAGGGCGGTCTCCGATTCTGCCGCATCCGGGTCAACTGAGTCACCAAACAATTTTTCAACTGAACCAAGAACCCTTTTCTCTTCAACAATATCTCCAAAAATATCGAGTCGGAGAATACTTTGGGAAGGGATATGTGAGACCTCTTTCGGAATAAAAATAAAGAGGAGAATGACGAGAGATGTCAACAACAGCACGTTAAAAATGAAATTTCTTACTAATGAGAAAATTTTTCCGACATATTTAAAAATGTTAAGAATTGCAAGGATAAGATCTTTCATAGGATGAGTTGTGGGCGATTTCGGTAATTGAAGGGCCACAAAGCTGCCCCTCTTGATATGGGTGAATGGTTCGTGTTTGCTGGTTGGATTTTGTGGCTTATAAAAAACCCGGGCGCTGCAGACAATCCTGGAGAGAAAAAGTCAAAGAATCAAAGTCCACAACAACGATAACCATAATGTTTGCAAGTACAACAGGTCAATATCATCTATCTATTCATAAACGGGAGTTTTAGCTGACGGGGAACATGCCTCTCTCCGATAAGCTTCGATACTGAGAGACCGAGAAGCCGGATTTTCTCGGATCCAGCATGAGTTGCGGCGAGGAGGCCAGGGGTGAGGGAGAGAATGTCATCAGCTGAGGACATGGCGGTTCTTGTGGTTATTGATCGGGTGATAGTAGTAAAATTCTTGTACCGAACTTTCAGGGTCAGGGTATAGCCGCTCCTCTTTTTTTTGAGTAACGATGCTTCGATGTCTTTTGCAAGTTCAGCGACGATCTTGTGTATTTCGTCGAGATCGCCGGTGTCGTAGGGGAGGGTGGTTTCGCTGCCGATGGATTTGCGAATTCTGGCGGGTTCGACGGGACGATCATCAATTCCCCGGACTATATTGTAGAGAAAGGAACCGGTTTTGCCGAAATGGAATGCCAGCAGTTCTACTTCCCATTTTCTCAGATCCGAACCACTGTTGATACCCAATTGTCGCATCTTGTTTTCGGTAACCTGGCCAACCCCAAAGAATTTACGGATCGGTAGGGCGTCGAGAAACTGCTGGGCGGTTTCCGGAGGAATAGTGGTGATGCCTCGCGGTTTATTAATATCGGAGGCAACTTTTGCTAAAAATTTATTGTAAGAAACTCCGGCCGATGCGGTAAGGTGCAGCTCTTCGTATATCTGCTGACAAATCTGCCGAGCCAGGAGCGTGGCGGATGGGTGCTTTTCTCCGATATTGGTAACATCGAGAAAGGCTTCGTCGAGCGACAGTGGCTCGACGAAGGCAGTATGTTGCCGGAAAATTGTCATGATCTGGGTGGAGATTTCAACGTATCTGTCCATACGCGGAGGAGTGAAGATTGCTGCAGGGCAGAGTCTCGCCGCTTTCGAACATGGCATGGCCGAGTGAATACCAAATTTACGCGCTTCGTAAGAACAGGCAGCCACAACACCTCTGCTTTGCGGACTACCTCCAACAATCAAGGGCTTTCCCCGGAAGAAAGTATGATCTTTTTGTTCGATTGAAGCAAAAAACGCGTCCATGTCGATATGAATGATTTTTCGCGTGCGGCACATCCTCGGAAATCTGTCTTCCTCAAAACATCAAAGAGTGCAATAAGTTGCAATTATTGGTAGACTAATGGCAGAAAAATAGCCGAACAAGATACGCACTAGTATGGCATACTTCAGTGAATTTCAAAACATTCTTTTTGATATAACGGATTATCATGAATAAAAAACAGATCATTGAAGCCAGTCTGCTTTTCGGAGGACTTCCAGCCAGACAACTCGAAGACGTCGCTGGAATTGCCATCGAGAAAACTTTCCAGCGAGGGGAGAGTATCTTCTTTGAGGGCGACAAAGGCATCGGTTTTTATATGGTCGGTGAGGGGCGAGTTAAGATTTTCAAGGTGTCGCCAGCTGGAAAGGAACATATCTTGCACATTTTTGGAGAAGGGGAGCCTTTCGGCGAGGTCCCGGTCTTTTATGGTCAACCTTTTCCGGCAAGTGCTGAAGCTCTGGTGAAAACCCGCACCATTTTTTTCCCGCGCGACCGCTTTATTCTTCTAGTCGAAGCCAATACCTCAATTGCCTTGAATATGTTGGCGGTTCTTTCTATGCGATTGCGCAGGTTTGCCAGCCAGATAGAAAGCCTTTCCTTAAAAGAAGTGCCCGTTCGATTGGCCAATTACCTTATGTATTTAAGCAAGGAACAGGGAAACAGCGATGTGGTCGAACTTGATATTTCCAAAGGCCAGCTCGCCAGCCTTTTGGGCACTATTCCGGAAACTCTGTCAAGAATATTTGCCAAAATGAGTGAAGAGGGGTTGATCCTGGTAAACGGGCGCACAATAAGTCTTCTTGATAAAGAGACTCTCAGTGAGAAAGAATAACCGCTGGAACGAAATGTAATGCGCATTCAAAGGGCAAGGGGAAAGAATCAGCACTTTTCGTTTGTGGGAATGGAAGAAACGCTTGACTTGAAAGGTGTATTTCATTACGTAAGGACACTCTGATTATAAAACACACACAAAGAGCTTGGAGAGTGCAATGCCAAAGGGGAAGGCTCAACAGCCGTTGATCTCTGTCATTATCCCCGCCTATAATCATCAACGGTTTATTGGCGCGGCAGTTGACAGTGTTTTACAGCAAACCGTATCCGATCTTGAATTGATTGTCATAGATGATGGTTCAACTGACAATACCGGCGAAATCGTCAAAGGGTATAGCGATCCGCGGTTGACCTATGTGCACCAGGAGAACCAAGACGCCTATAACACCATCAACCGGGGCCTTTCTCTGGCAAAAGGACAATATATTGCCATACTGAACTCCGATGACGTGTATACCCTGAATCGTTTCGAGCGTCTCATCAAGGAGTGCGAGGAGCGAAAAGTGGAGTGTATCTTTTCCGACGTCATACCGATCTCCGATAGCGGCGAGGAATATAGCGATGCGAATTTTGGCTGGAACATCTGGCATTTGAAAAACAGAACCTGGTATTTCACCTGTCGGGATATCTACGCTGCCTTTTTAAAAGGCAATTTTATGGTCACTACCTCGAATCTTTTCATGACGGCACAGGCAGTGTGGACGATTGGCAATTTTTGTTCTTTGCGATATCTGCATGACTACGATTATATCTTCAGGATGATGCTCGCCTTTCCGGATGGGGTGCATTATCTGGATCAGGAAAAGTTGCTGTATTACCGTATTCATTCCGGTAATACCCTCGGCGAAGCGGCCATAACCGGTAGGGTGCAGGATGAGGATTTGATCAAAAAATATTTGGCAGCGAAACTTCCGAAAATTTATGGAAAATATGTCATTGCCGGGGCAGAGCGCTTAATTGAACTCGGTCAGGAACTACATGAGGTCAAAAGGATTCTGGAACCGCAAAAACCGCAGGGGGTACGTCCGGCTTTCAAGGAGTTTTTGTTAAGCCTGAAGACCTGGGTTGCCAAAAAAATGAACAAATAACTATGGATTTCACAACATACTACTCATTAACCGCAATGGTTGATGCCGGCCGACGAAAAGCAAGAGACAAGGTAGTGGTCTCCTTTGATCTCTTTGATACACTTCTCATTCGCCGAATTCACAATCCCGACCTGGTGAAATTGCCGGTAGCCAGGTATATCGCCGAACTTGCCGAACAGCAGGGCCGGCATTGGCACCAGCATAAGGTTCAGCAACAGAGAGATACCATCGAGGGCAGACACAGGGCGGAGACCGGAACCAATTTTGTTGACCACGAAGCCTGTTATCCGCTTTTTATGCGTGAACTTTTGATGAAAATATTTGAAAATTCATACGATGACGCATTGCTGGAAAAAGTGACCGACTATGAGATTGTCATGGAAAACTCCATGTTGGTTCCACGTCGAATCCTCGTTGACTGGATAAAGGAGCTTGCCGGCGCAGGAAAGAGAATATTCATTATTTCCGACATGTACCTTCCCGCTACCCATCTGCGACAGTTGATTAAATATGCGGGACTCGATCAATATATTGAAGAAGTAATCTCGTCCGCCGATACATTTTTGGCTAAGGCCTCCGGCAAAGCCTACACGATGATAGCCGAAAAATATGCTCTTGCGCCCAGCGCCTGGTTGCATATCGGCGACAATCCTGTTTCTGATGGTCTGCGGGCCGGAGAAACCGGAATCGATGCCTTGATTATTCACGACCCGGGTGAGGATCAACGCAAGTCGATAGTCAAACGCTATTATAACTACAGTGACGGAAAACCCTTTTGGCGGGGCAGAATATTGCAGCAACTTATGGCACCCCTGGAAGCCGAGAACGAGCAACATTCAGTATTGTACTCGGAAGGTTATAATTTTCTCGGACCGCTGATTGGGGTATTCCTTCAACAGGTCGCAAGATTCTGTAAGGAAAAAGCAATCACCAAGGTGTTCTTTCTGTCCCGGGAAGGGTGGACGTTCAAACGCTATTGGGAAAAGGCGATACCTCGCCTCTACCCTGCCGGAGGCCTGCCGGAAATCGAGTACCTTTACGTCAGCAGGATGGCCTTGGCCGGGGCTTCATGCGCCCATCAGGGACTCACCAAAACCAACGCCGACATAACCTTCCTGCCTTCCGGAAATCGCGATTTCCGTGACGTTTGCCGAATTTTCAGCCTTGAACCCGAGTTATTCACCTCCCATTTGGCCATGTTCGGACTGAAGCCCGACACCTGTCTCAGTCCAGTGCATGAAGGGTATGATCCCGAGAATCGAAAAAGATTTGATGCTTTGCTGGACGATCAGGCTTTTCAAGAGGAGGTGAAACGTCAGACACGGGAGCCGAGTTTGGCCATGCAACGGTATTTTACCCGGGCAGGGTTGTTTGATCATGAAAATGTTGCTTTGGTCGATATCGGCTGGTTGGGAACTATCCAGCGCTTTCTCTTTGAAGCGATAGCTCATCGGTCAGATTGTCCAACCTGTTTTGGGTTGCTCTTTGGTGCCACTCGGGGGATTCCCTACCCTGAAAGCAGTAAAAATATCCTCAAGGGGATCATGTATGATCGCAATCGCTTCGATTTAGCTGCCAGCACACTCTTTTATGCCCAAGACATTTTCGAGGAAGCGTGTCGCGCCCCTCATCCGACGCTCAATGGGTACAGGCTAACCGAAGAGGGTTTCGAGCTGGAATTCAGGCACACAGATGATGCCGTTGGCAAGGCGGAATTGGAGCAGGATGGATATTTTGTTCCTTTACAGCAGGGAATACTGGATTCCGCAGAGATGTTCGCTGCTGCCGCCGCTCTTTTGGGGCATTGCTTTGAAGATTGGAAACCCTGGGTGAATTATCTTCTCGTTACAAAACTTGCTTTCCCGCGCGCCAAAGAAGTGATCAACCTTAGACACCGGCACCATCTCGACGATTTTCACGGTTCTAAAAAGCCTAAATCAGACTTTGGTAAAGGTCTTGTGCCCCTTTGGGGGCAACCTCAAATGCAATTAAAATTCAATCCGTTTCTGCGGATGCGATGCTTTTTCAGCCATTTAGGGAGGAGAATTAACGAATGAACAGTGTTTTGAACAAACGCTATGATCTTCAAGGCTTAGAAATTTCAAGACTGGCGAGATTGGCATTGTGGAGCAAATTTGTGCCCATGGGTAATTTTCACGGTGGACCGGGGGGCAGGTGTCTTACCGTTCTGATCCTTCTCCATTATTTCGGATATCCGATGTATCAGTTGCATGCTCGCTATGGCCATCGGCTGCATTTTCTCCGAAGGATAGCTACAAAACTCAGAACCTAAGTTTTATTCTTTAAGCTGTTGAGCTATTTCTTGATGGCAATTGCCAGAATACTCTTTTTGTTGGGATGAAGTTTGAATTGGCGGAATGACACGGTTTTTTCAATAATCATTGCACAGTTGCCGATCTGGATTCTGGTGTCGGCAAAGATGGTACCGACAACGTCAATCTTGATCCTTTCTATTTCTATGCCGTCGGCATTACTGTATTCCTCGCTCGACTCGGCTTTTTCATCCTCTGGACTACCCGCCTTGGAATAAAGCCCCGTTCCAGGAATCATATTTAATCGCAGTAGAAGCAGCTTGGTGTCGGCAAGTTCCTTCTCCATGGCTTTGACTTTTTTTGAGGTCGAGCTCCCATGGTACCGTTGTAGCCATTGAATTAAAGCATCCTGCTGTTCCACTATACTGGCCTTGAGGCCATTGAAATGGAGCAGGCGTTCGGCAATCACCCCGGCACCGATAAATGCCGGCGTACAGTTCACCGATCCGACATCGCCGATAGTGATATTTCCTTCGGCAACAAGTCTGCCGCCAATAATTTTACTTGACTGGTGACAACGAATATCAGCACCGGCACTAATGTCACTGTAATACGACTGCTTGCGGATGACACCAATTCCACCGCACTTGACGATACCCTGTTCAATAAAATTAATATCGGCGTCTCCTTTTGCTTCGAGGAGGCTATTTTTGCCGGTAACACCACCTTTGACAACTATGTTGCCGTGGCTGAGAACTTTGGAGGACATGACTGCTCCGGAGATTTCCACATCGCCGGCAACTGTGACCCGAAAACCCGGCTGTACAGAGCCACGAATGGTTAGGCAGTTCATGCTTTCGACGTTGCCGGTCTCGAAGTCGATATCACCGAGTAATACCTGGTGCGAACATACCTTGATGACATTGTTATTGACGATGGAGAGCACGCCATTTTTGGTTGCGGTGATCTGGAGGGTTTCATTAGAGAATTTTACATCATTGAGCATGTTGATTTTAACGTCTTTTCCCTCCTTTGCCGGTGTTTCTTCGCCATAGACGTTAATTCCTGGGGCTCCCTGGACGGCAGGGATTTTGGTGGCAATACACTGGCCGGTGCTGACTCCAACCATGATTCGTCTTTCCCTGAAATCGATTGATCCGTTTTCGAGGATCGTCCCGGCAATCGGACCAATTTCCATATCGTATCTCAGAAATGCATTAACACTTTGACCGACGGCCTGGCCACGCGCGATGATCAAGCTTTTAAATTCTTTTTCGCCGCTCTGTAGAAACGCATGTGCCTTCCCTATGGCCTCCTGATTGATGCCGAAAATGATTTTATGCTCGGCAATGAGTTCCTCTAAATTTTCTTGCAACAACGAATGGCCTTTTTCTAATGGTGGATGAACGGCCATTGTTACAACCATATTGTCGGGAGAAAATTTCAATAAGGGTTCCACCGAGACAACAGTAATGGGTTCAGGCACATCGCTGTGACGGATGATTTTTACTTTTGGATAACCGGCAATGGTCGCAACAATAGCATTGTTATCTTCAGAGAGTTGCGCGAAATCTCCTGGCTCAAGAGGGCTTTTTTCAAAGCCTTTGGCGGCAAATCTATGGAAATTGGGAAAGTCGGCGAGAAGTTGCCCCGTTTTTACCAGTTCTGTAACCGGAATTTTGTCGGAGGTGTAATCTTCGCCAATTTTCAAGAGGTTGGTTATAAAGTGGAATGTCGGTTCAAGGAGCTTCCTTTTTTCATTACCACCAGATGCAGATTGCTCATTCATGTCACCATCCATATCAGAAGAGAGATTAACGGAACGAAAATGGATACTTCTTCTTGATCATAGCATATTGCATTCTTAGCGTTGAAGAGTTTTCTCGAAAGAAACAATAGTGGGTAAAATGTGGTTTTGCTCCCAGGTGGATTGATGGGGCCAGCTATTTTTGTTCCGATTTCAGGACGGCCAGGAAGGCGGTCTGCGGAATATCTACATTGCCGACTGTTTTCATGCGTTTTTTCCCTGCCTTTTGCTTCTCGAGGAGTTTGCGCTTTCTCGATATATCGCCGCCGTAGCATTTGGCGGTGACATCCTTGCGCAGTGCAGAAATGGTCGTTCTGGCAATAATATTTCCGCCGATAGTCGCCTGGACGGCGATTTTAAACATCTGGCGGGGAATCTCCTCTTTGAGCATTTCACAGGCGTGCAGGCCCCTCGCCCTGGCATTGTCACGATGAACCAATTGCGACAAGGCATCAACAATCTCGCCATTGACAAGGATGTCGACTTTGACCAGATCGCTTTTACGATAATCGAGCATTTCGTAATTGAAAGAACCATAACCTTGGGACAGCGATTTCAACCGGTCATAAAAATCATAAATGACTTCCGCCAAAGGAAGTTCACACTGTAATTCGATCCTTCCTGGCGTCGGGTAGTGGAAACTGGTGTTTTCCCCACGCCGCTCCATGCAAAGGGTCATCACAACCCCCATGTATTTTTCCGGTATGAGAATGGTTGCCTTGATAAACGGTTCTTCAACCTTGGCAATATGGGTCGGATCGGGGAAGTGGGCGGGGTTATCAACATGCTTGCTGCTTCCATCGGAAAGATGGAAAATATATTGCACCGAGGGCACAGTGAGGATTAACGAAATGTCAAATTCGCGTTCAAGACGTTCCTGAATAACCTCTAGATGTAAAAGACCGAGAAAGCCGCAACGAAAGCCAAAGCCAAGGGCAACCGAGGAGTCCTTTTCAAAAGTGAGGGCGGCATCATTCAGTTTGAGCTTTTCGAGAGCTGTCGCGAGATCCTCATATTCGTCGGTGCTGATGGGATAAATTGAAGAGAAGACCACTTGCTGCACTTCTTTGAAGCCCGGCAAAGGGGTGGTGGCTGGGTTGTCACGTAAAGTAATAGTATCACCTGGCCGAGTATCCTGAACAGTTTTTATGCCAGCCAGAATATATCCAATTTGTCCTGCGGAGAGTTGTTTCGCCGGTTCCTTGTGTAATTTAAAGAATCCCACCTCATCGACACGGTACTCCCGACCATTGGCCATGAAACGAATAACATCTCCGGCTTTTACCGTACCGTTGATAATACGGACGGAAATGAGGGTGCCACGAAAGGAATCATAATTGGCATCAAAAATAAGAGCTTGCAACGGACTATCTGGATCGCCTTTGGGTGCAGGTAGCTTTTTAACAATGGTTTCGAAGAGCTGCGGTATCCCGGTTCCAAGTTTGGCTGAACAGAATTGTACGAGATCGCTGTCAAGGCCAAGGTCTTCCTCAATTTGCAGGGCGATTTTTTCAGGCTCTGCCGAAGGCAGATCAATTTTATTAATTACCGGAATAATTTCCAGATCATTTTCCATAGCCAGGTAAAGGTTCGCAAGGGTCTGCGCTTCAACACCTTGAGCTGCATCAATGAGGAGTAGAGCCCCCTCACAGGAACTGAGAGCTCGCGAGACCTCGTAGCTGAAATCTACATGTCCAGGCGTGTCGACGAGATTAAGAAAGTATTTCTGACCGTCTTGAGCGGTGTAGGGCAGACAGATGGTTTGGCTCTTGATAGTAATGCCTCGTTCTCGTTCAATATCCATGTTGTCGAGAAGTTGATCCTTGAATTCCCGATCGGAGACGAGGTCGCAGAATTGAATCATTCTGTCTGCGAGGGTGGATTTGCCGTGGTCGATATGCGCAATTATGCTGAAATTTCTTATATTTTTCATTATTTGTGAGGATTGTTGAACAGTAACAGGAAAGATTGTCGCCTAGAGTGACGGTGGTTGGCAAGGGCTTTTGGATATTTAGCATATATGCTCAATGATTAAAATATAATTCTCAAAATCGATAGAGCCTATGGTAAAATTGAAATATTGTAAAGATACGCTAAAACGGTCCATTTTGACTGTTGATAATATGATTGCACTTTCATCCATGTAAGGTACTATCAAAATCTTGCTAAAATTTTCTGGGCATCTTTGCCGGAGAAACCAGTTGACGAATAAAAATACCCTTATGGACCCTGAAATAGATATAGATCCCCTGGATGACCCCGAACTGGAAACTGAAGTTGAAGGCATAGACGAAGCGTACGACAATCCGTTGGTTGCGGTTTCGGACGAAGAAAATCTGCCGGCACTCAGTAATCCGGCATTGCATCGTTATCTTCAGGAAATCAGCCAATATGAGTTGTTGACTCGGGAAGAGACCGACGAACTGGCAGTGAGGTTTAGAGAGCAGGGTGACCAGGATGCGGCGTATCGGCTGGTCAGTTCCAATTTGCGATTGGTGGTCAAAGTCGCTATGGATTTCCAAAAGTACTGGATGCAAAATTTCATGGATCTTATCCAGGAAGGCAATGTTGGATTGGTGCAGGCAACAAAAAAATTTGATCCCTATCGAGGTGTCAAGTTTTCTTATTACGCCGCATATTGGATACGGGCCTATGTCTTGAAATTCATTATGGATAACTGGCGACTGGTAAAAATCGGCACTACCCAAGCGCAGCGAAAATTGTTTTTCAGCCTGAATAAAGAACGAAAACTCCTTGAGGGCCAAGGGTTTAACCCCGAACCGAAATTATTGGCGGAACGATTAAACGTCAAGGAGCGTGAGGTGGTTGAGATGGGCCAGCGCATGGATAACTGGGATGTTTCCCTGGAGAGTCCGGTGCGATCCGATTCAGAAGATGAGCAGAAGAATTTCCTGCCCAGCAATGGCCCCGGCATTGAATCCATGGTGGCCGGTAAAGAGATCAAGGTGAAGCTTGGGGAGCTTATCGCAATACTCAAAGACAAGCTCAACGACAAAGAAAAAATGATCCTTGAAAAACGCTTATTAACCGATGAGCCGTTAACTCTTCAAAATATCGCCGATAGATTTGAGATATCCCGAGAGCGAGTCCGACAGATAGAGGTGAATCTGTTGAAAAAGATGAAAAAATATCTTGAAGCAGAGATGCCTGATATTATAGACTATTTTGACGGCGAAAAAATTATAATAAGTTCAAAATAGCCATCGATCCTTGCCATGTACCCACTGGTTGCGGTTTTCTACAAGGCAAACCTGAATTAACTTCAATCCTACAGATATTATGAAAGTCCCTTTGCTTGATCTTCAGGCGCAGTTAAGCTACCTCGAAAATGATCTTATTGCTGCAGTTACCCGTGTCATAAAGTCAACCCGATATATTCAGGGCCCGGAAGTCGAAGGGCTTGAAAAAGAAATTGCCGAATATTCCGGTGCGGCGTTTGCGATTGGAGTTACCAGTGGCACGGACGCGTTGTTGGTATGTTTGATGGGGTTGGGGATTGGACCGGGAGATAAAGTTTTAACCACACCCTACTCATTTTTCGCTACCATGGGGGTCATTCTGAGGGTGGGTGCAACACCTGTTTTTGCCGATATAGATCCGGTCAGCTATAACATCGATCCTGCAAAAATGGGCGAGATCCTGGCTGCTGATACGGAACGAAAAATCAAAGCAATTATTCCTGTACATTTATATGGCCAGTGTGCCGACATGACAGCAATAATGAAATTGGCCGAACACTACCAGCTGCCGGTCATTGAGGATGCGGCACAGGCAATCGGCGCAGAATGCCCGATGGTACAAAACGGAAAAGTTGAATTTAAAAGGGCCGGTTCCATGGGAACAGCCGGTTGTTTTTCTTTTTTTCCGAGTAAAAACCTTGGGGGAATAGGAGACGGTGGGATGGTCATTACCCAGAAAAAGGCCATTGCCGAGCAACTGATACTTTTGCGCAACCATGGAGCTCACCCTAAATATTATCATAAATTGGTAGGTGGAAATTTTCGACTCGATCCTCTTCAAGCCGCTGCGTTGCGAGTCAAACTGCCATATCTTGAAAGATGGCACAAGCAGCGGGCAGAGAATGCTGATTATTACAACCGTCTCTTCACGGAAACAGGCCTCATTGCCAAGCAAAAACTGCAACTTCCGACAAGTGTTTTCTCTAACGGTTCGGAAGGAGGTAATGGGGCGCGAAATGTGCATATTTATAACCAATATGTACTGCGAGTTGAGAGACGTGATGAATTGATCCTCTGGTTAGCAAAAAACGACATTGGTTGTGAAATATATTATCCGGTACCTTTGCATAAACAGGAATGTTTAGGTTTATTGGCAAGAGAAACACATTGTCCGGAGGCTGAAAAAGCGGCAGAGGAAACTCTTGCCTTGCCGATCTATCCAGAACTTACCACCACCATGCAATCATATATTGTTGAGAAAATTGTGCAATTTTACAGTTAAATGGTGAGCATGAGCAATGGCCGAGGTGTACAAACCAATCGTAATTAGTCGCCTCTTGTTAGTTTGTTTTATCCTCACCGGGGGGGTGGCCCTCCCCAGCATAGCCCGAGAGGGGATTGTACCAGAGAGGAACATCTCTGTGGTTGGGGTTGAACAAGGAGTTCCGGAATGGAAACTTCATTGGGATAAGGCAAGGACTCTCGTTGGAGCCGAGAAATTTCTCCAGGCAGCATCCATTTACTCCGAACTCATCAA
>JBBQVT010000001.1:0-67714 GCA_038211245.1 Desulfobulbales bacterium | reverse complement strand
CTGGTGGCAGGCATTTGTCGCCGGCAGGCATCGCCCACAAAGACCTCTTATTCAGGCTGCCCGGGGTGTCGGCCTTCTTGCGAAAACCAACAAGCAACAGCGCAGTGACTGGTATGTTTTTTTTCATTGCACTGATTTGGTCGGAAAAGAACCTTCGCCGAAAAGTGATTTTCCTTCTAGCCGGAAAAGTTTGTTGCCACAACTGAAAAAGGCTCGGACTTCAGGTGGACGTCCGGCGGCAACCAGATTGACTCTCACCTGATTATAACCAATGGCCGGCATACCTTCTGTGATTTAAAAATCTCAAAAAATATGCCGGCTCTCTCCTGATCGCCGAAAATTTTCACTCTTGGCTGCTTCGGCAGCTCTCAATGCGGCTGGTATGGTTTGTTGTTCAACCTTTACCTCCTCCTGGTATTTCCCTTCAACATCCTCGTCGGTTTTCCGCCCTTGCAACAGAGTGTCAAGTATGTAATGATGGAAAATCAGGCAAGAAACAGAGCTTCCGACACTCCATCAATACACGAAAAACGATGTGGCTGTTGGAACATTTTGCACGTGCGGGCTTTAGGCAGTATTATCGCCTCAAAATTTGCTGTATAAAGGGAATTTCAATGACCCCTGCGAAGCAAGGCAGATTGTCCTTTCTGTCATGGTCTCAGTTCCGCTGGGACGCCGGAGCTCTTTTGTGACCTGTTGGGAACTGTCGTTCTCAACCGGGTTTTCTTCTTGCCCAAAGCACCATGAATTTATTCTCAAAGATATTTTCCTCCCTCCTTGTGGGCATTATTGGCTTACTGATAATTATTGGGAATTTGTATTATGAGGCGCAGATCAGGCAATTTGATGCGGATATGGTGGCAAATGCCCAGGCGGTCGGTAGGGTTCTCGCAGGAGTCATAGTCCACGTCTGGGCGGAAAGCGGAGCCGAGATGGCCGTCAGACAGATCGAAGGGGCCAACCAAGCCGATCCGGAGCACACCATTCGTTGGGTCCGGCTCGATGATGTCCGCCGGAGATTCGCTGGAAGGCAGCCCGTGCCCACCATTGATGCGTTGGACACCGGGCAACCGCTCACCTTTATTGCCTTTGATGAAAATCGAAAAAGGCGGCGCTATACTTTCATTCCCGTTCTCATACCCGGAGAGCGGCGTGGAGTGCTGGAAATCACCCAATCTCTTGCGCCGCTTGTGCAGTACACCCAGAAAGTACTGGTTCAAACCCTGTTGATTTCAGCAATATTAGCCCTGGTCAGCGGTAGCGTCGTCTATTTTCTCATCTACACAAAAATCAGGAAACCTCTCGAAAAATTATCCCGTAAGGCAATGGAGATCGGCAAGGGCAATCTGAGCCGATCTTGAGATACAAGGCGACGATGAGCTGGTACAGCTTGCCGGAATTATGAACGATATGTGCACCAGATTGCTCATCGCCCAAGAAAAGATCCGTTTCGAAAACCTTGCCCGCTTGAAGACCCTCGAACAGCTGAGGCATACCGAGAAATTGTCTACGGTGGGGCAGATTGCCGTCGGCATAGCCCACGAGATCGGCACAACCCTCAACGTTGTCGACGGCAGGGCGAAAATGATAATTTCCGAGCCTCTAGAGCGACAGGAGATCATTGGTTGCGCAAAAATCATCAAAGCCCAGGCGGAGCGGATGACCCTTATCATTAGCCAGCTCCTTGATTTTTCCCGGAAGAAAAAGGTCATCCGGAAGGGCCACGAAAATGTAGTAACCCTGATCAGGCAGGTTTTTCATCTCCTCACCCCTCTTGCCGGCAAACAGGGAGTGGGTCTGTTTTTGCATGTGGCGCCCGAGGCGAAGGTGTATTGTTTCGTTGACGGCCAGCAGCTCCAACAGGTTATTATGAATGTCATTATGAACGCCATTCAGGCGACACCGGATAAGGGCAGTGTCCAGGTGGATGTGGCAAATATCCGGTTAAAATCGATGATCCACACCGACGATCAGGTAAAAGAATTTCTTCGCATCGATATCCGCGACGAGGGGCAGGGGATTCTGGAAGAGCATCTCCAAGAGATATTTACCCCGTTTTTTACCACTAAAAGTGTCGGCCTGGGCACAGGACTTGGGTTATCAATTGCCCGCGAGCTTCTGGAAGAACATGGGGGGTGGATCGAAGTTCGCAATCGCCCGACAAAAGGTGCAGAGTTTACGCTCTATCTCAAAGTAGAGGAAAGTGGGCTATGAAAGGCCACATCCTCATTATTGAAGACGATCAGGATATGGGTGAAATGCTCGATTTCGGGTTGTCCCGGCGTGGCTTTACCAGCCGTTCTCTGCTAACCGGTCAGGCTGGAATTGCGGCTATAGCCGGTGACATGCCGGATGTTGTCCTAACCGACATAAATCTTCCCGATATCAGCGGCATTCAGGTCTGCCGCGAGGTTGCCGAGAAGTGGCCGGAAATCCCGGTCATTATGATGACGGCCTTTGGTTCCCTGGATACCGCTATTGAGGCGATCAGGGCCGGGGCCTATGATTTTATAACCAAGCCCCTGGATATGGACCTCCTCGCCCTCACTCTTCTGCGGGCGGTGGATCATAGAAACCTCAAGCGCCAGGTGCAGATCCTCAGCGAGAAAATCGAGCGCAGCCATTCTTTTTCCGAACTCATCGGCGAGAGCCCGATCATGCAGGAGTTTTTTGCCAGGTTGCAGCGCATTGCCGATGCCGAGACCTCGGTGCTGATTATCGGGGAGAGTGGTTCGGGCAAAGAGATAACTGCCCGTGCCCTGCATGAATACAGTCGCCGCAAAGACAAGCCCTTTGTCGCCATCAATTGCTCGGCCCTGCCGGAAAACCTCCTGGAAAGTGAACTCTTCGGCCATGTCAAGGGGGCTTTTACCAATGCCTGGCAGGATCGAACCGGCCTGCTTCTGGAGGCCAGCGGCGGTACGCTGTTTCTTGACGAAATCGGCGATATTCCCCTCAGCCTGCAACCAAAACTGTTGCGGGCGCTGGAGGAACGTAGGATCCGGCCGGTGGGGGGCAACAAAGAAGTGAGTTTTGATGTCCGCATTCTCGCGGCAACCAATATGGATATTGAGGCCGCCGTTGCCGAGGGCCGGTTTCGCGAAGATCTCTATTACCGGCTCAATGTCATCAAGGTGGATATCCCGCCGCTCCGTAAACGTGGTACCGATATCCTTCTCCTGGCGCACAAGTTTATTGGCGCTGTTGCCGAAAAACTGGACAAAAAGGTGACCGGACTCGCCGATTCGACCGTTAAACGATTGCTCAATTACCAATGGCCCGGCAATGTGAGGGAGTTGCGGAATGCCATGGAACATGGCGTCGGAGATTCTCATGATAGACCGCAAGACCCTGTATCGTCGACTGCAAAAGCCAGCAGAATGAGGCGCTGAGACTATACTGCCGACGGATGTGCACCTCCTGCCATGCTCGGTCCGCTGTGGGGCAAAATACCCCAGCAGATGAAGCCGGAACAGCCCTCTTCATGTCTTTTTAAGAGAATCCTTTGCAGCCCCGCCGACTCCCGGTAAAGATCTCTTCATACCAGCGTTATCGCAGTGCGGACGAGGATTGTCGGGTCTTTCTCTTGCCGCAAAAGCTCTTTTATGCAACAAAAGTAATTTGCTGTATGCCGGTGGCATACAAAGTGCTTGCATCCTGTTCTAATGAAAGGATGTCTGATGCAAATTCCCCATTAAAAACACCTTGACCTGAGAAAAGTCGAACAAGAAATTCGGTTTGTTTCAGCTTTCAGTGAAGGTATCAGTTGGAAGTCTATCTCAAAGAACGCAAAACCTCTTGTAATGTACCGTAAATGCGAATAATTATTGGAATTTTCCAGAATAAAGACGACGTAACAATGTTCAATAAGAGGCGCATGCTTGACATGATTTCTTTGACGGAGGTAGGCCCGTTCTTCTCGAAAAATCAGGCTCTTCTGTGGATGAATGAGTTGCATAGCCGCATTGATAACAGCGAGATTGCTTTTATCCCTGAGATCTCCGACATGGAATCGCCATGGTATGGATTCACTTTTGAGGAATAAGGTCAGGCCGATTGTCACGGATTGTGCCGCTGCCTGTAATTGTTCCGCTAGCGCCTTAAGACGACTGGCTAAGCCGTTGTCCGGAAATAACTTGGTTAATGTAGTCGTGGAAACGGCATAAGGATCCGTAGCGAAATAATGAAAATGAACATGTTATTTCGTGACGGCTCCTAAACTGAAAATCACCACGGAAGGCCTGCAATGAAAACCTTTTCACCTGAGTCGTCGCAGCCAACGCATGCTTTGTTCAAGATCAGAGGAAGGATGATGCCCTTTGAAGAATTTACCGGCCGACTGAAGACCTTGAGTGCTTCCCTGGGGCTTGGCCCAGTGCCAATTTGCACGTCCGGTCTTCTTTTCGCCGATCCTTCTGTGAGCGGAGCAGAGCAGCTGCAAAGGGATGAGGGCGACAATGCGGCCTACGTTTTATCGACGAAAGTAACGTATAACCCCAACTGGGGTGTATCTTGCGGTCTTCCCCGACTCCTAGAGCATAAGAAAACCAAGTCCTCTCCGGCGCGTACTCCGGCCGATTTCATAGCGCCTTTCCTGCACCTTTACCGGTTCACCCAAGAAAACATTTTCCTCAGTCAAACGGCGCAGAACCCGTGTCTCATCACCCTGCCGGAAATCTTGTTGCAGCATGGCGAAGCAGGTTTAGACTGCAAATTGATAATTCATCTGGAACGAATTGTCGAACCGACCAAAGACGGATTTTTTTGTCCGCTTATGATCTCCGGAACCCTCCATTCCTTCGTCGTTTCTCCGGCTTTTCAACAGTCTTTTGCCGCCTTGACCAGTGACTGGGCACAGGGCAGAAAGCTATCCATTGGCCACTATCTCGGCAGGGAGCTGTTTTCTTTTGCGGGCGTTGAGAGTGCGGTTGACAAAGACACCTTGAAATACAACTCCTGAGAAAAAAATGAATATCTTCCTTTTGTCCCTGGCCATTATAGTCGCGGCGGGGGTACTCCCCCTATTGAGCCACCGGCACATGGTGATCAGCAAATGGTTTTATCTGGGAATCACCTTGATCGGTTGTGTTACAGGGATCTTAGCACTTTTTTTTGCCCCTGCCAAACTCCAGGGCATGACCTGGGCGTGGTCCTGGCTGCATAGCTTTCGCCTGGAATTCGCCTGCGATTCGCTCAGTTTCTTCTTTTTGATACCGATTTTCTTGATCGGCCCTTTGGCGGCCATTTACAGTTGTGTCTATTTCGATATGGCGGAAAACACGCTCAGGACGGCGGTCAGTTTCTTTTGTACCAATGTGCTTATCGTCGCCATGGCCCTGGTCACCCTTGCCGCCAACATTTTAAGCTTTGCCCTGGTGTGGGAAATCATGTCCCTCTCGTCCTACATTCTCGTTATGTATGACTATGAAAAAGCGGAAACGAGAACCGCCGGCTACCTCTATTTTCTTTTTGCCCAGGCCGGGGCATTGCTGATATTTGCCGCCTTCGGGGTCGCTTTCAGCCAGACCGGCAGTCTCGAATTCACCCAGTTTGCGACCATTCCGGCAGAGGCCAAACTGATCGTCTTTTTCTTGGCCTTTCTCGGCTTTGCATCAAAAGCCGGGGTCTTTCCCCTGCATGTTTGGCTACCCCATGCCCATCCGGCGGCGCCCAGCCATATCTCGGCACTTATGTCGGGGGTGATGATCAAAATGGGTATCTATGGCATTCTTAGGGTCTATTTTCTCCTCGCCAGCAGCGAGTTGCTCATTGGCCAGGTGGTCCTCGTTTTCGGCATGATCTCCGGGGTGTTAGGCGTACTGTATGCCCTTGGCAAGCACAATCTGAAAAAACTCCTTGCCTATCATAGCGTTGAAAACATAGGCATTATTCTTATGGGTGCAGGTCTTGGTATGATCGGGGTGGCAAAGGGAAATGTGACCATGGCCGGTTTCGGCCTGGCCGGTGCCCTGCTCCATGTTCTCAACCATTCAATCTTTAAATCCCTGCTGTTTTTCGGAGCCGGTGCGGTCATCAAAAACAGCGGGACCAGCCATGTCGATCACCTCGGCGGCCTGATGAAAAGAATGCCTGTTACCGGCAGAGCCTTCCTGGTCGGCTCCGTGTCGATTTCCGGCCTGCCGCCTTTCAACGGTTTTATCAGCGAATTTCTCGTCTATTTCGCCGCCTTCCAGGGTCTCAAATATACCCATGGAACCCTTCTGCTGGCGATTTTGGCGATTATTTCCCTGGCCGCGATCGGCGGTTTGGCGTCTTTCTGCTTTACTAAGGTAGTGGGCATCGTCTTTCTCGGTGAACCTCGCAGCCGACAAGCGGCCGAGGCCGGCGAGGGAAGTCGTTTGCTGACCCTGCCGATGGCGGTTCTCGCGGCCTTGTGCCTTGCCATCGGCATTTTTCCCGAGAGCTTTATGCACCTGGCCTTTGCCGGTCTCACCGATATTGTCACAGGAGGCCTCGTCGATGCCGCGAGCATCAACACTATCGGGGCGAATCTTGCCCTTGGCTCACGCCTGTTCCTTCTGATTTTTTTTGCAATACTTCTTCTCAGAAAACTCTTGTACCGCAACAAAGAGATTGCCAAATGTCCGACCTGGGGCTGTGGCTTCACCAAAGGAACGACAAGAATCCAGTACACTGGCACCTCCTATGCGCGCAGTGTCATTAATTTTTTCCGGCCCTTTGTCATCGTCAGGGAGTCCAAGGTGCGTTTAGAAAAAATCTTTCCGGGAAAAACCGTATACCACAGCCGGGTTGAAGATATCGCCGATGTCGGCATGCACCGGGGCCTGGTCATGCCGCTGCTGGCCCTGCTCGGCAAGTTTCGTTGGATACAGCATGGCAATGTGCAGCTCTATATTGGTTATATCATTGTGGCAATCAGTGTCCTGCTGCTGGTCTCGTTTATCTAAGCCGTCGTTCAACAATAAGTCATCCGTTTCTATGTCACGAACGGCATAAGGGGCCGTAAAGAAATGGATGAGATGGTAGTAGTTATTTCTTAACGGCCCCTAAAATTTCTTCGGTTACCACGTGATGGGAAAAGGAATGGGAATGGAATCGTTTCTCACAATAGCTCTGGCGCTGCTTCTGGCGCCGCTCTTTCCCGGCATTATTCTCAAGGTGAAAGCTTTTTTCGCCGGCAAGAAGGGGCCGCCGTTGTTTATCAAGTATTACACTCTGGGCAAACTTCTCCGGAAAGGCTCGGTTTACAGTACCAGTACCACGTTTGTCTTTAAACTCGGGCCGGTGATTTCCTGTGCCGGGGCGGTGATGATCCTGCTGTTTTTCCCGCTGGGCGGCATGTCGCCGATCCTTTCTTTCCATGGCGGCGTGATTGTTCTTTTTTACATTCTCGGTCTTGGCCGCTTTTTCACCATCGCCGCGGCCCTTGATACTGCTTCGCCGTTTCAGGGCATGGGGGCGGCGCGGGAGGCATTTTTCGGAACCCTTGCCGAGGCATCGATTTTTGCCATCCTCGTTCTTTTCTATCGGATGACCGGGGCCCTCAGCTTTGCCGAGTATTTCACCGGGACAAACCCGATCAGCTTGGCGGGGCCGGCCGGAGCCCTGCTGCTCCTGGTCATCGTCTCTCTTTTCATGGTGCTGTTGACCGAAAATTCACGGGTTCCGGTCGATGATCCGGCCACCCATCTGGAATTGACGATGATCCATGAGGTGATGGTTCTTGATCACAGCGGCCCGGATCTGGCCTTTATCGAACTCGGCTCCTTTTATAAACTGTTCTTCTATTCGGCCTTCATCTTTCTCATTATCTGTCCTCTGAAGGCAGCCTGGGGGCTCTACAATATTCCACTGTTTTTTAGTGGAATCGGCATGGTGTACGTCGCCATCGGCTTGGTGGAATCAGGTATGGCCAGATTAAAAATGAACCTTGTGCCAAAGTTCCTGCTGACCTCCCTGATCCTGGTGTTTTTTGCGGCAATCCTTACCATGGAGTTAGTTAAATGATTAATATTAATAGTATAATAATGGTTATCGTGCTGCTGTCGGTGCTACTGTCCCTGGCATCGAGCCGGCTCATCACCCTGGTGAAGGTTATGGCCCTACAGGGGGTGATGGTATCTCTCTTACCCCTTTTGCTGCAGCACCATAGCCGGGTGGGGAGTGGCGGTCTGATATTTTTTCAGATCATGATCCTCATCAAAGGTGTGCTTATTCCCGGACTCCTCTATGTAGCCTTGAAACGCGTAGCCACCAAGAGGGAGATCGAACCGATCATCGGTTATCACGCCTCGCTTTTTGCCGGGCTGATCATCATCCTGCTGTCGATATTTATCACCGAGAGACTGCATCTTTCCCTGCCGAAAGGCCACGACTTGCTTCTGACCACGGCAATTACGACCATGTCGGCGGGCTTTTTTCTCATGATGAGCCGAAGAAAGGTGATCACCCAGGTCATCGGTTACCTGATGCTGGAGAACGGTATTTACCTGGTCGGCACAGCTCTCACCAAACATGCGCATACCGTTTATGTGGTAGAATTCGGCGTCTTGCTCGACCTGCTGGTCGGGGTCATGATCATGGGGATCATTTTGCATAAAGGGGGTATCCACTTAGCGCAAGTTGTTTACTGTCCATTGGGGCCATCAACAATGGCTCGAAAAGTCGTTGTCTCTGTTTCAACCGCTTGCTCCATGAGCCGGTAGAAAAGCAGGCCTCGCGATTTTGAGGTTCTGCGATTAAACCTGAAAGTGTACTCATCAAGATAATAATCAAGATGCTTGCCGCTAACGGCACCTTGATGAGTGCTCATCAAGACCCTTTTAAGCAAAGATACTATCCTGTGGACACCGGGCATTGTCACATGGGCGGGATCTCCACTGTCAGACTGAATTATTTGTTTATGAATATACCCATATTTGGTCAAGCCAGAGTAGCCGCTCCAGCCGTCTGTTCGTATAACAGAGCCTGGCTTTACTGCTTCACATACAAATGGTATCAAGCTATCGGCAGATACATCCGGGATTCGTTTCATTCGTACTCGTCCGTATCCTTTTGGGTCATGGATTTCAAGGGCAATAACTACGATTTCCTTGCCTTCGGCACCTCTACCTCGTTTCCCCGGTTTTTTCTTGCCACCAACGTAGGTTTCATCAACTTCAATGTCGCCTTGAAGAAGGTCGCGTCCTGGTCGAACCATTGCACGCCGCAATTTATGCAACCAAGCCCAGGCCGTTTGATAACTGCCCAATCCAAGAGCCCGTTTGACACCAAGAGCACTTGCACCAGATTTTTGACTCGTAACCAGCCAGATTGCGAAAAACCATGTTCTTAACGGATAACGTGTTTTCTCAAAAATTGTTCCAGAAGTTATTGATGTTTCAGTACTACATTCTTGGCAGTGTAGATAGCCTCTGGCTGTTATCCAAGGAGCTTTCAGTGAATCACATTCGGGGCATTGACAGCCATGAGGCCAACGAAGGCGTGCAAGATACTTCCGACATACATCATCATTCGGGAAAAAGTTGTCGAACTCTTGTAATGTTCTCGGATAGTCAATTCCAGCAACAAGTGTATTTGCATCTCTCATGCTTTAATAATAGCATACAAAACCTACTTGCGCTAAGTGGATACCCCCTTTGCATAATATCAATCATGCCTTCGATGGTATCAACACCGATCTCCTTGATCGCTTAAAGGAATGATACAATGCTCGAACTGATCTTTTTGCTGCCGATAATTACCGGCCTGGCAGCCCTCTTTACGCCCCCAACCCTTGGCCGGGGGATGCTGGTGGTTGCCGCCCTTTTTCATTTGCAACTGACGATTATGGCCTGGCTCGGGACTTTGCCGGTCTACACTGAGGGGTTTTTTTCCGCCGAACCGATCGGTCTATTGGTGCTGCTGCTCACCTCCTTTGTCTTTCTCTGTATCTCGGTGTATGCGATCTGTTATGTGCGCGAAGCCGAGATGGAAAACGAGCATATTTTCCATGGCTGCATGCTGCTTTTTCTCGGCACCATGAGCATGGTAAGTCTTGCCGACCATCCCATTGTCCTGTGGATTTCCATAGAGGTGACGACCCTGCTCAGTGCGCCGCTGATTTATCTGCATCACTCAAGAGAGGCACTGGAGGCAACCTGGAAGTATATCATTATCTGCTCGGTGGGCATTGCCCTGGCGCTGCTCGGCTGCTTTTTCATCACCCTGTCCATTGATATCGCCGAGATCGATGTCCCATTAACCTTTACCTCGCTGAACCAGGTGGCGGCCCAGCTGGATCCGATCTGGCTGAAGGCCGGATTCATTTTTATTATCATCGGCTTCGGCACCAAAATGGGGCTTGCGCCGATGCATACCTGGCTGCCCGATGCGCACAGTCAGGCACCGAGTCCGGCGTCCGCCTTGTTGTCCGGGGCTCTGCTCAATTGTGCATTTCTCGGCATCTATAAGGCCCATACCCTGATGTATCTGGCCGGACTGGGGGATTTTTCAAGCAATCTGCTGATCGGTTTCGGTTTAACCTCCATGCTTGTGGCCGGGATATTTATGGTACGGCAAGGGGATTATAAGCGCATGCTCGCCTATTCGAGTATCGAGAATATGGGCATCATCGCCTTTGGCGTAGGTATCGGCGGGGTGGCGGTGTACGGCGCAATTCTCCATATGATCCACCATTCGCTCACTAAATCGTCGTTGTTTCTCTCCGCCGGCAACATTATGCTGGGCTTTAAAACCAAACTGGTTGGGCGTATCGGCAATCTGGTAAAATTTTTACCGAAGACCTTTGTTTCGTTTTTTGCCGGATTTGTCGGCATCTCCGGTTTGCCGCCGTTTGGCCTCTTTGTCAGTGAGCTGTTTATCCTCATCGGGGCCATAAGAAGCGGTCATCCGCTTTGCGCCGTCATTTTCATATTCTGCCTGCTCCTGGTGGTGGCCGGCGCCGCTCAGATCGTCACCGATATGTCCTTTTCCGAGAATATCGCCGAGACACACGATGTTGAGAAGTTCCTTCGCATTTTGCCTCCCTATGTCCTGCTTTGTGCCTCGGTCTTGCTCACCGTTTGGATTCCGGACGGGATATATACGACAATCCTCGAAACCATTAAAATAATTGGCGGGACAATTCATGGATAAGCTTCTGCAGATTTACAACGGGCAAGCCGTTTTGCGTTCGACCATCCCCTGCGTGCCCTTTGCTCGTTTTGCCCAACTGCTGGACACCTTTGTAAAAAATGATGGCTTTATCGTCCAGTTTTTCGCCTTTGTCGAGGATGGCCGGAATATGCTTCTGGCGGTGGTGCGCAATGCCAAGCTGTATGTACTGACAACCGAGGTCGGCGAAATTTTTCCCTCTTTGACCGCCTCCTCCAGTGAAAAATTTCATATGTTCGAGCGAGAAATCGCCGAACAGTACGGGATTACGCCGAATTATCATCCGTGGCTGAAGATGGTTCGTTACCATGCCAACTATCGCCAGGTTGCCGATGTTTTCGGCAACAATTACGAGGAGGATATTCCCGGCAATTATCAATACTTCCAGGTCGATGGCGAGAGTGTTCATGAGGTTGCCGTAGGTCCCGTGCACGCCGGAATTATTAAACCGGGACATTTCCGCTTTCAGTGTGCCGGGGAGGAGGTTTTTTCCCTGGAGATACAACTTGGCTATCAGCATCGCGGAATCGAGAAGATGCTCACCCAAGTGCCGATGAAGCGATTGCCGATTCTTTGTGAAGGGATCGCCGGCGATACCAGTATTGGCCATAATCTCTGCTGTTGCCAAGCGCTTGAAGCACTCGCCGGGCTGTCTGTCGATCCCGGCGCACGGATTGTTCGGTCGATCGCCCTGGAGCTTGAGCGTCTCGCCAACCATATCGGTGACCTGGGCGCTTTGAGCGGCGATGTTGCCTTTAATCCGCCGGCGGCCTACTTCGGACGCATTCGCGGCGAGTTTCTTAATCTCCTGCAGGTGCTTTGCGGCAATAGATTCGGCAAGTCATTGGTGCTTCCCGGCGGCGTTTCCCAGATAATGGGGGGAGAGCAGGTGAAAATCATCGAAGATAAGTTGAAGGAGTTGGAGCCGGAGATCAGCCATGTCTGCGATCTGCTCTTCAGCGCCCACTCGGTACAGATCCGCTTCGAAAATACCGGCAAGGTTTCCAAAAAGATGGCCGAGGATCTGGGGTTGGTCGGTTACAGCGGTCGGGCATCCGGCCTCGAATACGACGCGCGCGTTGCTTTTCCGACCGAGGCCTATGGGGTTCTCCATGCGAATCGCAACGAGATGGTGAACGGCGATGTGTATAGTCGGGCATCGGTGCGTCGGGAGGAAATCATCCACTCCATGCACCTCATCCGCATCCTTTTAAACCGGGCCGGAGAGGCCTGTGCAAAAACAGCCATGGGAGACTTGCACCTTGAACCCGAATCCTTCGTGGTAACGATCAACGAGGGTTGGCGCGGCGAGGTTTCGCACTGTCTGTTGACCGACAAAGCCGGTAATATCGAACGTTACAAGATTAAAGACCCCTCGTTTCATAATTGGACCGGGCTGGCCATGTCGCTCAGGAACCAGGAAATTTCCGATTTTCCCCTGTGCAATAAAAGCTTCAATCTTTCCTATTGCGGCTTCGATCTTTAGTACCTTAGAAATTCCTTTTTGTTTCTTTGGAGGAATTTCGTGAAGGTACTTATCCAGCCCTTGTGGGGGGTTAAAATGGAAAGTTTTTCATCGGCGCCATAACCAAGGTAGAGAACATGTTGAAAATCATCAGGAACCGCTTTGAGCAGGGCTGTAAGACCAGCCAGTATCCGAAAGAATCGATCAACCTGTATAAACAATATAGAGGCCTGCCGAAAATAAACAGTGAATGTGATCCCGCAACGGTCAGGCAATGCGCCGCCATCTGTCCGCAGGATGCCATTCTTTGCGAGGAGCACAAGATCGATCTTGGCAAATGTACCTTTTGCGGGCGCTGCGAAAATGTCGAGGCCGGGGCCTTTGTAACCTTCAGTCAGGATTTCGGCATGGGGACAGCCACCAGGGAAGCACTGGTTTTTTCCGGCGATGCTCTTCCCGCCCTGGCCGAACATGCAAAGCAACATTTCAAGAAGCTATTCGGCAGGTCTTTGCAGTTGCGACAGGTGTCGGCGGGTGGTTGCAATGCCTGCTAAGCGGATACCAACGTGCTCAACACGCCTTTTTTCGACCTCTCCCGCTTTGGTATAGATTTCGTTGCCTCACCCCGCCATGCCGACGGAATTCACGTCACCGGGCCGATTTCGAAAAATATGAAAACCGCTCTCATAGCCACCTATGATGCGGTTCCCGCACCCAAGGTGGTCATTGCCTCGGGAGCCTGCGCCATCTCCGGCGGGCCGTTCTACGGCAGTCCGGAGATTGTCGGCGACCTCGGCGCCATCGTCCCTGTCGATCTCTACATCCCTGGATGTCCGCCGCATCCCTTAACTACGCTGCACGCCCTGTTGCAGTTTTTTAAATGAAAAACCGATGATGCCTATGGTTCCTGTGAAAAGGTGTATACAATGTACTCTTGAAAGTTACGTTCCCACGTGCATCACGTGGATGTTAACTTACGACCACATGACAGGTCGGTGTTTATTAACCAGCAAAAGGCAGGGAGTAGAGTATGGCCATTATCACTATATCAAGGGGATCCTACAGCAGAGGCAAGGAAGTAGCGGAAGCGCTGGCAAAACGACTTGGGTATGAATGCGTTTCTCGGGATATTCTCCTGGAGGCCTGCGCCGAATTTTCCATTCCAGAAATCAGGCTGGTCAAGGCCTTGCATGATGCACCTTCCATCCTGGAACGATTCAGCCATGGCAAAGAACGGTATATCAGCTATTTTCGTTCGGCTTTTCTCAACCATGTGGCCAAGGATAATATTGTTTTCCATGGGCTGTCGGGCCATTTCCTGCTCCAGGATATTGCCCACGCCTTCAAGGTACGAATTATCGCTAATATAGAGGCTCGGATAGCAGAAGAGATGCGGCGGGAAAACAGTTCGGAGGAAGAGGCCCGTCATTTGCTGATGAAGGACGATGAGGAGCGTCGTCGATGGAGCATGGCGCTGTACGGCAAAGACACCTGGAACAGCAGCCTGTATGATATGGTGCTGCATATCAACACCCTGCAGGTGGAGGATGTCGTTGATGTGTTGCATGACGTAGTGCGCAAGGGAAGATTCGATGCCACTCCGGAATCACTTCATTTATTACGGGAGCGCACCCTTATGGCCAACATCCATGCCAAAATCGTCGACTCTTCGCCGCATGTAACGGTTGCTATCGACGAAGGGGTGGTAACTCTTGCCAATCTTGACGGCAACCTCAATAATGATGGGCAGCAACGTCGAAACACAGCGGCAATGCTGATCGACACCTATGGCCTGAAGGATGTCGTTTTTGCCAAGCCGGTCAAGAGCAAAAAGGATCATATCAACACCTTTTATAATCTTGATATCAAATAATCCGCACCGTTGCCGGAGCTTCCCTGCCAGTCGAAACCGGACAGACAGGGATTTCCGGACCTCAATTTTGTTTTACCGAATCGTCAACATGACCAGGAAGCAGTGGTTAATTCCGAAGTGTGATTGCTGGTTTTTGCAAGAAACAGCCGGTGCCTGAGTTTCGGCGCCCTGCCGAGGGATACTTCAATACCTTTTTGAGGGGTTTTTCCAGTGAGCTTAGATCGGTTTCAGGTCTGGGCCGCCGCTCTGCCAAGGGAGAAATCGCTGCAGCGGTAATCTGTTGTTCTTATTTTCTTATCAGACGAGAGAAGGAGCGCTGGACAACTTCGAGGCCGCTGCGAATGTTGTTCGTCATGGCTAAGCGCACTCGTTCAGCGTCTTTATCTTTTAGTGCAACGAGTATTTCTTCATGCCCTTGAATAAATTTTTGGCAATCACCCGGTTCTTGATGATACAGAGTAAGAAAGGTCTCAACGGATACGATCAACTTGTCGACAATGGAGCAGAGATGAGTGAGCTTTGAAGCTTCGTAGATGACACGATGAAATTTACGGTCAAGATTGTAGAAATCAGCCTCCATGTGCTCCATTTTGTGGTGCAAATCCTCAAGTTCAGCGAACTGTTGATCATTGAGGTGTTGCATTGCTTCAATGGTCAATTCGGCTTCAAGATCTATACGGATGTTGAAAATGATAACAACTTCTTTCTGCGAAGGTGGGTTGGCAACAACAGCTCCCTTGTAGGGAATGTTCTTCACAAGGCCGGAACGATCAAGCCGCATAAGAGCTTCCCGGATTGGGCCCCTTCCGATTCCCAACTCACTTTCAAGTTCAGTCAGCACTAATCTGGTTCCGGGCAGTTTCTCGCCAACCAGAATCATGTCGCGAATTCTTGCGTAGGCAATCAAGGATTTCATTGATTGGGTGTTGTTTTCCACGTTCTTGCTCTCTTGTCAAACTCGCGGTTTGTGTTTGTCATATAAAAGTTCAAATTTGTACCAATTCATAACTCATTTAAGCAGAGACAGTGTGCCGTTGATATATAGAGCTCTGAGCCACGTCCCTTGAATGACCGGATCAGGTTGATGGTTTCGACCTTGACCAAAACGCGAGCCCTTAACTCCGCCGAGAGAGGTTCACATTCAAACTGGGGGGTATTCAGGAACTCCGGGCCGGTCACTGAAACGGCCTGTTCGATTCATTCGATGGAGATGCATCCTTGTATACTCATGTTGTCTAATATTTGTAGAAGTGAAAATGCCTTAGCCGCTGGATAGCAGCACAGGTTTTTTCCATCTGCGGAGAATGGTTTTACACTTCGTCTAAAGAATGTGCAACGGAGATTCCATCCTTACATATGATCTATTGCAGTAAAAGGATTCTTGCCATGTTTGACGACTGCAACGATCTCTTTTGCCAGCAGCTCGGCGGCATCAATGCTCCGAATAGGCAAGTCGGCCTTTATCACACCGAGTTCAGTGCAGCCAAGGATGCAGAGATCAATGCCTTTTATGGCAAGACTATTACAGATATCCACCAACTGCTTGCTTGTCTCACCGCGGGTATTACCGGACTTAACCATGCGGATAAGGGCAAACAGTTTGTCCTGCATCGATCCTTCTGGATAAACCACCTTTACTCCACGAGCTTCAAACCTGGTCGCATAGAGGCCTGTCTTAACGATTGTGGTAGAGCCCAGAATGCCAATTTCCCGCAGATGAGGATTTTCTGCAAGAAGAGTATGAACGACCAAATCAATCAGATGGACAACCGGAATTGAGACGGCCTCGGCGACATACTTGTAGTAATAGTGAGCGGTGTTGCAAGGAATGACAAGGAAGTCAGCTCCATATTGTTCAAGTCGGCGTGCCATATCCGCCATACATGGCCCAGGATTCTCGGTACCTTCACTGAGAATTGCTTTTATTCGTGACGGAATCTTTGGGTTGTTATCGACGATGCAGCGAATATGGTCGATATCATCAAGGGCGACAGTATTGGCAATGATTCGCTGCATCAAATCAACAGTTGCTTCTGGCCCCATTCCCCCGATAATACCTACAATCTTCTCAGTTTTTTGTAATTTTAGTGAATTATCCATAGCCGTTGCTCCTCCTCGGCACTGGAGGGGTGACATTGTCGCCCCCTCAATTAGATGCAAATCAATGGCAGCAACCACCATTGCTAATAACTCACTTATTTTCGGAAAGCATCGAGATAGGCATAAAGAGCGGGAGACCCACCGGTGTGGAGGAATACAACATTTTGCCCTTTGGTGAAGACGCCCTTGCGAACCAGGTCAATCAGGCCCGCGGCGGCTTTTCCGGAGTATACCGGATCAAGAAGAATAGCTTCTTCGAAGGCAAACAGTCTAACCGCCTCGATCATTGAATCCGTCGGCAAAGAATAGCCCGGGCCTACATAATCGCCATAGCACACGATTTCCTTTCGGGCTATACCACCCCGAATGCCAAGGAGCTCAGCGGTCTTTTCAGTTAGATCATGGACGATTCCCTCCTGGACATCCTTAGGGCGGGAGACGTTCATGCCCGAAACCGGAATATTGGCGTTGGTGCCGATCAAACCGGCAACCATACCGGCATGAGTTCCTGCTGACCCTGAAGGGACGACGATATGGTCGATATTCAGATGCATAGTGTTGAGTTGGTTCATCAGTTCTTCCGCACAGGCTGCATATCCAAGTGCACCGATCGGATTGGATGCGCCGCCTGGGATTATGTAAGGCTTCTTGCCGGCCGCTTTCAGCTCGCTAGCAACTTTTTCCATCTCGGCCATCATATCAGAACCACCGGCAACAACTCGCTTGGTTTTTACTCCCAGGAGTTCAAACAGAAAGTTATTACCACTACCCTCAGGTTTATAAGAACCTTTGACGCGCTCCTCAAGAACCAGGTGACAATCGAGACCTTCCTTAGCCGACCAGGAAGCAGTGAGCCGACAATGGTTGGACTGTATTGCGCCACAGGTAATAATGGTGTCAGCACCTTTTTGCAGGGCGTCTGCGATACAAAAATCAAGCTTGCGGGTCTTGTTGCCGCCTGCTGCTCCGGGAAGAAGATCATCCCGCTTGATGAAAAGATTAACTCCTGCACCAAGAGCTGCGCTCAGCTTGCGCATCGGTTCGAGTGGTGTTGCACCTTGAAGGTAGCCACGCCGTGGAAATTTTGTAAAGTTCATCTATGTCTCCTTTGTTGTGATGTGACGGATATTTTGTTTTAGGACGAGGATGCATCCAGCTTTACATCCTCAATGGGATTATTCTTACAAGTGAATAATCGCCTCGACTTCCAAATTGGCCCCTAAGGGTAGGGCAGCGACCTGAAAAGCACTTCTGGCCGGAAAAGGTTGGGAAAAATACTCAGAATAGATACTGTTTACTGCTTTAAAATCCTTGATGTCCGCCAAAAAGACTGTGGTTTTTATGGTTTTTTTGAGGGTAGTTCCCGCCGCCAAGGCGATGGCCGCAAGGTTTTTAAAGACCATATGGGCCTGATCCTCAATCGAGCCAGCCAGCAGTTGTCCTGTGCGGGGATCAAGAGGCAACTGGCCGGAGGTAAACAACAGATCACCAGTGACGATGGCTTGAGAGTAAGGCCCGATTGCTGCCGGGGCCTGATCAGTAAAAATAGCATGTATCACCATGTAGCAACTCCATTTTATGAGATTTAATGATCTATAACGTTAGTTCCGTTGCACTGGTGATTTCCCGGCGTAGCTCCAAAAAAGCAATATCGGCATGGTCCCTGGGTCTCGGCAGATCGATCGCGTAAGAGGAATGTAAACGGCCAGGCAACTTTCCTTCCATGACCACGATCCGGTCACCGATGTAGATGGCCTCGTCAATATTGTTGGTGACGAACAGAACGGTCTTTTTTTCCTGCTGCCAGATGCGAACGATTTCCTGTTCCATGAGGTATCTCGTCTGGGCATCCAACTGTCCGAAGGGCTCATCCAGAAGCAACACTTCAGGATTGTTTGCATAGGCCCTGGCGATGCCGACCCGCTGTTTCATTCCGCCACTTAGTTGATGGGGAAAGGATTTTTCAAAGCCTGTCAAGCCAACAAGGTCTATGTATTTCTGCCCGATTTCTCTTCGTTCCTGTTTCGGCACGCCTTTCCATTTCAACCCCATTTCCACATTACCACGGACTGTCCGCCATGGAAAAAGGCTGTATGTTTGAAAAACCATGCTGCGATCAGGGCCGGGTTGGGTCACTTTCTTGCCGTTAAGAAGCACTTGTCCGTCACTGGGTTCTTCGAGTCCGGCAATGATTCTCAGCAGCGTAGATTTTCCCGATTGCCCTGGTCCGAGAAGGACCAGCAGTTCGTTTTCCTCTACATCGAGATCAATGTTTTCGAGAACGTGGACATGCTGTGTTTCTTTTTGAACGAAGGTCTTACAGACGTTTTGGCATGATATTTTTAATTTATTTTGAGTCACAGTGGAATCTCCCGTTTCCATGGGCAGATAAACCTTTCCAGGCGCCCCATGGCTACGCTGATCAGCCAGGCGGTGATAGCAATGACGATCATGCCCGCAACGATCATGGCCGGGTTTAACTGATTCATTCCCATAATGATGATGAACCCCATTCCGGATCTCGAGCCGACAAGTTCGGCCGCAAGAACGCAGGACCATGCAATGCTCAAAGAAATTTGCAATCCGGCAAATATAGCAGGAGACGAACCAAAAAATGAAACCTCGAGGATTTCTTGCCGGCGGTTGGCTCCAAGCATTCGAGCAGCGTCATAAAGAGCTGGATCCACCAGGCGAATTCCGTTATATGAATTGAGTATACATGGCACAAAGCTGCCGATGGCAATGATGAACACCTTGGATTCCTCTCCCATTCCGAACCAAAGAATGGCTAGAGATATCCATGAAATTGGAGGCATTGGTTTGAGGAGATCGAAAACCGGTTTCACAATGGCCCGCACGTAATCGTTCAGAGCCATGAACACTCCGAGAGGTACGGCAATTACCACAGCGAGGGCCCAGCCAATGAGCACGCGATGAATACTTGACCATAAATGCCACAAGAGTGTCTTGCCGGCGAGTGTGTCGGTGGAAAGGACCAGAAACTCTTGCAATACCTCAAGAGGAGTAGGCAGGAATGATCCTAGAATCTTATAAATGGCTCCCAAATGCCAGGCACCGATACATAATACTATTGACAGAACATAGAGGGCGTATTGACTTTGGTAGATCTTCCTGAATATTCCAGGCAGTTTGCTTGGTTGACTACACGTGGCAGCAACTTTGGGTAATGAGTTTGTATGTACCATTCTTACCTCCGTATGCCAGCAAGCAATCGTTTCTCGACATAATCGATGAGCAGGCCGACCAGGAATCCGGTGAGGCCGACCATGAGCATCCCGAGCAGTACCATGTCCGGCATAGCCAGTCGACGTCCCATGGTTATGAGGAAGCCGAGTCCCGTGTCTGCGGCAATGAGTTCCGCTGCTACGAGTGTTGTCCAGCATGCGGCAAGTGCCATTTGTAATGCACTAAATACCATTGGCAATGCCGATGGGATACAGATCTGGACAAAAATCTGCCACCGTGTTGCTCCATATGTCCTTGCCATTTGGATCAAAGTTGGATTAGTAAGCCGGACCCCAACAAACGAGTTGATGACACAAGGTACGATTCCGGACAGCCAGATAATGAATACCTTGCCCGACATACCGATGCCGAACCAGAAAATGGTCAGGGGAATCCAAGCAACCGCAGGAATTGGGCGGATCATCTCGAACAGTGGCCTGGCTAGTCCTTCAATTGAGTAAAACCACCCCATCAACAAACCGAGAGGGACGCCAATGGCGAGGGCGAGAATATACCCGTACAGGGCCTCCTGAATACTCACCCAGAGATGGGTGGCCAGCAAGGCTCCGTCCGGGTTGGTTTCATTCAGTTTAACAAAAAACAGTTTAATGATCTGCGTCGGGCTGGCCAGGAGATCGCGAGGGACAATGCCAGCATCGACGATGAGTTGCCATGCCACGAAAAACACCAGGGGACTGAGGTACGGCAGGTATTTGAGGAGCAAAGATCTGTTGTGTTCTTTGTTTGTCATTGAAACCTCGCATATTTGGCGGGTCGCACCCCGGCAGGGCTTTCTGCAACACGCTTCTTCGGCACTTTGCATCCACAGTAGTGCCTGTTTCATTCCCGGCGCGGCTTACCGAGCCGGGAATGTTTTTTCCATGAAGCGAACTTATTTCATTGTTGCTGCCAATTTCAGGAACTTGTCGGTGACAAAACCGCTTTTCATGACCTTATCAATTTCATCTTTTTTGAATTTACCTTGCTCGACGAAGAAATCCGCCGCTCCAGCCATCCAAGTCTCGACTTCAGAAGGGCCCTTGCTTGCATCAAACAGTTTTAACTGCTCTTTTAAGTCATAAATTGTACGTTCTTTGATGTCTGCAATAGCATTCTCCTCGGTGAGTTTGACTCCGGCCCAGTCTTTGAGAAACTTGACATAACCAGGTGCCAGTTTTACGTTTTCGGCTTTCATGTAGTCAACGCCCTGCATATAGACGCGCAGGAATTTTGCAACTTGCTCCGGATTTTCATCGGCATATTTTTTGTCGGCTATCAGGACGTTAAGTTGGTTTGCCCCTTTTTGCGAGTCGCGGTTGGCAATTTTCCAGCCCTTAGCAAGCCCTGTGTACATGCCAGGAGCCCACAGCACGGCTATATCGCCAATGCCGGATTCAAAAGCGGCAAGCATTTGACCTTGATCCATATTTTTAATGACCACGTCCTTGTCTTTCAGACCCAGACGTTTGAGCCAGGTCGACAGGGCAAAATGCCCGGAGGAGACGGTCGTGACCAGGACGGTCTTGCCGCGTACTGCGTCGGCGGTTCCGTAAGTTTCAGGAAAGCCGGCAACCGCTCCCTTGCTCTTCATAATCGGGCTATCGGGGCGAACCATTACCACATTTGAAGTTGAGTCATCATTGGCGATACCTATGAGATAGGCGCCATAGCGCATGGCTCCGACCAGCATAGGAACGCCTCCCGTTTCGCCGACTACCCATTGTTTGGCCGGCAGCGCTTCTATTTGCGCCATCCCGGAGTCAAAATAGACAAACTCGGTTTTAAAGCCAGCTTGTTTATCCCAACCTTTTTCCTTTGCATTCCACATGATAAATGTCGCATGCTCGGGTTGCCAGCAGCTCTTCAGGTCCACCAACTTCTCTTCAGCCGAAGTTGTTTGGCAAACACTGGCGACGAGGGCGAATGCAGCCAGGGCGATCTTTCCAAGGTCAGTCAGTTTTCTCATGATTTCAATCCTTTCCTTTTGCTTTTGGGGTTTATGCACTCCATCTTATCCACTTGCTACGATATTCCCCAGCAGCCCATTGCGGGCTGTCGGAGGTTTTCCACTACCACCACTTGATCATCTCAGTGACCGTTTTTCTGATGGCAATAAAACCTGGATCCAGGTAGTCCCTGGGACGAGGTAAATTCACCTCAATATCCCCTTTGATCGAAGTTGGCTTGCTGCTCAAGATCAGTATGCGATCAGCCAAATAAACCGCCTCTTCGATATTATGTGTCACAAAAATAACCGTAATTTTGAGCTTTTTCCAAAGACGGATCAATTCGTCTTCTAAGTAATAGCGTAGTTTGACATCCAATTGGCCATATGGTTCATCCATGAGCAGCAAATCAGGTTGGGTTGCAAAGGCGCGTGCCACCGCGAGACGCTGTTCCATACTTGCTGAGATTTGATTTGGATAGAGATGAGCACAATCCGCAAGTCCTACGAGATCAAGAATTTCTTCTAACCGCCTATTGAGTTCGGCGGTTGGTATTCTTTTCACTTTCATGCCGTAGGCGACATTGTCGCGGACGGTCAGCCAGGGCAGGCTGGTGGGTTCCTGGAAGACATAGGCAAGATTATGTTTGCGGGGGTCTGCTTCCTCGCCATGGATGCGAATACTTCCCGATGTGGCTGGTGTCAGTTTGGCGAGGGTGTTCATAAAGGTTGTCTTGCCGCAACCTGTTGGGCCGACTATGCTGAGAAATTCTCCTTGTTTGACCTTGAAATTGACGTCGTTCAGGACCACTAATTGGTCAAAGGATTTGGTGAGATTCTCGACAACTATGCTGTACTCGGCTTGCCCATTTTCTGAATTCATAATCGACTCTCTGTATTTCGAAGATCAGTCTCTTAGAACAGCTCCACCATGACTTCTTTAATGACCGTCGCCAGCGTCTGGCAATCATCCAATGAAAACGTCAGAGGCACCCGGAAGTCACAGAGACAGTTGAGAATTTTTTCCGTTTCCGGAAGTGCCTGTCCCTGTTGGATATACTGCCAATGTTTAAACGTACTGGTAAATCCCTTGGGCTCTTTCCCGCCAAACCATTTGATCTCGACGCCTCTCTTTCCGCACTCTGCAATAAAGCCTTGCGCCTGCGACCGGTCGAGGCCCGAGAGGGCAAACTGGAAGGAGCTGCCGACATAGTGTTCCTTTTCATGCCTTTTCGGAACGATCAGGCGGGGGATGTCGTTGATGGCGCGCTCCAGGATTTGATATCTCTCGTTCCAACGCCGACAATTGTCTTCCAACATAGATAGTTGCGGTCTTAGAAGGGCGGCTTGCAGGTTGGACATCCGCAGGCTAAAGTTTGGGGTCAGGAATTTATGTTTTTCAAAGACTTCAAGGGACGGGCGAGAAAGGTGGTTTTCATAAAGCATATAAGAACCCGAGTACAGGATGGCTTTGGCTATAACATCCTCATCATCGGTCACCAGGAGACCACCTTCCCCGGAGTTCAGGTGTTTGTATGTCTGGGTGCTGAAGCATCCGATCTTGCCGAAAGTTCCAGTGTAACGATTCCCCCAGCGTGCTCCCATGGTGTGAGCACAGTCTTCAATGAGGCATATTGAGTGTGTTTTGCAGATCATTTCGACAGCATCCATGTCGGCGATATGCCCGCGCATGTGCGAGATGAGGAAATATTTTGCACCAGTTTGGGTTATCTTTTCTTCGAGGTCTTTTAGGTTGATAGTATAGTCCTGCTTGATTCCAACGAGGACTACTTCAGCGCCGGCATTCTCGATTGCGCCCGGAACAGGGGCCAGAGTGAAAGCGTTGCAAAGGACCTTGTCACCCGGCTGTACACCTACACTCTTTAAGGCTACATATAGCGAACTACCGCAGGAGCTGAGGGCCGCACAGTACTTTGCACCAACATACGCTGCATATTCTGTCTCAAGAAGCGCAACTTCGGAAAGCTCGCCAGAGGCAGTGTTATAGCGATGCAGCCTTCCGCTTCGCAGCAGCTCGACCGCTCTTGAAATGCCAGTTTCCGGGATAGGTTCCTGCTTGGTGAACTCTTTCGTAAAAACAGTGTGTTTACAATTTTTTGAATTCATAGTCCGCTTACCCTCTTAATGCTGTTGGTGTACAACAGGATGACAGGAAAATTTGCGCCTAAAACTCTTGCGAGTTTACCGCTCAGAGGGACGTGCTAATCAGGCAGTAGCATCGTATTCCGCGGGGAGGCCGCAAATCCGGTCTCCAAGAATATTACCCTCTTGTTGATTAGTATTTCTTTTGGTCATACACTTTGAAATCCCAGTTTTCGTTTGGAAAATATTTTCGGAGTCGCCAATCGCATGCCCTGGCATGTCCCTCCATGCCCTCGACTCGAGACAGACGCGACGCGGCCGCGCTTATTACTCTGTTCGCATCAGGGCTGATTTCCTGGTATGTGGTTATCTTCAAAAACTTATGGACATTCAAACCACCAGAAATGCTGCCAGCCTTTTTTGTCGGCAAGATGTGGTTAGTGCCCGAGCATTTATCACCTTGAGCAACTGTGCTGCCTTCCCCAAGAAAAAGAGAACCGTAGTTGGTGAGATTGTCGCGCCACCATTCCAGGTCTTCAGCAATGACCTGAACATGTTCGGATGCATAAAGGTCGCTGACGCGAACGAGTTCTTCGCGGTTCTCACAGAGTATGATCTCCCCATAATCCCGCCAGGATGTGCCCGGAACTTCGGGGTCGGGCATGTCGGCAATGATTTGCGGCACCAAGTCGTTGACCCTGCAGGCCAGTTCGCGGCTATCGGTGTGCAGCCAGACCGGCGAATCGAGACCATGCTCGGCTTGAGAAACAAGGTCAATGGCAATCGTCATCGGGTCTGCGGTTCGGTCTGCGATGATGGATGATTCGGTGGGCCCGGCAAAGACATCAATGGCACATTGGCCGGTGCCGAGGAGAATTGCCTTCGCTTCCGCGACATAAGCATTCCCAGGTCCAACGATTATATTGGCTGGGGTTCCGGTGAATAATCCGTAGGCCATGGTGGCAATAGCCTGAACACCGCCCATCTGCAGGATAATATCACATCCCGCAATATCCATGGCATAAACAACAGCCGGTGCAATACTCTCACCTCGAGGGGGAGAACAACCGATCACCGTTTTCACCCCAGCCGCCTTGGCGGTCGCTATACTCATAATTGCTGAACAGGCGTGGGCGAACCTGCCGCCCGGCACATAACAACCTGCGACCGCGATAGGAATTACTTTCTGGCCAAGTCTGACTCCGGGTAGCGATTCCACCTCAAACTCCCGAATGCTCTCCCGCTGTGCTTGGGCAAATCTTTTTACCTGTTCATAGGCAAAGCGGATATCGGCTTTGACATTCTCTGGTACCTTGGCGATAATATCGAGCCTTCGCTCGTGGGAGAGAATAAAGTCACCATCCCAACCGTCAAATTTCTTTGCCATCTCATAGACAGCAGTTTCACCGTGATCCTTAATGTCCTTGAGCAGGCCTTCGACAATAATGCGCTTTTGCTCGCTCGCTGTTTCAAAGTTGAGTTGAGCTTTTTTGATATACTCCATGAAAGATCTCCAATGAGGGGGTAGCCTTTGTCAACCGCCTGTTCTGTCGCCAATTTATATGAAATATAGCATGCAACATCCGCCAGTGTCAACGATTTCATAAAATATTTTATAAAATTTTTTATGAAATCGTTGACACTGAAAATTCTCGCGGAGTTTTGTCGGGATGTCTCCATGCGCTATTCGAGCACCAACGGGTTAACGGGTGGGGCCTTTTCCAGGCAATGTGTTGACGTAGTAATTTGGAAATACAGAATTAAAAATGATCATAGCAGGCCTTGACAAAAAATAATCAGATTTACCGACCCAGTAGGAAGAGAGGATTTGAAAAAGAAATTCTTATGGTGATAGGTCTTTTAACTGCCTAGAACAGCCAGCCTTTTGAGAACTGCTGGGGGGAGGGAGGAGGCTGAAGAAATAGCAACAAGGTCCTTGGGTTTCTGGCTCGCTATGTTATACCATTTCTAAATCAAGCGTTAACTTCGGCGGCTGTGCTGTGCGGCTCCTCGCCGTACTTCTTTGTACTGTCTCGTCGCTGCTCGCTTGCCTTCTCGTTTCCATCTTGATTTAGAAATGGAATTAGTTCCCATTTATTGAAACGCTCTTGCGTTAGCCGCAAAGATCTACCAGCTCCGAGGTATGGTCGCCGACCTCCGCCAGGAACAACCGGTTCCTGAATTCCGGCGGCCTGCTGAGGAGAAGGGTGGTTACTTCGGCACATTCCACTTTCTTGAGGGACAGGGCCGGTCTTATCGGCGATTGTATATGCATCAGCCAAGAGAAGGCTCGTGTACGATGAGCGATCCGGCCGGAATTTCTCTTTTACAAAATATTTAAATAGATCGGTCTGTTGCCTGTTTTTCATAGGTGTTCAGTCCTTCATCATCTGCCGCAGGACATAGGGGAGAATGCCGCCATGCCTGAAATAGAGGACATCAATCTCCGTGTCGAGGCGGGCGATGACAGTGAAGGTTATGTTCGTTCCATCGGTTTTCCCGGCTTCGACGGTGAGCTCCTTGCGCGGGCTGATGTCCGAAAGCCCGAGGATGGAATAGGTCTCCGACCCGTCCAGTCCAAGGACTCCGGCGTTCTCACCGTCTTTAAAAATCAGAGGCAAGGCCCCCATGCCGACCAGATTGTTGCGGTGGATTCGCTCAAACGATTCGGCGATAACCGCCCGCACTCCAAGGAGATTGGTGCCTTTTGCCGCCCAGTCGCGGGAGGAGCCGCTGCCGTATTCCTTGCCGGCGAGAATTATCAGGGGTGTTCCTTCCGCCAGATAGGCCATGGCCGCGTCGTAATTGTACATCTCTCGCAGTTCAGGATACTTGATGGTGTACGCCCCTTCTTTTCCCGTGACCATACGGTTTTTGATGCGGATGTTGCCGAAGGTGCCGCGCATCATGACCTCATGGTTGCCGCGCCGCGAACCGTAGGAATTAAAATGGTCGGGATCAACACCCTGGTCCATGAGATATTGCCCGGCCGGGTAATCCTTGGCAATTGCCCCGGCCGGCGAGATATGGTCGGTGGTGACACTATCGCCCAGGAGAAGAAAGGCCCTTGCTGCTTTGATGTCATTAATAGGCGCTGGGTTGCTGGTAAACTGCTCGAAATAGGGAGGTTTTTTAATGTAGCTGGATGTGTCGTCCCACAGGTAGGTTGAACTTTCGGCAACATTTAAGCCCTGCCAGAAAGCGTCTCCATCAAAAATCTGCGAATAGGCGTGGCTGAAGGCCTCTTTGGTAACGTGTTGACGCGCCAGGGTGGCGATTTCTTCCTGGTTCGGCCAGAGATCGTTCAGATATACCGGCAGGCCGTTCGGGTCGCTCGCCAGGGGACTGCAGGTGAGATCGATATCCACCCGACCGGCTAGGGCAAAGGCCAAAACCAGCATCGGCGAGGCCAGGAAGTTACTCTTAACCATCTGGTGGATGCGGGCTTCAAAGTTTCGGTTGCCGGAAAGCACCGCGGCAACGTTCAGATCGTGGTCCTTGATGGCCTTTTCAATCTCGGCATTAAGTGGACCGCTGTTGCCGATGCAGGTTGTGCAGCCAAAGGCGGCGATATGAAAGCCGAGGGCCTCGAAATAGGGGAGCAGGCCGCAGTCCTCAAGATATTTGCTGACCACCCTTGAACCCGGGGCAAAGGAGGTCTTGACAGAGGCGGAAATCTTCAGGCCGCGCTTAACGGCAGCCTTCGCCATAAGTCCGGCACCGATGAGGACATGCGGGTTCGAGGTGTTGGTGCAGGAGGTGATGGCGGCAATGACGACGCTGCCGTCGCCGATGCTGACCGGCGTGCCGTTGACAACGGTGGTAATATCGTTTTTGCCCTTGATGCGGCAGACCGCGTCAAGGCTTGCTTCGTTGCCGGATTCATGGGTGAAGGTCGAGTCGGCGACCGGACAGTCGCTGCGTTGGAAGTTGCAGCCGAGAATTTTTCCGAAGGTCGAGCGCATGGCGGAAAGAGGGACGCGGTCCTGGGGTCTTGCCGGTCCGGCCAGGCACGGTTCGACGGTTGACAGATCGAAGTCGATGACGGTTGTATATTCGCAGGTGTCAATACCGGTGTAGAGGAGGCCGTTGGCCTTGGCATAGGCTTCGGTGATGGTCGCCTGGTGGTCGCGGCCGGTCATCTTTAGATAGTCGATGGTTTTGTCGTCGATGGGAAAAAATCCAAGGGTTGCGCCGTATTCCGGGGTCATGTTGGCAATGGTGGCGCGGTCGGGAATCGACAGGTGCTGCATGCCGGGGCCGAAATATTCGACGAATTTTTCTACCACTTTTTGTTTGCGCAGGAGTTCGGTAAGGGTCAGTACCAGATCAGTGGCGGTAACGCCAACCGGTAACCGGCCGGTAAGCCGCACCCCGATAACCTCAGGGATCGACATGTAGTAGGGCTGGCCGAGCATGACTGCCTCGGCTTCAATGCCGCCGACACCCCAGCCGAGAACGCCGATGCCGTTGATCATCGGGGTGTGGGAGTCGAGGCCGACCAAGGTGTCGGGGTAGGCGAAGGTGTGCTCGCCTAGCCTCTCGGTTATGGTCACCCGCCCGAGATGTTCGAGGTTGACCTGATGACAGATTCCCGAGTTCGGCGGTACTACCCGAAAATTATTAAAGCTTTTTTGCGCCCATTTGAGCAGGGTGTAACGTTCGCTGTTACGTTCGTATTCTTTCGCGACATTGTCGATAAGACTCTTGCTGGTGCCGGAAAAATCGATCTGCACCGAATGGTCGGCAACCAGTTCGACCGGCACTCGCGGGTTGACTCGGGCCGGGTCGCCGCCAAGGTTTTTGACTGCGTCGCGCATCACCGCCAGATCGACCACCGCCGGTACTCCGGTAAAGTCCTGCATCAGCACCCGTGCCGGGTGAAAAGGAATCTCCACCGGTGCGGCATAGTGTTTCTCCCAGCCGACGATGGCGCGCAGGTCACTTTCCGTGACGATCCGGCCGTCAAATTTTCGCAGCAGGTTTTCCACCAGGATACGAATCGAATAGGGGATGCGGTCTATGGTTCCCATACCTGCTTTAGCCAGTTCGTTGATGGCAAAGTAGTAACAGGAATTGGTGTCTCCCGGCAATTGCTTAATGAAGTCCTGGTTCGTCATGGTTTCCTCACTTTGGAATTGGCTGATGTCTTGAGAGGATAAAAATCGTTCAGAGCCGCTTATTTGTATATCGCCTGTCCTCTTGAGGTGAAGGAGACGCCGAGCTGGTTCTGGGCGCCGATCATAATTGTTTCAATAATCGGCGGGCTGAGTGCTTCTATCGAGTTCCATTTAACGATGAAATTTGCCCCCGAACCGCCGGCTTCGTCATTTTGCGGGACGACAAAACGCTCCGAACCAAGAGGCCCGAGGACAAAGGGTGCGGTAATGAATTTTTTAACAACGGCACCCTGGGTGTCGTAGTAATCGACGGCGGTGACGGTCATTGAGCGGGTAGGCGAGATATTGCGTATGCTGATGGTAATCGTCAGCAGCAGCGGCGACTCGCGGTTGCCATGATAGATATGGGAGTAGGCCGGAACGTAAACGGTCTGGCCTTTTGATGTCGACGCATGCTCCTCGCTGGCAAAAGCCGGAACAAGCGTGATAAACAGCAGACAGACGGCGAGGGCGAGTGTGGCGAGGGGATGTTTTTTTAGCAGAGGTGGCGTCTTCTCAAGAAGTTCAAGTTGCTGCAGATGGGTGCGTTCTTCGGCGATGATTGCTTGCATCTGGCGGGCTGCGTCCTGGTCGTCGAGGAAATTCTCGATGAATTGGTAGAAGAGGATGGTGTCTTCTTCAAAACCTTTGGAACGGGTCAGTACCTCCCCGACACTTTCAGCGCGTTCCAGTTCACTTGCTGCGAGGAGGAAGGGGTTGCCTTTGACCATATCCTGAAGCAAGGTCCTTCCCACCGCCTCCATCTCCCTTTGTTCCTCGGTGAGCGGTTTGTCCGAGCTAATGGTTGCCAGCCACTCTCCGTGGCGCCTTTCGTCATCGGCCATGGCGGCCAGCAGTTGCGTTACCTCGGGGTTCTTGCTGGCCAGACTGGCCTTCCGGTAAGTTTCTTCGCCGTTTTTCTCGATCTGCACGGCGATATTGCATATATCGGCGATGGTGAACATGTATTTCTCCTCGAGCAATTGATGTGCTGATGTGGCAAGCCAATAGTATTTCAAGAAAAAGCCAGGCTGCTTTGATGCTTCATTGTACAGGATTTTTCCCCAGCGCCAAGCATTTTTTAGTGGCCGTAAAAAATAACCAAAACTTTTTATCCATTTATTTACGGTTACTTATGCCGTGAATGACATTGAATTGTGTGATTTCATGTTGAATGATCGCTTACTCGAAAAACCGCGTGAAGACCTCTACCTCTTCACGTTCCGTCCGGTAGTTGTTGACCGGGGCGTCTTTGTCTTCGTAACCAAGAGCCATGCCGCAGAGGAGGATCGTTTCCCGGCTGTAGCCGAGAAAATCTTTGACCAATTCCGGATATTGACCAAGGGCGGCTTGAGCACAGGTGGCAAGACCCTCTGCAACGGCTGCCAGCATAAGGGATTGAAGAAACATGCCGAAGTCGAGAAAGGAACCCTTCTGCATCATTGGGTCAAGGAAGAAAAACAGTACCACCGGGGCGTCGAAGGCACGGTAATTGGCAACCCACTGCTCAAGCCTTCGCTCTTTGTCGTTCCGTTCAATGTTCAATGCCGAATACAGTTGGGCGCCGCAGGTGACCCGGCGCCTTTTAAACGGTTCATGCCACTTCAGGGGGTAATAGTGGTAGTCCATTTCCCCGGGGCCCTTCTCGCGGAAGGTGCTTTCCAAGGCCTTGGCTAACTCGGTCTTTTTTTTGCCGCTGACCACTGCAACCTGCCACGGCTGGGCATTGGTGCCGGATGGCGCATGGCGGGCTGCCCCTAGGATGGCGATGATTTTTTCTTTGTCGACCTGTTTCGACAGGAAGGCGCGGGTTGATTTTCGTTGTTCTAAAGCTTCAATAACGTTCATGGTCGGCCGTGGGTGAAATTTTCAGCAGATGCTGCTGCAAAGGGTTTGAGTTGTTGTATACCCGCAAAAGGATAAGGGCATTTTGCTGGAGATCAAGTTTTAGTTCTATGGGCAATTGCTTTAAAATACTCAATAATGCAAAAGAAGAAGGAAAAGAGTTTGCATTCAGTTGCAAATGATTATCTTTGTTTGCAAGACATGGAAGAGATAGCCGAAACGGTGTTTGACACGGCTTTGTGTTTTATATCTGCTGTATAAATACTAAAAGAGTTTATGATCTATGGGAGTTCCGTTTGCCTACATAAGGAGAGAAAAGAATGTCTGAGGAAACCACTGTTTTAACCCCTGACGGAATTGAATCACCGGGGGAGGAAAAGGAGTCCGGGAAATCATTGATCGTGGCCAAAGATTTATTGCCGGATCGGTTGATGCTCATTCCATTGCACGATCGCCCGATGTTCCCGAAAATGATGGGCCCGATCATCATTGAGGATGGCGGCTTGCAGGAGGCGGTCATGCGGCATATGAACCAAAATATGCCTCTTTACTTCGGGCTTGTTCTGCAGATCCCGAAGGAGGATGGACTTGCCCATGCAGCCCAGAGTGCCGACGACTTTTTTAAGGTCGGCTCGGTAGCCAGGGTTATTCAAGTTTCGCCCTTTAAGCCTGGAGAACCCTTGCAGATTCTAGTGCAGGCCCTTGAGCGTTTCGATATCCTGGCCTTGGAGAAAAAAAATTCTCTTTTTGTCGCCGAGGTGAAATACCGCTACCAACCTATCCAGGAAAATACCGATGAGCTGAAGGCCTATTCGGTGGCGATCATCGACTGTATCAAAGAGTTGGTCAACATGAATCCCCTTTTCAAAGAGGGTTTGTCGCTGCTCATTGAACGGATAAATCTCAGCGATCCCGGATCGCTTGCCGATTTTGCCGCCGCCATGACCACTTCTTCCGGGCGGGAAATCCAGAAAATTCTCGAAACCTCCGATATTCGCGAGCGGCTTGAATCGGTCTTGATCCTGTTGAAGAATGAGGTGGAAATCTCTAAACTGAAGGCCAAGATCTCAAAACGCATTGAGGAACAGCTGTCCAAGCAGCAACGGGAATTCTTCCTTAAGGCGCAGTTACAGGAAATCAAGAAAGAGTTGGGTCTGTCAAAAGACGACACCCAGACGGAAATCGAAAAATATGAGAATCGCCTGAAAAAGCTGGTTCTTTCGGATGAGGCGCGGGAGAAGGTCAAGGAGGAGATCGAAAAACTCAAGCTTATCGGCTCATCTTCGCCGGAATTCAATGTTACCCGGACCTATCTTGACTGGTTGACCATCCTCCCTTGGGGGGTGTATTCGAAGGATAGTTATAACCGGAAAAAGGCGTCGAAGATCCTCGACCGGGATCATTATGGCCTGGAGGATGTGAAGAACAGAATTCTTGAACTTATCTCCGTCGGCGTTATCAAGGGTGATTTATCCGGCACCATTCTTCTCCTGCAGGGCCCACCGGGTGTCGGCAAAACCTCGATCGGCAGGTCGGTTGCCCAAAGTCTCGGCCGGGAATTTTTCCGTTTTTCACTGGGCGGTATGCGTGACGAAGCAGAGATCAAAGGACACCGCCGCACCTATATCGGGGCGATGCCTGGCAAATTCATCCAGGCAATCAAGACCTGCAAGACTGCCAATCCGGTCATCATGCTTGATGAGATCGATAAGATCGGTGCCAGTTTCCACGGCGATCCGGCCTCGGCCTTACTGGAAGTCCTCGATCCGGAGCAGAATCGCGATTTTCTCGATCATTACCTGGATGTGCGCTTTGATCTGTCGAAGATTTTTTTCATCTGTACCGCTAACCAGATGGACACCATTCCGGCGCCGCTTATGGACCGGATGGAGATGATCCAGCTGCCTGGATATATCATGGAAGAAAAGGTCGAGATCGCCCGCCGCCATCTCCTGCCCAAACAGCTCAAGGCGCATGGCCTGACAGCGCAGCAGATCACTCTGCCGAAGGTGGTGCTGTCGGCGATTGTCGACGGCTATGCCCGTGAGGCCGGAGTACGCGGCTTGGAGAACGCCATCAAAAAGATTCTTCGTAAATCGGTAACCAAAATCATCGACCATCCTGAACAGAACATTCGCATTCATGTAGACGATCTGAAAGAATTTCTCGGCAAACGCTTTTTCTCCGAGGAACACGCCTTCCGCAAACCGCGGGTTGGCGTTATCACCGGGCTCGCCTACACCAGTATGGGCGGAGCCACCTTGCATATTGAGTCGATTCCCATTCCCACCGGGCAGGCGGGTTTCAAACAGACCGGCCAACTCGGACAGGTGATGATCGAATCGTCGGAGATCGCCTACAGCTATGTCCGGTCACTGATGCGAGACAATAAGGAAGGGAGTGATTTTTTCAAGAACAATCTGGTTCATCTCCATGTCCCGGCCGGAGCGACGCCGAAGGATGGGCCGTCCGCCGGCATCACCATGGCCTGCTCGCTGTATTCGCTGGTCATGAATAAAGCCATTCGACCAAATATCGCCATGACCGGGGAGTTGACCCTCAGCGGCCTCGTCATGCCGATAGGCGGGGTGAAGGAAAAAATGATCGCCTCAAAGCGGGCGAAAGTCCAGGAGGTGCTCCTGCCTAAGGATAATCAGGAAGACTTTGAGATGCTGCCGGCGCATATTAAGGAAGGGATTACCCCGTACTTCGTTTCGACTTTTGATGAGGTAAAACGGATCTGCTTTAAGTAGGCGGCATTTTTAACTCATGCATTTCAATTTCATCAACGGCATAAGGGGCCGTAAAGAAATGGATAAAAAATATGGGTTATTTCTTAACGGTCCCTAAGTTCCTTGCCCCTGTAGGCTCTCCCGTCTGCAGGGGCATTCTTTTTTTAGGCAAGGAGTCTGTCAATCCACATGCAGGATGACGGAACTGCCGGTGAAGAGCACCCAGATTTCATCACCCTCGGTCAGATCCAGGTTTCTCCCGCCGGATGAAACCACGGCACAGACTTCAGTCGTCGGCGAGATCCGGACCACACATTCGGTATTAATTTTACCTCGGGTGATTCTCTCTACCACACCTTTAATCCTATTTTCAGCACTGCAGGTCGGTTCGGTCCCGCCCCCCTGCAGGATGACCCACGGTGCTTTTACCTCGGCGGAAATCAGCCGACCTTTTTGCAAACCGAGCCTCTCGACGCTATTATTGGTAATGATGGTGGTGAGTGTATGGCCGTCGATGGTTGTCAGTTCTACCCGCGCCTGGATGTCGCCGCGCTCAATGGTCGCTATTTTGCCAAAGAAAGAATTGCGCGCCGAGGTTTTGCGGAGAGACTCTTTTTCCATGAACAGTCGGGCGACCTGGTGGATCTCTTCCTCGGAAAAGGAGACATAGGCGGATGTCAGGTTGGGTGTCGAATGTCCCAACATCATTTGCACCGCGGGGAGCGGCATGTTGCCCTGCATCAACTCAACCGCTCGCGCCTTGCGAATGGCCTCTGGTCCGCCCGACTGTCGGGCTAGGCCACAATTTTCAGCACATTGATAAAACTTGCGGCGGACAAAACCGGGGTCGACTTCGAGCACCTTCCCGGCGGCTTCCCGGAACGAGGGATGGTCTACAATGTGGTGGATTTCTCCGGCAAGGGCTGCGGAGATCTGCACTTCTCTCGGTTCTCCAGCCACACCGGTGGTCTCCCCGCGAAAAAACACGGCACGGCGATGGGGGTCTATGTCCTGCACCGGATTTACCGCCAAAACCTCGTTCAGCTTGGCACCGGTGTAGCGGATGAGAAGAAAGATGATCAAAAGGCGCCGGCACGAAAAACGTACAGCGGGGCGTGATGCGTTCTCCACTGCGTGGCGAAAGGCCTGCTCCATCAGGTTCAATTGGGCGGTGTCCAGACACCGCCCTTCCTTTGGCGTAGAGACGATGCGTCCGTGGTTTTTGTTGTTTGCAAGTGAAATATTTTTGTCGTTTGGCATTGGTCCTGCTGTTCTTGGTATGCGTTGGTCCGCCGGGCTTTTGTCGTAAATGGCAATGTCCTTTCTTTATCTTTTATACCCTAATCATACAGTAAAGCTCAGAAAATGTTCTTGACTTTCGGTGGAGGAAACTGGTAGGATCAACAGTCACGAATAAAATAAAATACGTGACTGTAAGTTTGGTCCACTATTTTCTTCAGGAGGTCCTATGTTTTTTCAAGCTGCCGGTATCGAAGTAGATCCTTGGATTCCACCCTTGGTCGCCTTGGGAATTTCGTTTTTCACATCGATGGGCGGCGTGTCGGGCGCATTTCTCCTCTTACCCTTTCAGATGTCCTTTCTCGGATACACCAATCCCTCGGTCAGTGCCACCAATCAGCTCTACAACATTGTTGCCATTCCCAGTGGTGTCTATCGTTATTGGAAAGAGGGCAGAATGCTATGGCCATTGACCTGGGTGGTTGTTGCCGGGACATTGCCGGGAGTTTTTATCGGGGCTTTTGTGCGGGTCGCATATCTGCCGAACCCGCAAAACTTTAAACTCTTTGCGGCGGGAGTACTGCTCTATATCGGCGCCAAGATGGTCCGGGATCTGGTGAAGAAAAAATCTGCCGGCGCAGATAATAAAGCGAGTAGTGAAGAGCGTTTTCAGGAGATGGTGCGTCGGCATCGCTCCCAGGCTGCCGGTAAGGAACAGGCTGCTGGTTCCCTGTCGGCCGTCAAGGTTACCCATTTTAATCTGCAGCGGTTGGGTTACAGCTTTTACGGAGAAAAATTTGACGTCTCTTTCCTGGGTATCTTCTCCCTGAGCTTTATAGTCGGCATTGTCGGAGGGATTTATGGAATAGGCGGTGGGGCGATTATCGCGCCCTTCTTTGTCACTGTTTTCGGCTTACCGGTCTATACTGTTGCCGGTGCCGCCCTCATGGGTACCTTTGTCACGTCGGTTGCCGGCGTCATTTTTTATCAGTTGATCGCCCCTTTCTATCCCCAAGTTTCGGTCGCCCCTGATTGGACTCTCGGAATCCTTTTCGGAATAGGCGGCATGGTCGGGATGTACCTCGGGGCTCGGTGTCAGAAATTCGTGCCGGCCAAGATCATCAAGTGGATGCTGGCCTGTATCATTGTCATTACGGCAGCGAAATATATTGCTGAATTCTTCGGGATTTGACGTGGAATTGCAGTACAAGCTTCTGCCTTATCATGTTGTGCAAACGGCAGTCAGGATTTTGCTCCGCCGTTTTGGATAGAAAGTCCGTATCTTTTTAAGAGTGCATAAAAATGCGAGCGTGACAATCCCGAGACCGTGAGAATCCGGGCAGTCTCTCCGCCGCATTGGCGGATAAGTTCGCCGAGGTAAATTTTCTCCGAGGCCCCTTTAAAGGCCTTGAGAGAAGGCAGTGGGCGGTCGAAGATATCCTGGAAGATATCCTGTCCTATTTTTCGGACATCCTCGTCCTCCTCTCCCTCCTCATCTTCGGATAAAACCTGGGAGCCGGTCATCCGGCGGATCTGTTCTTTGGCAACCTGGATCCGCATCTGGCGGGGCAGGTGCATGGCGAAGAGATTCTTCTCGGTGTCGGCGGCAATGACAGATCGTTCTATGATATTGAAGAGTTCTCTGACATTGCCGGGCCAGTCGTAGCTTTCGAGGGTTTCCCAGAAATCATCATCGATGTCTTTTTCAGGCATACCGTACTGGAGACAGAGCTGTGTCGTTTTGAACTCCGCCAAGGCGCGGATATCCTCGGGTCGCTGGCGCAGTGGCGGCAGGGGGAGGCGCATGGTGGTGAGCCGGAACAGCAGGTCACTGCGGAATTCATGATTCTCGACCATGTCGTCAAGGTTGCGGTTGGTGGCGGCGATCAGGCGGAAGTTGCTGGCTTGCTCTTGCGTGTCGCCAACGGCGCGGAAAATACGCTCCTGCAGGACGCGCAGTAAGGATTTTTGGATGGACAGCGGCATCTCGCCGACCTCGTCGAGAAAGAGGGTGCCGTTGTCGGCCAGTTTGACGAGCCCGATGCGACTGTCCTGGGCGCCGGTGAAAGCACCCTTTCGATGCCCGAAAAGCGTTGATTCGACGAGGGATTCGGTGAGTGAAGCACAATCGACGAAGACAAATTTACCACCGGCGCGGTTGCTGTTGTCGTGGATGGTTTTGGCGAAGAGTTCCTTGCCGGTGCCGGTCTCGCCGGTGATGAGCAGATTTGAGTCGGAACGGGCGGCCTGGGCCATGAGTTTGAAACAGGCCTTCATGCGTGGGCTTGTGCCAACGACCTTGCTGACATTAAGGCTTTCCCCTTCGACCCGGGCAAGTTTCTCCTCGCGATATTTCAGGGCTCGGCCGAGCGTCAGGGTGATTTCCCTGACACTTGAGGGCTTGAGGATATAATCCCAGGCTCCGCCATGGATCGCCAGCTCCGCTCCGTCCGGATCACCTTTGCCGGTGAGAATGATGATTTCCGGCGGATCGGCCATCTCCATCAGTTCCGGCAGCAGGTCGAGGCCGTTACCGTCCGGCAGACGGACATCGAGAAAAAGAATGTCGAAAGGGCGCAGGCGAACGGCCTGGCGGCCAGCGTTCAGGGAATGGGCGGAATGGCAGCTGTGTGCGAGCCGTGTGCCCAGGCTGCTCAGGGTTTCGCAGATTTCCTGATCGTCATCGATTATCAGAATGGTCGCCATGGCGCTCGTCCTCTTCGAGAATGGTGTTAATGGTGACGGTCAGATCGATCGTGTCGTAGGGTTTAATGAAGACGCGGCGGATTGAAGGAATGACCTGGGCTGCCTTGATTGCGTCCTCTCGTCCGGAAATGAGGATCGAAGGCAGCTTGGGGTTGACGGCATGCATACGCTGGATCAGTTCAATGCCATTGATCGCCGGCATATCGTAATCGGTGATCAGCAGCTCGAAGCGGTTGGGGTCGGATATGACCAGATCCAAGGCTTCTTGCGGTACGCCTAACGCGGTGACCGAATACCCAACATTTTCGAGGATGCGCGGGGTGCTGTTGAGCTGGTCTTCATCGTCTTCAACGAAGAGGATGCGGCCGCCCCGGCTGCCGAAGAAGCTTTTTTTCTGCTCCGGGATTTCGTCTGTTGCCGAGACTTTCGGGAAAAACAGTTTGAAGGCGGTTTCCTGCCCCTCTAGGCTATCAACCCGGAGACCCCCGTGATGGGCCTTGACGATGCCGTGCACGACGCTCAGGCCGAGGCCGGTTCCTTCCGCCTTATCCTTGGTTGAGAAAAAGGGATCGAAAATCTTGTCGAGGATGGATGGGGCAATGCCCGGCCCGTTGTCGGCAACCGTCAGCTGAATGTAGGCACCGGCTTTGAGGTTCAGGGCCTTGCCCTCTTCCTCTTCGAGGAGCTTGTCCTCAAGGCGGATATGCAGTGTACCGCCAGCCTTCCGTAGGGCCTGGAAGGCATTGGTGCAGAGGTTCATCACCGCCTGATAGATCTGGGTCGGATCGGCGAGAATCCAGCCGATATTCGGCGAAATATGCGAGCGCATTTCAATATTGCCGGGAAGGGAAACCTCCATGAGGGAGACCACCTCGGCGATGACGGCGGTCAGATTGGTGGGGCGAAAGCCTTCCTGGGAGGGTTTACTGAAGGTTAGAATTTGCTTCACCACCCGGCCGCCGCGTCGGGCGGCCTTGAGCACCCTCTCCAAGTCACTGGCGGTTTGCGACTGCGGATCAACATCACCGATGGCAAGCTCGGTCGAGTTAATGATGGAAGTCAGGATATTATTGAAATCGTGGGCTATGCCACCGGCCAGGGTGCCGATTGCCTCCATTTTTTGCGACTGCAGCAGCTGTTTTTCCAGATCGAGTTCCCGGGTTATGTTCTCAGCGGTGCTGAGGATACCGACAATCTTGCCGGCCTGATCCCGCAGAGGAACCTTGTTGACCTCGATCCAGGCGATATCGCCCTTGTGGTCGGTCAGTTTCTTCCTGACCTTGCGAAAGGCCTCGCGGTTGTTGACCACTGCCACGTCGGCAATCTGTGACCACTGCACGTAGTCCTGGTCGCCAATGACATCTTTGGTGGATTTCGAGATGAGTTCGCTGGGATCGTTTAAGCCGAAAAAGGTGGCGAAGGTGCGGTTCGCTCCGAGATACTTGAAATTCAAGTCCTTCCAGGAGACAAGCTGTGGATTGGTGTCCATCAGGGTTTCTTGAAAGGAAAGCTGATCTTTTATAGTACGTTCGACCCGCCTGCGGCCGAGCATGGTGAAAATCAGAGAAATAGAACTCAACAATAGCAGGAGCAGGCTGACGATGATGGTCCAGAAGAGTTCTTTCGGCAGTTCGTAAAAGGCCTTGGGAGAATTGATGAGGATGCTGCCTTTGGGCAGCAGTTGTTCGGAAATATTCAGATGCCGCATGACTTGGTAATCGAAGAGATAGGCCCCGGTAGGTTCCCTGATCACTGGGATGGAGTCGGTGAGGGTACCGCTGAGAATATTCAAGGCCATTTCGGCTGCGGTCTGGCCGTGTTTCAGGCCGGAAAGCATGCTGCCACCGACAGCGCCATTGCCGAGGAGGAATTCCCAGGAGGTGTAAAGGGGGACACTGGAATGGGTATAGAGGGCGCGCATCACCTCTTCCGCGGTATAGGTGCGGTTGTCGATGATTTGGTAATAAGGGATAAAAAAGAGAAATGTATCATCCGGTAGATTTTCCACCCGCCGCTGCGCCTCGGGAAGATCGATCTGCACCCAGTAATCTACCTGCAGTCGGTCCTTGTAGCGGGGAACGAGGGTCTCAATCTGTTTTTTAATAGCCCTGCCGGCGGTCGAATCATCGCCGACGACAATCATCCGGCGTTTCTTTGGGTGTAATTTGAGGGCCACATCAATGGTTCCCACCAGGTCGAAACTCTCGACGACACCGGTGAGGTTCCCTACCGCCAGTTGTTCTTCCAGGAGATCATTGATGCCGCAGAAGATGATCGGCACCCCGGGAAAGAGCTGAGAACGGCTCTTAATGGCGAAATTGAAGGCATCATCATCGGAGACGATAACCGCATCGAAATGCTCGCCGGTATATTTTTTTCGGAAAACTTCGAGGAGGCTCTCGATGACCGGGGCGGTATTGTATCTTTTGGCATCCAAATACTCGACCTGCAGATCGATCTTGTAGGGGCTGTTGTTAAGCGTTGCACGGATTCCGTCGTGTATCGAGTCCGACCACTGATAGCCGTGGTGATAGGAGTTCAGATAGAGGATGTTCTTCTTTGTCCTTTCGCCGTTGCCGGGATGCGGAATAAGCAGGATAAAAAGGATGGTGCAGAGAAGAGTTTTCATTACTCAACGGCTTGATCAAGGGTATCCGCTTTCCGAAGGGTCGGTGACGATGTCGATAACCCGCCAGACCGGAGCATAGCGTGAGGGGTTTGAGAACACTATGCGCCCCTTGCCCTTATAGAGGGCGAACATACGGGCCGTGTCGCCTCCGTGGTAGAAGGGTGCCCAGGCCCTCCCGGTGATCCGCGAAGTAGTCGCAGTAGGCTGGCCGATAAAGGCGAAGACCTCGTCCATGCTCATGCCGATGGTTATTCGGTCGAAAGCGGCATTGCCGCCGGCTCCGGATGGCGGGACCCCTTTTGTTGCGTCCGGTTTCTGTGTTTCCTGGGTCTGTATAGCTCCTGCGCGCAGTTTCGCGAGATCTACAGTACCGGCAATATAAGGCGCAGCATTACCTTGCGGCAGCATGCCAAGTGACTGTTCTGCGTATTTTCGCACTTTTCTCTCCGAGGCTTTGTCGGCAATCTGCTGCAGCACTCCTTTATAGCGCACATCACCGGACGCTCCCAAGGCTTTGCACATCCAGGAGGTGGCATCGACCTCAATAAATCCCGGTCGCTGGTAAGTTTGCAGCAGCAGCTCGGCAACCACGTCCAGCACGTCGGGGTTACGGTCAATCCCATTATAAATGTTTTGAGCGGCGTCACGCTGAGATTCCGGGCCACCCCGTACCAGCATTTCAACGGTTCTTTGGCCGCCGGTTAGCGCAAAGCAGGTGCTGACCGCGAGAAACATGGTTAGCAGCGCAGTGATGACTGAAGAATGAAGTTTCATTTATACCTCCCGATAGAGAACAGCAAAGAAATGGTTTGGCAGAACACAATCATTTTTCCTCTCCTGGTCAAAACGTACGACCGACAAAGTGACCGATAATTTTTTCAATGGGGTTGCTCAATTATTTGGTAACGGCTTTTAAGCTACTCTTTTCTGTGGTGTTCTGCAATTTTTTTGCAGGAAGAAGAACAACATTGAGGGCGAAATCAAGCCGTAACTTCCGCTCGTTCATCTGCGGGTCGCGGTGGCCGTGCCGATCAACTCAGGCGGCTCAACCCAGGCAGCCGGTGATCACTTTTGATACATCTTGCTGCAAAACCCAAAATAGAGTAATTTGTAGTTCTTCAAATGACCAACTAAGGAAGGATTTTCTCGTATCCTTTAATTGTCTACTGCATTCCTTTGCGCCTATTGCAGGCGACCAGTTAAAAAGTCAGAAACCCCATGCCAATGGTTTTCCCTCAATTTTCCCGCAATTTTTCTCGAAATGCCGGTGTAAGCCTCCGGCAGGTATGGCGGGGAATCGCCCCGTTTTTATTTATTACTGCAGTCGTTTTAACCATCTCCTTGTCCTTTGGTTTGATCGGCGGCATTGATGAATATATCCTTGCCTTTCGCTACGAACTGCCCTTTATCTTGCTAACTTTTGCGGCTTTGCTGTATCTTATGCGGCCCGGTCTGTTGCGTGTATTCGTTGCCGCCGCGCCGATCATAGTTCTCTATCTGGGTATGGACCTGTACTATACCTTCATGTCCAGCATCGCCAAACTTGATGACCTGCTGCTCCTACCCGAGGGACTCATCGTCTCTCCGACCTGGGTGCAGGTGGGGGTCTGGGTGGCACTGGGCACCTGGTCACTGACCTTTCTTGTACTTCTCAGGCGTCGTCCCCGGGATTTGCTGTTACCGCTGGTACTCATTGCCTTGGCTGCAACCCCGCCAATCATCGCCTTTACCGCTCCGACCCAGTTTCTCAAGATGGCCAATAGCAGAGGGGTGAACATCGTTCCATGGTCAGATCGCTGGACGGTCGCACTCATGGGTCGGGCAACCTCCCTCATGCTTTTTGCCGCAGCCAAGAACAAGGCCATAGGTGAGCTGGTAGTGTTACCGATGATCGATGATCCCGGCCGGGATCCAGCTCTCCTCAAGAGCACCTTGCAGAACCCCCGCAATATCCATATCATCGTCCTCGAATCCTTCCTCGACCCGGAGCGGTTTACGGGGCTGAAATTCGTGACTCCACCTGCTCCGCCCGAGTTTAAGGCATTGCGCAAGAAGATGCACGTTGCCACGTCGCCGGTTTTTGGCGGTGGCACGGCTCAGGCTGAATTTGAAATCCTCTGCGGTGTGCCGGCGCTCGAACTCTACACATCGGCGGAATTCAATATGCTGCATGGTGCCAAGACATCCTGTCTGCCCAACATGCTGGCCGAGGTCGGTTATCGGACTATTGCCACGCAGTCTTACAAACCTGATTTCTTCAACTCGGAGAAGGCTTATCACTCACTCGGCTTTGAAGAGATCAATTTCCCGACAGTATTTGCCGGCAATAGATCAACATATCTGAAGCATGAAGACCGCGAAAATTATATCTTCGATGGAGATCTATTTAGCCAGAACCTCACCTATGTCGCAAAAGTGATCGCCGAAGGGCGTCCTTTTCTCAACTATGTGCTGGGAACCTACGGCCATTTGCCACATGATACCGATTTTAAGCGCTTTCCGCCCAAAGTCGAGATCGTCGGAGTCGAGAAAAAATCCCAGACCGATTTGGCCATAAATCAGTTCTACTATCGGGCGGGAGCCTTGGCAGACTATTTGAAAAAACTTCGAGAACTTGACCCGAAAAGTCTTATATTGGTGATCAGCGATCATCTGCCACCACTTGATGGTGGACCCCGGGTTTATAAGGAATTTGCTTATAGTCTAATCGCCAACGATGAATACAAAGAGAATATTTGGATATATGACGGGCCGGAACATAAAAAACTCGCTTGGCCCAAACAATATTATGCGTATATGGACTTTCTCCTTGATATTCTTACGGAGGGACGCATTTGTCAGCAGACCGTGTGTAAAAACCGTGAGCCCTGGACAACTGAAAAAATTATCGGCAGTTATAATAATATCATGAGCCGAGGCGCGGGTATCGTACGACAGCCGGCACCTCTTATGGCCGCAGCTCCCATCCAGTCATCCGCACCTCCCCAAGAGGCACCGCCAAGTCAGCAGGTCCAGTAAATCGAACTCCAATGATAATAAAAAAAGGCTGTGATCTCTCAGTGAGATCACAGCCTTAACCGGCTTAAGTCGGCCAGCAAGAATCAATGTTCATGGGTATAAAACGGCCATTTGTGGAAGAACCATTCATTCCAAAGAAGAGGAATAATCCACCAGAAGTTCCAGATGAGGGATTCCCCGTGCAACATTCTGTCGGCGATACCATGGGCCATATGATGGTTGCCAAGTCCCCAGTGACCGAAATTGATATAGTAGAAAAAGATATAGTTGATGATACAAAGAACACCGATCCCGGCGGTTCTAAACCAAAAGGCCGACCAGGAATCGACATCCGGCATCGGCACCATATCGTCGAAATAATGATGCCAGGCAAGGAAAGGAATCAGAGTGAAACCAGCTATCTCGGCAGCGTGGTACCACAGAAAGCGGGCCATACTATCGTTACCGTTGGTCTTCAGGGCCTCAGTCATGTCAGGGAGCCAGAGGGGGGCAAATTTGACGCAGGCGGCAGCGATGGCATAGCCGATAACGACAATGCACAGAAAAGATACCAAACCTTTCAAAGGTTGGGCGAGCTTGATAGCCGACCACGGTTTCATTCGCCAAACGTTGGGAGTCATAAAAAGAACAACAATCATCCATTCCCACCAGCCAAATACCCAGTGAACATGCGCTGTCCCGGCGATGGACGTCCACCAAGGGAAATTCATGCCATAGGAGGTTCCGAACATTTTTCCATAAAGCATTCCGAAGAAAGGAACGATGAGAACTACGTAGAAAAACATTGTCCACATTGAGCACCAACTGAACTCTGCGAGTCCAGCCATAGGCTGTTTGAGATCGCTGGGACGAACCGGCCATTTGCCAAAGAGGATGGTAACGAAAGGGTAACTGAAGAAGCCGATGAGTACAAAGCAGACCACCGCACGTTCGCCATATCGGGCGGCACCGGCAACAAGTTTCTCAAGGGAGAGTTCCCTGCCGCAGGTTACCATGGTGCCTGCCGCATCTTTAAACTGGGCAAGGTAGGAACCGCCGCTAGCCAAGGCCTCAAGGTTACTTTGACTGAGAAAGTTGAAGCCAAGGCCCAGGACGCGGTAAAAGACTACATGGATGACCAGCCAAACGAGGGCCAGATTGACGAAGGTCTCAATTATCCCTCTGGTTGGTTGGGGGATATCTTGGAAGGGCCAGTCTCCAAGAAACATGTGCTGCCACAGTCCTACCAGGATCATCATGGCAAGATAGAGCACGAAAGGATAGGGGAAAGAATGAATAGGTCCCCTCGGATCGCTCAAGATAAACCAAAGTATCAGGGCAATGCCAGTAAAGGCAATCAACGAAATGATTCCGGTAAGGGGTTGTCCCCACCGGGGCTTTAACTCTCCTGCGGCCATACGCTCCTCCTTTTAAAAAAGATGTCTTAGAACTTCGTTTCTACAAAAAACTGCCCACAATAAAAACATGCAAGGCAATCCCGAATTGGCGGTTGCAGTGATAGAAATTTTAAGCTTTTGGTAGGCGTTCGAGCGCTCGGTCGATATTTTTTCGATTGATAAAGAATTATTACATTGTCGGCAAAATTCCTGATCATTCAGTTGAGCAAGCGCTCAGTCGCATCGTGATGATGATCTGTAACGCTCGAATTGTCAATCCTTTTTTGAGCAGCATCGGGCGTATTCTTTTCGGGCTTCAGGGTGAAAGAAGCGCAAAGGTATTTTCGATGTGGCGAAATATGCCGCTCTTAGGTGCCATTATCGCTGGGTAAGATACACACCCGCTATAATGACGAGTCCAGCGACAGTTTGGCCGCTGGTTAATGTTTCCCCGAGGAGCAACCAGCCTAAAAATACCGAAAAAATCGGAATCAGGTTGACAAAGGAGGCGGCCTTGTTGGCGGGAACATGCTTTAGACCATAATTATAGAGACCATAGGCGCCCATGGTGATAACCGCACCTAAATAGAGGATGGCAAGTCCCGGTCCGAGATGGAAGGCTTCCGGCAGCCTGGTTGACGGCAAGAAAAGCAAGGGAAAATAGAAAAAACAGCCGGCGAAGGCCTGCAGGGCCGTGAGAAAAAAGGGGGTGTATCGTTCGGTCAGGGCTTTTAAGGTGATGGTGTAGCCGGTGGCACAGAGCATCGCCAAAAATTCAAGAAAATTACCGAGCAGCGGATTGGGGGCGTCGTCGGTCGGAGCACTCAACAAGGTAAGCCAGCAAACTCCGCAAACAGCGATTATGGCGCCGAGCCAGGCCCTGCCGCGGACGCGTTCCTTGAGGATCTGGGCTGCCGCAATCATTACCAAAATCGGCAGCATGGCGGTAATCATGCCGGCCTGGGAGGCAGTAGTGTTTTCCACCGCCTTGGCTTCAAAGATAAAATACAGGCAGGGTTCGCACAGGGCCATGAAGAGGAGTAGCTTGTAATCTCCAGGGCGGTAATGGAATGCTTTGGTAACGCGCTTGGCGATGATAAGAAAACAGATGCTGGCTACCAACATACGACAGAAGATTACCACCAGGGGATCGTAGGTCCTAAAGGCAAACTTCAGGGCAATAAAGGAACTGGCCCAGAGAAGTGTAGCAATAATCAGGGCCAGGGAGGCCAGCGAGGGCTTCCGGTCAGAAAAAGGAGACATAAAGTTGGCCGGAAAAAGAACAAAGAAGGTAAGGGTGGTAAACCTCCTGCAACTCATGCCGAGAAGGTTTATCACCAAAGGAAAAGAGTGCTAATTTTGTAATTCCCAGTTTCCGGCGCTGTTGCGGCAAGCCGTAGTGTAGGTTTTTTCGGTCCGACCGTCGATGGTGGCGAGAATCTCGGCTCGGCGGCAGGGTTTATCCGGTTGGCTGGGTTGCACATATGCCTGCTGCGGAATAACTTCATAGCTCTTACCGTTGTCCGGGTTGCGCCAAGCGGTGCTTTGTCCCGACGGTCCGAATTCATAGGCGTGATTCAATTGCTGCCGATCGTCTTTGTCCATCTCATTGCCGACGATATAGCCGAGTAACGTACCCACTGCGACACCGATGAGGGTTGCTTCTTTGTTGCGGCCGATAGCCTGGCCGATAATCGCGCCACTTCCCGCACCGATTAATGCGCCCTGCTTCCCCTTGCTGTACTCATTGGCACAGGAACAAAGGCTGAGAAGAATGCACGGCAGTAAAAACATTGTCAATTTCTTCATTGTATTCTCCATAACAGAAATATTTACAAAAACATCATATCGGAACTGATTGTATTGGTAGTCATCTTGGCTAATCTTGGCAACTACAATCTCAACCCACCTCATTCGGGTAACACCTTTTCTTTATCGACAGCCTGCTCGGAGTCCGGCGGGGTGGGGCGGGAGAGATTAAGGTTTTTAAAGAAGGGTGGTAAATCATTTTGTGGCTCCGGCAGCCTTTCTTTTGTTGGTGTTGGAGTTTCATTTTGTGGTGTCGATTCCACTTTTTTCATTTCCAATTGTTGTCGGAGGATGCGCTGCACATCGGCAAAGATATCTGTATAGATACCGTCGACGCCTGCACGGGAAAAATAGAAATCAACCAAGGAGGGCAAATCCGGAGCAAAGGATGGAAAGTTCGGGGTGTTGTGGGGCAGAGATGCCAGCACCATAAGACCATGCCGGTGTGCTTCGGCAATGTACCCGGCAAGGGGTACATTGCCTGTACCGTCGACTATCTCTTTGGCTGGGAGGGCGAGGGCTACGGCATAGGAGGCCACCATGCGCAAACCTGTATTGGTAAACAGCCAGTCATAATTATAGGGCAGAAGATTGTCCCGGGTCCCTTGTTTGGTTTCCCGGCCGTCGTTTGCCCCGACCAGTTGAATAAGGGGCAGACTCATTTGCCGTTCCGGCATCAGCCGGTCGTGGATGCGTTGCAGTTCGTCAGGGTCGTAACACTGCAGATAAAGCTTGCTTTGCGCGGTGGTGTACCTCAACCTCGCGAGGGTATCAAGGGTTGCGCCACTGATATCTTTGTCTGCCTGTTGATGAAACCATGGCTGGCGGATTTCCAGGACTATCCCCAGTCGACGTTCAAGGATAGTCTCCAGACGGCGGAGCAGGCGGAGTTCCTCGGCCAAGGTCGGAATAGGGAGGACCAGCGGGAATTCGTTGTTGTTGCCATCGGCCGAGCCCAAGAGGCGCAGTCTGCGAAGCTCATCAAGGGTGAAGTCGATGACATAGGAGGCACCGTCCTGGCGCTTGCGGTCGGGGAAAACCTGGGCAACATCGGTCAAACGATCAAGGGTCAGGTCGTGGAAGACGACAAGGTGGTCGTCGGCGGTCATGACTACATGCAGTTCAAGGTATTCGACTCCCATGGCGGCCGCTAGGGTTGCCGCGGGCAGGCTGTGTTCGATAAGATTTTTGCCGGCACCGCTTTCGGCAATAACCATTTTTGCCGCAGCATGGGCATAATCGGCGAGGGTGCAAAGAAAGACAACAAGGAAACAGATGCGCGTCAGGTGCATAGTATTTTCAGGTATGAGGGTGGAGGGATACCAACGGCAAGCTCTTCTTGTCCCCACTATAAAGATCCAGGGATATTTTTCAAGGCTAATGCGAATCTCCTTCGTCCTCGAAGATTTTCAATAATCCGGCAACCGCCAGGAACCACATGCATAAAAGACGTGTCGGCAACGGCTAAAACATCAACTCCCGAAAAGAGAGGATTGACGGATAGTGGAGGGAATGGAGAGGCTCCCGCCGGGAACTCGGTTTGGCAATATGTATAAGGTGTCGTATCCCGTATCCGGCGGCAGAGTGCAGGACATTCTCGGTATCATCGGCAAAGAGCGTGGTTTCTTTGTCATACGGCAGGATTTCATGGAGTTTATGCCAGAACGTAGGCTGCTCCTTGGCGGCACCGACCTCCTGGGAACAGATCAGGCGCTGAAAGCATTTTTCGATCTGCACTCTCTCCATCTTCACCTGCAGGGCCTTGGGATGGGCGTTGGTAACCAGATACACTTTTTTTCCAATGTTTTCCATGTAGTTAAGAAAATCGATGACGTCGGGGAGGATGTTCACCAGATGGCTGATTTCTTCTTTAAGCTTTGCAATGTCGAGACCAAGGCGCTCCGACCAGTAATCGATGTCGGTCCACTGCAGGGTGTTTTCGACACTTTTGTATGTTCCAAGAAGATGTTGCCGGGCCTCAGGATAGTTGAGATGGTTTTTCTTGGCATACGCTTCCGGGACAAAGTGCTCCCAAAAGTAGTCGTCATAGTATTTATCGAGGAGGGTGCCGTCCATATCAAGAAAGACCGTTTTGATATCCGGCCAGGCAAAACCGGGACGCGCCGGTTCCCGTGCCTCAGACTGTGGTTGGGATGAGTTTGCCGAGTTCATGGAGAGTGGTTGCGATGCTGTCGAATACATGTTCGGTGGAGGTCAGTTTGCCGCTGATAATTAATCGCCCGTCCGGTGCCAGTTTCGGAGGGGTGGGGTTTTTTCGAGCAGACCCTTTATGCAGGAATTGCATTATCATTTCGGGGGAAAGCGGGGTATCGTTTTGAAAGGTGAAGACCAGACTTTCCCGGCCCTGTTCGAGCTTGGCGATGCGCAGGGTAGCCAATTCCTTCTTAATGGCGATGATGCGAAACAAGGTGAGGGTTTCAACAGGCAGGGTCCCATATCGATCGACGAGTTCTTCGCGCAGGTCGTTTTGACTTTCCGGTGCTGAATTGGTGAGAGCAGCCATTCTTCGATAGGTAATGTAGCGCTGGCTGATATCGGCAATATAGCTTTCGGGGATATAGGCGGAGAGCTGAAGATTGACCTCCGGGTCAAGGTCATCAAGCTTGGGTTGGTCACCCAGATGAGCCTGGGCCTTGAGGTCGGCAACGGTTTTTTGCAGCAGGTCAAGATACAGTTCGTAGCCGATGGCGGCGATGTTGCCGCTCTGGGAAATTCCCAGAAGGTTGCCGCCGCCGCGTATCTGCAGATCATTCATGGCAAGCTTGAAGCCGCCACCCAGATCGTTGCAGTCCATAAGGGCCCGGAGTCTTTCTTTGGAATCCTTGCTCAGGCCATCCATGGAAGGAACGAGGAGGTAGGCGAAACTCTGTGTGCTCGAACGTCCTACCCGGCCGCGCAGTTGATAAATTTCCGCAAGGCCGAGCATGTCGGCACGGTTGATGATAATGGTATTGGCGGAGGGGATGTCGAGACCGGACTCGATGATCGTCGTGCTGACCAGCACATTTATCTTCTTAGTGACAAATGAGACCATGATTTCTTCGAGTTCCTTGCCGACCATTTGGCCGTGTGCTACGGCGATGCGCGCCTCCGGCACCAGCTTCTGGACCAGGGTGGCCATCTGGTGAATCGAGCGGACCCGGTTGTGGACGAAGAACACCTGCCCGCCGCGCCGGAGTTCTTTGCTGACTGCTTCCTTGATAACCAGTTCGTCGTAGCGGGCGACGAAGGTTTTTACCGGTTGACGGTGTATCGGTGGCGTGGAAATTACCGAGAGATCGCGAATGGACAGGAGCGACATTTGCAAAGTTCGGGGAATAGGGGTGGCGGTGAGGGTGAGAATATCCACTTCGGCCCGTAATTTTTTCAGCCTTTCCTTGTGGGCAACACCGAAGCGGTGCTCTTCATCAATGACCACCAGTCCGAGATTTTTGAAAACGACGTCTTTGGACAGCATTCGATGGGTACCAATGACTATGTCCAGCCCGCCTTTACTCAGGTCTTTAAGAATTGTTCGTTGCTCCGACGGGCTGCGAAAGCGGTTGAGACAGGCAATATTGACCGGAAAACCTTGGAACCTTTCGGCAAAGGTTTTGGCGTGCTGTTCAGCAAGGACGGTAGTCGGTACCAAAATGGCCACTTGATAGCCATCTTCAATGACTTTGAACGACGCTCGCACTGCAACCTCGGTTTTGCCGTAACCTACATCGCCGCAAACCAAACGATCCATCGGCCGGTCGCTGGTAAGGTCGTTTATCACATCGTTTATCGACTGCACCTGGCCAGGGGTTTCATCGAAGGGAAAGGATTCCTCGAGTTCGTGGAAAAGTCGACCAGTCGGAGAAAACTGCCTTCCTTCTCGTAGCTCCCGTTTGGCATAGATATCGAGGAGTTCCTGAGCAACCTTCCACACCTCTTCCTTCACTTTGCTTTTCGTGGTCTTCCAATTTTGCGAGCCGAGTTTGTCCATTTTCGGTTCCCGGTCGGCGAGACCCTGGTACCTGGTGAGGAGGTTCAGTCGGTCGACCGGCAGGAACAGTTTGTCGCCATCGCGGTACTCAAGGTATACGAAATCTTTGGTAACGGCCTGGAAAGTTACGGTCTCAATGCCGCGGTAGACACCCAAACCGTGGTCTTGATGGACAACAATGTCACCGGAATTGAGTTCGGTAAAAAGCAGAGGGTCCTCTTTTTGCTTCTGCTTTTTCTTGCCGCCGAGGCGCATTTCGCCGAAAAGTTCGCTCTCGGAAAGGATGTGCAGTCGCAGGTCGGGCAGGGAAAATCCTTCGGATAAAGGATGGTCTGCGAGATACAGGTGCTGCGCATTACTAGCCTCACCGATTTGCTCAAGATCAAGCGGTGGAGCGAGCATTTCCACTTGATGGGAATGTTTGCTGAGGAGTTCCGCCAGATTTTTAGTATGTCGTGCGGAGCGGCAACAGATGACCACCCGGTCGCCGTCATTTTGCCACTGAGAGATCTGCTCGGAAAGCGGGGCGAGGACCCCGAGCTTCACCCGATTGAGGGCAATTTCCTGCTTCAGGAGTTGATGATTGCCGGCGCTTAGGGGGATGGCCTGGTCGTTTGGTTGGGTAAAGTCAGTGACGAGTAGCTGTCGGAATTCACTGAGCTGTTGCAGCAGCTCTTCTTTTTCAACAAACAATTCGGCGGGCGGCAGGGCAGGCGCCGCATTTTCACCAGCCGTTCGGTAATTATTGTAGACCCTTTCCAGGGTGAGGTTCATGCTCTGGTGGATACCTTCCGGATCAATGAGGAGCAGGACAGCATCTTTAGGGACAAAGTCGAGCACCGCCGAACTGGGACGACCATGGCCATGGTAAAAGAGCGGGAGAAAAAATTCCATACCGGCAAATCTTTGGCCGGTGGCTATTCGTTCGGCTATCCTGGCTGTATGGTCGCTGTCCCAGCCATACTTGGCGGCATACTCATGGAAGAGAGTTGCCGCCTTTTTATAAATGTCAGGGATGCCGGGGTCGAGGAGGATGTCGGTTACCGGAAGGAGGGTAACCTCAGCCAATTCTCCGGAGGAGCGTTGGGTAAATGGGTCGAACGCGCGCAGTGATTCGATGGTATCGCCGAAAAAGTCGAGCCGAACGGGACCATCATGGACGGTACCGGTTTCGAGAGCAAAGGGGGGTGGAAATATATCGATGATCCCGCCGCGCACCGAGTAGTCGCCGACCGATTGCGCCAGAGCCACCTTTTCATATCCGAGGTAGTGCAGTTTTGTCAGGAGATCGTCACGATCGCAATCCTCTCCGGCGAGAAGATATTCGGCAACCCCAGTAAGCACTGCAGCGGGCATGATCCGGCGCAGCAGGGCCTCAATAGAGGTGACCATGATCCGTCCGCCGGCGGTTTTAAGTCGGTAGAGTGTTGAAAGACGGGTTGCGGCGATTCGTTGATCCGGCGATAACGGGGTATAAGGGGGGATTTCATGGCCGGGATACGTGAGTATCTGCTCGCTCGTGAAGAGGCTGAGATCCTGTTCGAAAATGGGGATCAGGTGTTCGTCCGGAACGATGACGCAACATGGCTGTTGTTTTGCCAGTTGAGTGGCAAGCCAGGCCGGACTTGCCCCGCGGAGGCCGGAGGCAAAAAGAAGGCGAGTCTTGGTAAGTTGTTTTTGAAGAGTTTGTAGAATCATAAACGAAAGTGCCGGTTATGCAGAGGCATAACCGGCAGCAGATAAAGGGTAGTGGAAAAATTCAGACTAGAAGACGCCGCCGACGCTGAAGTCCCAGACGGAAGAATCTTCGCTGTTTTTCGGATCAAGATTGTAGCCCCAGACCAAGCGGAGCGGTCCCATGGGGGAAAGCCACCGCACCTCTACACCGGATCCTTTTTTGACGGAGCTATTGAAATCCCCCCAGCTTTCGTCGTCATTGAGAACCTGACCGACATCGAAGAAGATAACTCCCATGAGGCCTTGGTTTTCAAGGAGAGGAAAGACCACTTCGGTATTGGTGTACCACATCTTGTCACCGCCGATGCGTTCTCCGGTCACCGTATCGATCGGACTGATCTTGGCGTATTTGAAACCACGTACCGAGTTAAGTCCGCCCAGGTAAAACCGCTCGTAAACCGGCAGCTTATCGGTTTGATTTTCGAATACCTGACCGGCTGACAGATTGGCATGGAAGGCGCTCTTGAGCGGCAGGGGAAAGTACCAGCCGGATGACCCTTCAAATTTGGTGAACTCGGCATCGCCACCAAATGGCCCACCACCGTATTTGACACTGACACTATTTCTTGAGCCTTCAGTAGCACCATAGCGTTTGTTACGGGTATCGCGCACCAGGCTAACCTTGACGGCGCTGGTAACATGGAGGTCAACCGAGTTACGAATAATATAGGAGGCAGTTTCCGAGACATCGGTGAGATCGGTGTCGGTGTAGCTGTAATTGCCGAGAATTTGCCATTTTTCAAAGATCGGATAACCGAGGCGGACGCCACCACCCCGTGAATCTTTAGTGTAATCGTCGTATTCGCGATTGGTGCTGAACAGGTCGAGGCCCCAGGACAGCGGTGAATCGTTGAGATGTGGATCGGTATATCCCAAATTGTACCTGGAGCTGTTGGCGCTGACATTGGCACTCAAGGAGAGGGTGTCACCCCGGCCGAGGAAGTTGTTCTCGGCGATCTGGCCCATGATGATGAGTTTATCCGCTGAGCTGTAGCCGGCACCGATGCTGAAGGTTCCTGTGCTTTTTTCTTTAAGCTGGACAATGACGTTCATGCGGTCGGGGTCAAGGGACGGTTCGGGTGTGATGGTCACCTCCTCAAAATACATCAAGCGCTGCAGGGACTGGGTGCTCTGACGTATAGCCTTCGAGTCGAATACGCCTCCCTCGGCGATGCGCAATTCGCGGCGAATGACGTTGTCGCGGGTCCGAGTATTGCCCTTGATAGTAATTCTATCGATGTACACCAGATTGCCTTTGGTGACTTTTAAGGTCACGTCCATGCGGTCGCCGGCAGGGGATTTGGCGGTTATCGGTCTGATGCTGGCAAAGGCATAGCCGGATTCGGCATAATAATCGGTGAGGGCAAGGATATTATCTCTGATTACCTGGCGACTGACGAATTTTTGCTCACGAATAGAAAGCAAGGCAAGCATCTTTTCTTTGTCACCGATCAAATCACCTGTCACATCAACTGTTCCGACTCGAAAACGCGGGCCCTCTTCAACGATAAATTTAACAAAGAGCCATTCTTCTTTCTGACTAATCTGTGGTTCACCGACCTTTGCCTCAAGAAAACCGTTGTTATTGTAGTAGGCAACAATTTTCTGGGAATCCTGTTGAATTTTATTCATATCAAGAAGACCACCATCGGTGAGCCAGGACATGAACCATTTTTCGCCGGTTTCGATTTCACCAAGAAGTTCTTTGTCAGTAAATGTCACATTGCCTTCGACACTGATTTCTTTGATGAAAATCTTCTTTCCTTCGTTGATGATAAAGCGGATATTGGCGCCCTTATCATCTGGATAGGTGATGGCCGAGGTCACTTTGCTGTTGTAGAAGCCTTTTGTTTTATAGAGATTTTTAATTGCTTCTTCAGCCGCACTGATCTTCGTAGGGTTGAGAATGAAGTGCTCCTTGACGTTGGCGGCAGCTTTGACATCCTCTTCCTTCAATTCGCTGGTGCCTTCATAAACGATGGTGTTAATGACCGGTTTTTCGATGACACGAAAAATAATATTTTTCCCCTGCGGGCTATCCTTAACATCGATCTGGACATCATTGAAGAAGCCCATTTTATAGATTTCCTTCAGATCATTGCGGAGTCCGGTCTGACTGTAGTGGTCGCCAGCCTTTGTCAGGATTTTGCTTAAAATGGCACCGGAATCAATGCGTTGGTTGCCTTCCGGGGCGATGGTCGCGATGCGAAATTCCCTGTCGAGGTGTTTTTTTATCTCGTCGGTGACTTTACTTAGGGCGTCTCGAAGACCGTCAAGTGACTCAGCGGTTTGGAAAAAGAATGTTGGATTGCCGGGCGATAAAATGTCAAATAATTTTATATCGATACTAATTTTATTGCCGATAACAGTCAGGTCACCGGCAACAATATTGTCAGCGCCGCTCTTCTCGGCGAGTTCTTTCAGGATTTTAACAGAAGGCGGCCAAGGACCTTGATAGTTAGTAAGTTTTTCCGCATCGTTCCGGGGAATAAGGGTAATATCTGTCGAGGTGAGGGCGGCTTGCAATTCACTGTCGGCTTTAGCCTGAAGAGTCTTGGCATCACCGGGGCTATGGACGTTCAGTGGAAGAAAGCTGATTTTCTGGCTGGCGGACCACGCCGGCGAACCATGAAAAAACACAAAGAGTAACAACAGGGCGAGACGATATGTGAGGGAAAACCTTGCCGGAGCAAGACGGACTATCTTTCTGGACACAGTCATAGAGTACCCCTGTAATGGCCACACTACCGGTTGAAAGCAATAGCCTGCAATCCCCGGAATGGTTGGTTAACTATTTAATATTTAACGGCAAGAAGTTTTTTTTGGCTTTATGGTAACCAATGTTAACAAAAAACCTACCCATTATGCCATGTTTCACGGCAATTGCAAAGGATGCATGTGAATATGAAGGAAAAATGTGGGAAATGATACGTATTGTCCATTTTCGAGGGTTGCCGCAAGTAGCTGAGTGCGAGGGGAAGAAGGCTATAGATGGTGGGTTTATGATGGTGGGGTTATGACGTACAGGTCGGAAAAAGGACGCGGAGGAAAGAATGTGGAGGCAGTAGCTCGGTTGGTAAGAGACATTATGAATCTTCTCTTTCCGCCGGTATGTGCGGTCTGCCGGATAAGACTCGATGCGCGCCGGCAACAGGGCCTCTGCCTTAGTTGTTCCGGCGGCATCGGTTACCTGAGACCACCTCTTTGCCGGGTTTGCGGCATGGAGCTGGCTGGTTCTGAGTGGCGGGAATATCTCTGCGGAGAATGTTTGAGAACTCCACCTGCCTTTTGCCTAGCCCGGTCCTTGGTCCGCTACGAACCTGCTGTTCGGCAGTTGGTGCAAAGATTGAAATATGCCGGTGATACTTCGGTTGTGCATGGAATTTCGACTGTCATCCAGGGCGTTGATTTATCGGAATTCGCCGACTGCGACTGGATAATTCCGGTCCCGCTCCATGTGAAACGACACCGAAGTCGTGGACTTAATCAGGCAACTTTCCTTGCCGGCCTGTTTTTTCCAGATAAAATACTGTTGATTCGCTCTGATTGGTTGTTCAGGAAACGGAACACTGTGGCACAGACCAGGCTCGGGGGGGTTCTGCGGCGGAAAAACCTGGTAGATGCTTTTGGGGTTCGTCCTGGCAATCAAATAGAGGGCTCTCTCGTCTGTTTGGTTGATGATGTTTATACTACAGGAACGACGGCGGGGGCATGCGCCGCGGTCCTTATGCGGCATGGTGCACGTGGTGTGAAGGTTCTTACCCTGGCAAGAGTCCCGGTGCCACAACGTGGCAGGGTCAGGTGAAAACTTCGTACGAAAAAATGAATTTTTTTTACTGGTGCTTCGAAGGCCGCGAAATGTCGCGAATACATCAGATATGGAATCGGAAAATTGACTAATATGGAAGAAAAAAGAGTAAAATCAATGAATGTGGAAGTTAATGAATTTCTAAAACTGTTGATAACTTTGTGTATAAACAGGTAACGGTGCTATTTGACGGAGGAATAGATGATTGTCCTGAAAACCTTGGGAAACCAAGGCCTACAGGCGGCGGTTTAGTGCCGCTTCAGTGAATACGCGGGGTGCAGGGGAGTGTTCATAAAAGGCCGCGTTCAAAAGAAAATATCTTGAAATCGGCTTTGACTGGCTAATCGATTTAGAGTTTATTCCACCCTTGAAAAAACATGTTGTGTGGTTCCACGCGACACTTCTGCGCGACAAGAGTACGTGGCTGTTGAATAGTCATTTCCAGACAATAATTTAGGCCTAGGACATCGGTTTTATGTCGTCTGAATGGCTTCAATTGGTTGATTATTGCTTTTTTTGTGGTTTTATGGGGGAAGGGTTTCGTATGGTCTGGAGAAGAGTCAAGGCGGGTCTGAAAGAGTCAATGGCAGAAAATATTTTTTCGCTGTGGATAGAACCGATAGAATATATGCAGATAAAGGATGACTGCCTCTACCTCACAAGTCCCGACAGGTATTTCAGTGCCTATATTCGCCAAAATTTTCTGGATGCCATAACTGACAAACTCCGGGAAAACGGTTTGCCGGAAATGAAGGTGGTTGTTTGTGAGGAATCGAAGCCGAGTGAAGGAGTTCGCTCAACGAAGCGGCTGATTGGAACCCCGATGCGGCTTCCTCATCTTCCTGAAAACAATTCTAAGGTTAAGTCGCTTCATCCTAAATACACTTTCGATGAATTTATGGTTGGTGATAGTAATATTCTTGCCGAATCAGCTTGCCGGTCAATGGTCAAAAAAGATGGGATGGTTGGGCCCTGCCTTTATATAAATAGTGATACTGGCCTTGGGAAAAGCCATCTGACCCATGCTGTTGCCCATCAGATTTTTATCGAATCACCAATGACCAGGCTGCATTACCTCACTGCCAAACAGTTCTCGGCGGAGATGGTGCGCGGAATTCAACACAATTCGATGGATGAATTTAAACGTAAGTACCAGGAAAATTGTGATATATTGCTTATAGAGGATATCCATTCGCTGACTGGCAAGAAGAAAACTCAGGAAGAATTGAATGATATTCTCGACATCCTGATAAAGACCGGGAAGCGGGTGATTCTCACCGCTAACCGTACGCCGCGCGATTTGATTGGCATTGATAACGAATTTCGGTCACGTATGACTTCCGGTCTGGTCACCGCCATTAAGGCCCCGGACATCAATACCCGGTATCGCATTGTTGAAAAGAAAGCACTGTCGCAGCAACTGGTGCTCGACGAAGAGCTGGTTGGTTATCTGGCTGACAATGTGCGGGGCGATATCCGTAAAATCGAATCAGCGCTGATCGCCGTTCGAGCAAAGGCCTGCCTTCTCGGTGGTCATGTCGATATGGATTTGGTGCGTGAGGTTGTGGCTTCAATTGTCGGGGTTAATCAAGTTCTTACCTCGACAACAATCGGTGAATTGGTGAGCGGGCAATTTAAGGTCAGTACTGAGGATCTAAGGTCTCGCTCGCGCAAACGAGCCATTGCCTTTCCTCGCCAGGTTGCTATGTACTTGGCTCGAAAGTATACCGAAGAATCTCTGGCGGATATCGGCAGAGCCTTTAACCGCGACCATTCGACCGTTTTGTATGCCATAAAGGCTGTTTCGAGTCAGGTGGTAAGAAACAGTTCGGTCGGTGCGCAGCTCGAAATTCTTAGTAATAAGGTGAAACAGCTCTAAGAGAGGGAGGAGGTTTGGTGTCGATGATGACCAGGAGCGAAGGAACGGGTGCCCGACCGTCAGCTGCGGCAGGCACCCGTTTTTGTTTTTTATAGACGCAACTTTTCCGTTTTCTCTTAAAAATAGATGCCTTTCACTTCAGCTGTGACCCGAGGTGTTCCGATGTCCCTGAGAATTACCTCGGACACCTGAGTTGCATGCTTCATCATGTCGTTTAAGCCAATGCCGTCCCAGCCAAAACCACAGATATGCAGGCCGTGCCGAGCACCAAGAAACTTTTCTCGCCAGGCAAGAAGGCGAGGGTAGTTCCGTTCCAGCTGAGGAATGCCACCCTCGGACCGCAAAACCGTAGTATAGGTCGGTTTACTCGGCAGATCGAGAATCTCCCTGACATCTTCGAACGCCATGCGGGTCAGGGTCCTGTCGTCCAACTCCAGTCGTTCCGGGTGTCTTCGGCCACCTATGAGGGTTTCAAAGACCATGTGTCCTTCCGGGGCACGGCCCGGGAACATATTCGATGAAAAAAGTGCTCCCAGGGTGAATCGCTGTTCAACTTCCGGGGTAAGAAAGCCGAAGCCCGGCGGAAACGTGACGCTGTCTTGAAAGCCGAAAACCACCGTTGCCAGCCAGGTAGAGGGGATGGATTTTTCCGGGATACTCGGATCGAGGCTCGCTAGGAGTGGCAGTGCCGCATTGACCGGCACGGCAAAAACCAGGTTTTTTGCTTGGTATTGCCCCTGCGATGAGTTGATAAGCCAGCCATATTCCGTAGATTGCACCCCGGTGACTGCGGTGTTCAGAAACAACTCACGATCGGCACAAAGGTGTTCCGCCAGTCTTTCCGGGAGGCGTTGCATCCCTTGCGCAAAGCTGATCATGGCCGGCATCTTGAAGGGAGTCTTGGTAGCCCGGTCTTTTCTCTTTGCCAGCATCGAAGCCAGTAAGCCGCGGAGCACCGAGCCGTATTTTTTTTCAAGCGCCCGCACTCCGGGCATGACACTATCAATGGTCAGACGATCGAAATCGCCGGCGTAAGTGCCGGTATAAACCGCGTCGAGATATGGTAGAAGGGCTGGTCCGAACCGGTGGTGCGCCCATTTGGCGACCGTCGGTTGCCCTTCGACAATCGGCTGCCACAGCTCGGCGAGGACCCGGAGTTTGGCGTGCCAGGGAATAAGAGGTGCCATGAGGATCTTGCCTGGCGTCTGGGGGATGAGGTTGAGTTTGCCGCCCAGGCGCACATATCGGACAAAGTCGATAAGGGGGGCTTTGACACATTGCCGATCAAGCCCGGTTTCGGTAAGAATCCGAGTACTTTCCTCGCAGTTGTCGAGAAAGCCGTGTGGTCCTCGTTCGCTCATATAGCCTTGGTCGCAATGGGTGGAGATGACCCCGCCCGTTCGCCCGTTCTTTTCGAGCACGGCAAAACGATGACCGGGGCTGTGCAATCGAAGTTTGTGGGCGACGACCAGGCCGGAAATGCCACCGCCGATAATAAGGGTCTGATAGGAATTATTCATTTTAAACCTATTATTTTCATGGTTCTTTTTGCCGTTGCAGGGGATGTGCAACAGGAGAGTGAAACTCTTGACAGTCAACCATCGATGCTTAACATTTTCGCCGACTTTATGGAAATAATCAATGGAAAGGGGCAAACCGTCCTTTTTCTCCCGTATGTACTTTGCAAGAGGTGAACCATGACAGGCAAAACAGCAACCTATGAATTTAAGGCGGAAACGAAAAAGCTTCTCGATATTGTGATCAATTCGCTCTATACCGAACGAGATGTTTTTATACGCGAATTAATCTCCAACGCGGCCGATGCCCTGGAAAAATTCCGCCACGAGAGTCTCACCAAAACCGATGTATTCGACGGGCATCTGCCGCTTGAGATAGCCGTTGAAATGGATGAAACGAAGAATACTCTGACGATAACCGATACCGGGATCGGCATGACCGGTGCGGAATTGGAGCACAACCTCGGGACCATCGCCCATTCCGGCTCCAACACCTTTCTATCCCAGCTGGCTGAGGCGGCCAAAAAAGATGTCAGTCTTATTGGCCAGTTTGGTGTCGGATTCTATTCCGCCTTCATGGCCGGCAATGTAGTCAGGGTGCAAAGCCGCTCGTGGGACAAGAGCGAAGGACACGAATGGTTGTCCGACGGCACCGGTTCCTTCACTATCTCGGAAGTGCCGGGGCTGCGTCGGGGTACCAAGGTCATTATCGAATTAAAAGATGATGCCAAGGACTATGTGCAGAAATGGAAAATCGAATCAATCATTAAACAATACTCCTCCTTTGTCTCTTTTCCGATAAAACTGGCAGGAGAGGTCGTCAACACCGTGCAGGCATTGTGGACAAGGAACAAGAGCGAAATTAAAGAGGAAGAATACAGCGAATTTTACAAATTCGTCGGTGGTTCTGTCTCCGAGCCGATGTACCGTCTGCATTTCTCCGCCGATGCGCCGCTTGCCATCAATGCCCTGCTTTTTGTTCCGGCCGAGAATTTTGAAATGTTCGGATTCGGCAAAACTGATCCGGGTGTCAATCTGTACTGCCAGCGCATCCTCATCGATCAACATTCAAAAACAATCCTGCCGGAGTGGTTGCGGTTTCTTAAAGGGGTCGTTGACAGCGAGGACCTGCCCTTAAATATTTCGCGCCAGGCCCTGCAGGATAATTCCCTGGTGGCCAAACTGCGCAAGGTCATCACCAAGAGATTTTTGAGACATCTTGAAGAAGAAGCGAGAAACGATGCCGAAAAATATCTGGGGTTCTGGACCACTTTCGGAATCTATCTAAAAGAAGGGGCGACATCCGACTATGAGTTCCAGAAAGAACTCGGTAAGTTGCTGCGCTTCGAATCATCCAAGTCGGAGGCCGGCAAACCCATCGGACTCGCCGATTATGTCCTGCGCATGGGTTCGGAACAGAAAGAGATCTATTACATAAATGGACCATCCCGAGTGGCGATTGAGGCGGGACCATATGTTGAGATGTTTAAGAAAAAAGATATCGAGATCATCTATACCCTGGAGCCGATCGATGATTTTGTCCTCAGCCATCTGGCGGAATTTGAAGGGAAAAAACTGGTTTCCGCCGATCGTGCTGATTTATCCCTGACCAAAGATGAAGAGGAGTCGAAGATCGATGGTAGCACCGGAGAAAACGAGCGACTTGGTAAAGATGATCTGAGCAAACTCATCGAATGGATGAAAAAAGTCCTCGAAACCCGTGTCTCAGACGTGGTGGTTTCAAAGCGCCTGGTTGATGCGCCGGCGATGATCGTCAATCCGGATGGTTTTATGACCTCGTCAATGGAAAGAGTACTTGCCGCCAGTAGGAAGGAACACGGCATTCCCGGGATAGGTGAGTCGAAGAAAAAAATGGAAATCAACCCCGGCAATCCACTGATCAAAAAGCTCGCTGCCCTGCACGACAGGGACGAGGCCTTCGCCGTCGAGGTGGCGAGGCAGATCCACGACAACGCCATGATCCAGGCCGGCCTCGTTGTCGATTCCCTGGCAATGGTGGAGAGAAACTATCGTATTCTCAGTCGGGTAGTCGAAGGCTGAGAGGAAAGGAGAACCTAAGCGGCATACCGATCTGCGGTAGCCGTTTTGAACCCCTTGGCAGCAATATTTGCATGTTTTATGTGAAGATAGTTTCGTTAAGGGGCTTAGGAGCCGTTCCGAGCATTCCGCCTGCCGAGTTATTCATTGAAAATTTAAGGCCCACAGGCTATAGAGTTATTGATCTTACTAACACCATTCGGCTCATTGGAGATGTGTATGGTTTCAAGAATTAATTCTTTTGTTCTGCTCGTCCTGGTTTCCTTCATTCTTGGCGGTTGTTATATGACGCCCGTCAGGCATCTTGCCTCGGATATCGCTTTATTGCAGGTCGGCAAATCCACTCGGGAGGATGTTACCGTTTTTCTTGGGGATCCGGATGAACAGCAGGAGCTGGGTGAAGGCGTGCAAAAATGGCTTTATAGGGATAAAAATATGAGCTTTCTCCAAAAGACGCCATTGCTTGGGAGCAAATTAGGTTCTCCGGAGTTTAATCAGGTCGTGGTAACTCTGAGAAACGGTGTCGTTTCCGCCTGTGACTATTCCTATTCCGATGAAGACGATATGGACTGGGCCAAGGACTTTTCCTGGCAAAAGAAAAAGAAGTGATCGATCCTTATGCAACAGGGCGGCTGCGAATGGTGCAGGAGCAGCTTCTCGGTCGAGACATTCGTGACCCGCGCACTCTTGCGGCAATGGCCGAGGTGCCCAGGCACTGGTTTGTCGACGATGCCATGCAGGGGCGGGCTTATGGCGATCACCCCCTGCCGATTGGTGCCGGACAGACTATCTCGCAACCGTATATTGTTGCCTATATGACCCAGGCCCTCGGTTTGAAGGGCGACGAAAAGGTACTGGAAATCGGTACCGGTTCAGGGTATCAGGCGGCGGTCCTCTCCAGATTATGCAACCAGGTTTTCACCGTTGAGCGTGTTAATTCGTTGCTGGCCGGCGCTCGGCGGATCTTCGATAGGTTGCGTTATTACAACATCAGATCAAAACTCGACGATGGCACACTGGGCTGGTCGGAATTCGGGCCCTACGACGGTATCATCGTTACTGCCGGGGGGCCGGAAATCCCCGAGCCGTTGATTGCCCAACTCGCCGATCCCGGCCGCTTGATCATTCCGGTGGGTGACCAGCACGAGCAGGTCTTGCAGCTCCTGGAAAAAAAAGAGGGAAAGGTGGAGATTACCCCGCTGGCCGGTGTTCGATTTGTTGATTTGGTTGGGCAACATGGCTGGAGCAAGTGAAATCGTGGGCACTTCCCAGACTGTATCGTCGGCTTTCGCTCTTCTCCTTAGTGGTCCTTTTTGGTAAAGATTCTTTTCTAAGAATACTTTTCATCATCTTTTGCTTGAATTTCTAACATATTTTCGATACTCATATTTGAGTGAGTGACTGTTGAGAAAACCTTTCATCAATTTCTCATTGACCAGGATCTATTTGCCTGTTCTGGACGCAAACTGCGTGCAGGAAGGTATTTGATTGTTGTTGCAAAGAAAAATTGTCTAGGGAGATCTGAAGTGGAAGAAATATTGAAAAAGAGAAGGACGCTCCAGGAAACAATGAATTTCATGGCCGCCCTGTCAGCCGGAATCGAGCCGATTCTCGGGCGGGGTGCGAACAGCATGACCATGGCGGCAGGCCGCAATCTCGGACGCAAATTTTCCGCTTCGGCGCGGCGAACCGACGACCTCCTTGAGGCGGTTGAAGAGGTGCGCAACATCCTTGTGTCTAATAGTTGTTTATGGGGTTTTGAACCATTCAAGCCCAAGGATCAGGAAGAACTCGTTTCTAGAAACGGCAAAGGCGAGCTCCAAATGCTCCTGGTTTTTCGCGATTGTATGATTCGTCAGTCGCTTTTGCGGTTCGGCCATCCGCAGCAGGGATCTCTCTGTAATATGATGTACGGCTTTTTTGCCGGTGCCCTGGAGACCATCATGGGCAAGAAGACCACCCTGGAAATTCGTCATGCCGGGGAGAATGCCTGCTTGAAGATGCTTACCGTCGAAGCTTGAGAATGGTTAGGGGATAGCTTGGCTGTTTTGATCCAAAGAAGAGGGAAACAATGAGCGGGGAAAAAATTCGGCTGAATACCGAGTGGTTGTGCGATTGCGGTGGTTGTCATGTTGCTCTGGTTGATCTGCATGAGAAAATTTTAAATGTACTGGAGGCAGTGGAGATTTTGAAATGTCCGGTACTTACAGACGAAAAAGGCTATCCAGAGGCAGATATCGGAATTCTCACCGGATCGGTGCGTACTGAGCACGATAGACATGCGGCCGTCGCGATGCGGAAAAAATGCCGCACCATAATCGCCTTTGGCACCTGTGCCGTGTACGGCGGGCTGCATGGCGCCGGTCTTGCGCACAGCCGTGAAGAGATAATGGATCATGTCTACCGCCATAGCCCGTCTACCCGCACCGATTTTATCCCGGGCAACTCCATCACCAGTCTTGAAAAAATGGTAACACCCATTGATGAAGTGATCGATGTCGATCTTTATCTGCCGGGCTGCCCGCCCCATCCCCACTTTATCTTTGAGGGGCTCACCGCCCTCATTGAAAATCGTGCGCCTAAGGCCAGCCAGGAAAGTATCTGTGCCGGTTGCCGACGGACGATGGTGAAAACTGAGACATCCGCCATCAAGGAGATCACCGACGGAGTGCCGGACAATGCAACCTGCTTTTTAAGCCAGGGCTATATTTGTCAGGGATCGGTTACCCTCGATCGCTGTCTGGCGCCTTGTCCCAACCACGGGATGCCGTGCAGTGGCTGCGCCGGTCCGACCATGCAGATTCTCACCGAGCCGACCCGGGATATCCGCACCGAGATCGGCGACCGGATGGCAAGGCTCACTAAGATTCCCTACGCTACGGTCAAGGAACATCTGGAGAAGTCGGCGAAAACCCACTATGCCTATGCCATGGCCACCAAGATGATCGGCAATAAACCCACATTTCTCATTCGCAAATGGATTGCAGAAGGGGAGGTACGATAATGTCAACGACCATAAAAATAGATCCGGTCACGAGAATTGAGGGGCATGCCCGCATCCTGCTCGACTGTGATGAAAACGGCAAGATTGAGGAAGCCTTCTTCTGCGTTAACGAATTGCGTGGTTTTGAGCGGATTCTCGTCGGCATGCAGGCCCACACCCTGCCGCAGGTGACTGCCCGTATCTGCGGGGTTTGCCCCACTGCCCACCATCTGGTGGCGGCCAAGGCCCTTGATAACGCCTGCGGCGTGACCATTCCTGAAGCGGCCACGCTGTTGCGCGAATATATGTATATGGGCCATGTCATCCACTCCCATGCTTTATCGCTGTTTGTCCTGGCTGGACCTGATCTGGTCTTTGGTCTGCAGGGCGACCCCATAAAGCAGAATATCGTCGGCATGGTCGAGGCCGAACCGGAGCTGACCAAAAAAGGTCTGCGTCTGCGCAGCCTCGGTCAGAAGATCAATGAAACCATCGGCGGTCGCGGTATTCATCCGGTGACCGCAGTGGCCGGCGGCATCTCGTTTTCCCTCAGCGACGGCCAATTTCAGCGGTTGAGGGAACTGACAGCTGAAGCCGTAATCCTGGCGAAAGAACTGAGCGGTCGCCTCAAGAGTCTGCTCATGCGCCTTTTTGATGATAATCCGCGGCTTCTTGCCAACCTCAATGTGCCAAGTTGGTATGTAGGGACGGTTGCGACGGACGGGAAGCTTAATCTTTACGACGGGCGAATCAGGGCCATGGATGAATCCGGTGTCATAAAGACCGAATTTGTCGCCGACCAGTATATCCACTTCCTCGCCGAGCGAGCAGTCAGCCATTCCTACGCCAAGGAGGTGTACGTTGATTTTGAGGGACATGAACATATGTACCGGGTCGGCACACTTGCCAGGTTGAACGTGGTAGATGGCCTTACTACCCCTCTCGCCCAAGCCGAGTTTGAACAGTTCCGTGCCAATTTCGGCCGTCCCTGCCATAATGCGGTGATCCAGATGTACGCCAAACTCATCGAGCTACTGTATGCCTGCGAGCGCGCCGCGCAATTGATAAATGATCCCGGTCTGCGTGGTGAAAACCGCGTGCCCGTTCAGTTCAAAGGCGGACGCGGGGTGGCCCATATCGAAGCCCCCCGGGGGACACTGATTCATGATTATGAGATCGACGAAAAGGGAATCGTTCGGGCCGCCAATATGATCATCGCCACCCAGCAGAACACCGCAGCTATCAATAAATCCCTGAAAGAAGGCGCTAATGCCCTTTTGCAAGGTGCAGAGGATGAGAAGATGCTCAACGCCCTTGAATTTGTCGTACGTTGTTATGATCCCTGTCTGGCCTGTTCGACCCACGCCATAGGGCGGATGGCCCTGGCAGTGGAAGTACGGCGGGATGGTCGGATTATCCGTGAACTCCGGAGGAATTGATATGCTTGAGATGACCATTAATGACAAGGCCTGTCGCGGCTGTCAGCTTTGCCTGGATGTTTGCCCGACCAAATGTTTCTCCTTTGATGGGCAAACATGCAAGGCCCAGGTGGATATTCTTGAAAACTGTATTGCCTGTCTCAGCTGTGCCTTTATTTGTCCGTCCGGGGCAATCAATCACAAGAATATTCATGAGGTCAAGAATTTTTACCGCAACATCGAATTCAGCCGACGGATGGAGAGATTCCTATGATTGGCAACAATGAACTGACGCTTGCCCCCGAGGATTATGACAAGGCATTTACCGAGGTTTCTTTTCTTCTTGATATGCTCATTGAAACCATCACCACTTTTGTCGGCAAGTCAACACCCGCCCTGGGGGTTGCTTCCGGTCGGAAGATGGCCCTCAATATGCCGGTGCACATGACCGAAAAAACTCCGGCCCTGGCCCTTGATGAATTGGTGCGGGTGTTGCGAATTCAGAGGATGGACATAGATGCCCAAATTATTGGTTCGGAAGCGGTTGTGTCGATGCATGACTGCCCGATCGGCAGTGTCTGTAGAAACCGCAAGATGGAGCTTGGCAGTGAGATATGTCAGATGTTCCATTATTACGTCGCCGGCATCGTTGCTGAACTCTCCGGCTGTCCGGCTCGCCCGAAAACCCTCACCGTCGGCGAGAACTGCACCTTTAGCCTGGCCTTTAGTGCCGCCCGTCCGCAGCTATGAGCGCTACTGCCCTGATCGTCTGCATCGGCAACGAACTGGTGGCCGATGACGGGGTCGGGTGGGTAGTGTATGAACGGCTTCGGGGGAGCAATCTGCCCGAGGATGTTCGTCTTGTTTTTCTTGGCTTGGGTGGTATCGATCTGCTGGAAGAGATTAATGGCGAAGAGGTGTTGGTGGTGGTGGACGGGGTGCAATTGGGCGCTGCTCCAGGCTCCATCCATGAGCTTGGTTGGGAGCAGCTTCCCACCACTCCGCCGCGGCCGGTAAGCGGCCACGGCATCGGCATTCGCGAGGCGATCAGCGTCGGCCGCAAATTGTATCCGGAAAGGGTGCCGAAGGAGATATTTCTTGTCGGCGTGGAAGGAAAATGCTTCGATCAGTTGGGAATGGGCTTGACGGACGAGGTTGCCCGGGCGGTTCCCCGGGCGGTTGCTACCGTCATACGTTTGGCACAAGGCCGCAGGGCTTGACTGGGATTATTCTTCTCGGCAGAAAAGCCAAAAAATATACTATTTTTTTAAATTTGGCAAATATACGCCGGCAATCAACTGGCAAAAGGATAAAAAAATGGTTGAAGAGATAGAAACGTTTCTTGAAAATTGGACCGGAGCACATCAACCGATGCGTGACTCTTTCAGGCTTTTGTACCGGGAGCTCTCGGCCATGGCCGAGGTGACGTGCAGCTTTAATGCCAGGCCGGGGGTCAGTTATTCCCTGCGCCCCCGGCATAACAAACTCGCCGAAAGGGAATTTTTTGCGATTGTCGATGTTATTGATGATGAGCCGGAAAACAGATGGCTTTCCGTTTGTTTTTACAGGGATATGATAGAGGATCCGGAAGAACGCGGCGAATGCATTCCTGGTGGTCTTGCCGGCAGTGATGGCTATTGTTTCAATCTGCAGGGTGACGATAGAGAGCTTACCGGCTATCTTGTCGCAAGGTTGCATGAGGCCTGGGCTGTGGCGGCAGGGGTATTGAACATGGTTCCGCATCGCACTATGCGAGCTATTTCTTGATAACGGCTCAGTTTTTAAAGCTGTGTATCGGTGCCGGCATCCTGCCGCCCCAAGCGATGAATCGACTGGACATGCCGACATTTCTGATCGGCATGATCGGGCTGGCTCCGAAAAGGCCACCGAAGCTCACGTAATCGCCCGGTTCCTTGCCGGGCACCGGAATGAGGCGCACGGC